>CAMAVH010000056.1 GCA_945861615.1 Rhizobium sp. Q54 | reverse complement strand
GCAGAGCCGCTCGGCCTCGGCCAGGGCGTCATGCACGCATTGATGATGGTCGTGGCCGCGGGTCAGGGCCGGCGGCAAAGTCGGGCGGCGCTGCGCCATGAATGAGAACCGCTCCAAAAAATCGGATCGACGCGCGAAATGCCCAGGCGCCCTAAGGAAACCGCTTGGAAATCAACCGGCTCGCGCATATTTGTTATATTATAACACTGTTGACGCGCCGCCTGTCAATGTTGACTCTCCCAGGGTCGATCAACGACTAGCCTCCCAATCCGGAAAGCCGCCATGACCACCGCCTCCACCCCCCCTGCGGGCGTACCCGCTTTGCCCGCAAATGCCAAAGCTATCGGCGAAATCCTCGGCGAGATGGCGTTCGACGCCAAAGGCCTGATCGCCGCGATCGCGCAACAGGCGGGCAGCAACGAAGTGCTGATGCTCGCCTGGATGAACCGCGAAGCGGTCGAGACGACGCTGCGCAGCGGCTATGCGCACTATTACTCGCGCTCGCGCCAGAAGCTGTGGAAGAAGGGCGAAAGCTCCGGTCAGCTTCAGAAGCTGATCGATTTCCGCCTCGACTGCGATGGCGACGCGGTGCTGATGCTGGTCGAACAGACTGGCGTCGCCTGCCACACCGGCCGGCACAATTGCTTCTTCCGCGCGCCGCGCGCGCTCGGCGCCTTGACCGAGATCGCCAAAGTCGAAGTCGATCCCAGTAAACTTTACGGCGAGTAACCCGTCATGATCGTGGTCAAGGCGCATAGCAAGGAGCGCATGCAGAGCTGGTTCGACATCTTCGAGCGCGAACTGCCCGGCACGCCTGTGCGCCTGTGGCCCGATTACGACGATCCGGCGAATGTCGAATTCGTCATCGCCTCGGCCCTGCCGCCGGGAGAATTCGCCAAATTCCCCAATTTGAAATTCGTCGCCTCCATGGCGGTCGGTGTCGAGCGGCTGCTCGGCGACGAGACCATGCCGGCCCATATCCCCATCGTGCGCAGCGTCAATCCGGCGCGCGGCGACACCATGACGGAATATGTCGTGCTGCATGCGCTGCGCTATTGCCGGCGCCTGCCCGACTACGAAGCCCAGCAATGCGAGCAACGCTGGCAACGTCTGGCCGACGCCGCCGCGGCCGACACCGGGATCGGCCTCATGGGGCTCGGCAATCTTGGCCTGATGGCCGCCGAGCGGCTTCGCCTATTCAATTTCCCGGTCGCCGGCTGGGTACGCAATCCGCGCCAGATCGACGGCATCGAGACCTTCGCTGGCAAAGAGAACTTTCACGCCTTCCTGGCACGCAGTCGGATCGTCGTCTGCCTGCTGCCGCTGACGCCGGAAACGCGCGATATCCTCGATGCCCGTGCCTTCGCCGCCATGCCGCGCGGCAGCTATCTGATCAATGCCGGACGCGGCGAGCATATCGTCGATGACGACCTGCTGGCGGCCCTCGACTCGGGACAGCTCGCCGGCGCGACGCTCGACGTCTTCCGCACCGAGCCGCTGCCTGCCGGACACCCGTTTTGGACCCATCCTAAAATCACCGTCACGCCGCATAATGCCGCGGCGACCCGTCAGGCCCATGGCGCCGATATCGTGCTGGAGAACATCCGCCGCGCCCGCGCCGGACAGCCGCTCGTCAATCTGGTGGATAAATCCGCCGGTTATTGAACGGTCGCCGATCTGTCACAGCCTGGCGGCTACTCTAGGCTAGACAACAGCCGGGGGTTATCCGTACCGCCATGTCCTTTCCGCTCATCGCCGCCCATCGCGGCGGCGCCGGCCTCTGGCCGGAAAACAGCCTGACGGCCTTCCGCAACGCCATCCGCCTGCCTGTCGATCTCATCGAGTTCGACGTGCATCGCTGCAAGGATGGCCTGCTTGTCGTCCATCACGATGCCACGCTCGACCGCATGACCGATGGCAACGGCCCGCTTGCCGATAAAAGCTGGGACGAGCTGTGCAGCGTCACGATCAATGGCACAGACGGCGAGCCCTTGCCGTTGCTCGACGAACTTGTCGCGCTGATCGCGCCGACGCCCATCGATCTCCGCCTCGAATTCAAATGCCGGGCCGACGGCAGCCGCTATGCCGGCATCGAGGCGGAAACCATCGCCTTGCTGCGCGACGCCGGCATGCTGCACCGAACGATCTTCACCTCGTTCCAATGGGACACGCTGGAAACCGCGCTGTCGCTCGCCAGCGTCCGCGGCGCCATCGCCCTGATGCGCAAAGATGCCGCCGCCGCGCCGGAGGATTACGCCGCGTCGCTCGCCCTGGTGCGCGCCAAGGCATTGCCCGAGATCTCCCTGCCCGCCGCGCTGATGAGTGCCGACAGCTTCGCCCGCGCGCGCGACATGGGCTTGCGCGCCGGAGCCTTCGGCGTCAACACGCAAGAGCGCATCAGCGCCGCCTTCGATCTCGGCGCCGCCGCCTTCACCACTGACCGGCCCGATTGGGCCTTGGCCGAAAAGGACCGGCGCCTGCAAGCCGCATAGACGGTCAGCGTCTCAGCGTCGGATCGAGGCGGTCGCGCAGCCAATCGCCGAGAATGCTGACGGCCAGCGTTGTGAAAAAAATCATCAGACCAGGAAACACCGCGATCCACCAAGCGGTCAGCAAATAGTCGCGGCCAGATCCGAGCATGAGGCCGAGGCTGGTCAGCGGCGGTTGGATGCCGAGGCCGAGAAAACTCATCGAGGTTTCCAGCAGGATCGTCTCGGGGAAGTTCAGCGTGAACTGGACAATCAGCGCGCTGGCGATATTCGGCAGTATATGGCGGCCATATATACGCAAGGGGCTGGCGCCGAGCGCCCGCATCGACGTGACATAACCATGCTCGCTCGCCGACAATACCATGCCGCGCGTCAGCCGCGCGTAGGTCTCCCAGCCATTCAGACCCATCACCAGCACGAACAGCAGGAAGTTGTTGCCGAAGAAAGCGAGCACGGCCAGCGCGACGATCATGAACGGAATGGAGGCCTGGAAATCGACGAACATCATCACAGATTCTTCGATCCAGCCGCGAAAATGCGCAGCCAAGAACCCGATCGCCGTGCCGATCGTCGCGCCGATCACCGTGCCGGCGATGGCCACGAAAATGCTCATGCGCGTTCCGTAGATGATACGGCTGAGCAGGTCGCGGCCGAGATCGTCGGTGCCGAGCCAATGTTCCGAGATCCCTCCTAGGAAGCTCGGCGGCTTCAAGCGGTTGAGCAAGTCCTGCTCGGCATAGTGATATGGCGCCAGCAGGTCGGCAAAAACGAAGACGCACAATGTGCCGAACAGAAATAGCGCGCATATCAGCACCAATGCCGGCATGCGGGACAATTCCCGCGTGATGCCCGACAGCAGACCCGGGGTTGTGCCGCCGCGCAGTCGCTGGCCTTGGGTTTGGTCGGCCATGGATCAGGCCCCCTGGCTCGCGCCGCTGACCCGCACGCGCGGATCGAGCCAGCCATAGAGAAAATCGACGATCAAGTTGGTCACCACCATAGTAAATCCGACCAAGAGCACCACGGCCTGCACAACAGGAAGATCGCGGTTCGATACCGCCATCACCAGCAATCGGCCGATGCCGGGCCAGGCAAAGACCGTCTCGGTGACCAAGGCGCCAGAGATCAATCCGCCGATCTTGAAGCCAAGCACGGTAACGACAGGAATAGCGGCGTTCGGCATGGCATGCCAACCGATGCGGCGCAGCCGCGGCGCGCCCTTAGCCTTTGCAGTGCGCATATAGGACTGGCTCAAGACCTCAAGCATGGCCGAGCGAGAGAACCGCGCCAGCGTTCCGGCAGCCGCCATACCCAAGGTCGCGACCGGCATGATCATGTGCCAAAGGGTCGCGCTGCCCGAACTCGGCAACCATTGCAGGCTCATGGTGAATAGCAAGATGAGCAGAATGCCGAGGAAAAAATTCGGCATAGCATAGCCAAGCACGGCAAAGCTCATCGTTAGGCGGTCGGCCATGCTGTTGCGATGGAGTGCCGCAAATATTCCAAGCGGGATGCCGAGCATGATGGAAAATACCAACGCGGCCAGTCCCAGTTGCAGGGTCGCCGGCACGCGCTCCAATACCACTTGCAATGCGTCGCGATTATCCTGGAGCGAGATGCCGAAGTCGCCGTGCAGAACGCTCCAGACGTAGCGCACATATTGCTCGTGCAAGGGCTTATCCAAGCCCCACGCCGTCCGATAATATTCGATGGTATCGGCTGTCGCATCGTCGGGCAGCAGAATGTCGGTCGGATCGCCCGATACGCGCAAGATGACGAAGACGAAGCTGACGACGAGCAGCAGCGTCAGCATCGCGCGCACCAGCTTGACCAGAAAGAAGCGCGCCGTCATGCCAAGTTAGCCGTTTCGTTGCGCAGCGCGAGGGCGCGGTGCGGCGCATTGACCAGTACGCCGTCGATCTCCAGCGCGATGAGGCGGCGCAGGCGCGCCTCGTCGATTTCGCCGGCCGTGCCGTCCTTGCGCTGGCCGGTGGTGATCCAGACCGGATGATTGCCGGCGCGCGCCGCAGCGACCGAAGTAGCATCCGTCTCATCTTCCCACAGGCGTGCGATACCGCCGCCCGCTACGAAGAAGGCGGGAAAGTCGCTGCGGTCATTGAGAAAACCGAGGATGACCGCATCGGGCGCCCGCTGATGCAGGGCTTGCGCCTGAGCAACGTTGCGCACGCCGAACACCACGGACGACTGCATGCCCTGCGCGCTAACCGCATCATGAACCAACACAGGATAGTCGCGATAGGCGAGCTTGAGGTCGAGCAGGACGCCGACGCGGTCGCGCGCGATTTCCAACACGTCGGACAGACGTAGCACATTTAATTCGTCGAGCGATTCGTCCGGCAACTCGGCGATGCTGCGGTCGGTGCCGCGCACCCGCTCCAAATCCGGATCGTGATTGCAATAGAGCGTGCCATCGCTGGATAGCCGCACGTCCGTTTCGATCAGATCGGCGCCGGTGGCGATGGCCGCCTCGAAGGCCTCGCGGCTATTCTCGAGATAGCCGTCCGAATAGCCGCGGTGCGCGATGACGAGGAAATCCCCGCGCCGCATCAAGTTCACGACAGGATCTCCGCATGGGCCAACGGCTTGGGCGGCAGGTAGACGGTGGAACCCGTCGCCCGCGACCAATTGCGCACGTCGAGCGACAGAAACAGATCCGGCTCGATGAACTCATGCGTCGCCGAACTACCGTCCAAGCGATAGCGGACATAGCCTGCGCGGCGCTGCAGGCCCTCCACCGGCGGCAAGGACTTCTCCTTGCTGTTGATGAAGGCGGTGGCCGGCGCCCAAACCATTTGCATTCCGTCCTCGGCGAAGGCGCGATAGACATGCAGATGGCCGCTGCCGATCAGTTGGACGCCATGGCTGCGGCACAGCGCCAGCAATTTCGCCCGGCCCATCGGAAAAAGGCAGGACAGACCGAGGGCGGGCTCGTCCGACGCCGCATAGAACAGCGGCTTGTGCAGGAATAGGGCAAGATTTCTGCCGGCCGACGAGGCGAACACCTCTTCCAGCCAAGCCAATTGCTCGGCCTCGTCGGCGAATCCCGAATCGAACAATTGGGCGTTCACGCCGACGATGCGCCAGCCGCTCTCGCCCGCGCCGAGATCGCGATAATCCCATTCGGGGCCGACGAAGCTGCGCCAGTTACGTCGCCGCTCGTCGCTCAGCGGACGCTGCAAGCGCGCGTCGGGCGGCGTGTCGCCGATGTCGTGGTTTCCCGGCATGACCAGCACGGGACAGGGCAGCTTGTCGAGTTCGGCCCGTGCGAAGGCGAGATCGTCGGAATCGTCGGTGCCGCGCAGCGACAGATCGCCGCTATGGACGATCAGGTCCGGCGGGTTGGCCCGCATGTCGGCGAGGAAGACGCGCCAATTGTCGTAGAAGTAACCGCGATTGCGGCTGAGGTGGGTATCGGTCACCTGGACCACTTGAAACACCGTCATATCTCACCTCTTGCGACACGGTGGCAGGCCACCTGATGGGTCGGTTCTCCGTTCACTGCCCGCAGCGTCGGCATAGCCGTTTTGCAATCTTCCACCACGAACGGGCAACGCGTGTGGAAGCGGCAACCGGCCGGCGGATTGACGGCACTCGGCGGATCGCCGACGAGCAACAGCCGTTCGCGGCGCAGGCGCGGATCCGGCACCGGAATCGCCGAGATCAACGCCCGCGTGTAGGGATGCCGCGGACGGTCGAACAAATCGTCGCGCGTCGCCGTCTCGACGATCTGGCCGAGATACATGACGGCGACGCGATCGCTGATATGGCGCACCACGCTTAGCGCATGGGAAATGAACAGATAAGCGACGCCGAATTGACGCTGCAGGTCTTTCAGCAGATTGACCACCTGGGCCTGTACCGACACATCGAGCGCCGACACCGGCTCGTCGCAGACGACGAGCCTCGGCTGCAGGATCAACGCGCGGGCGATGACGACGCGCTGCTGCTGACCGCCGGACAATTCATGGGGATAACGTCCGGCCATGTCCCCTTGAAGGCCGACCGCGCGCAACATCTGAAGCGCAGCCGCCACGCGGCTCGCCGAGTCGCCGACGCCGTGGATGTCGAGCGGTTCGCGGATTTGCGCGCCGATGGGTAGGCGCGGATTGAGCGCGCTGGCGGCGTCCTGGAAAATGATCTGGGCCTTGCGGCGCAAACCGCGCCCCTCCTCGGCCGAGAGATGACGGATCGACCGGCCGTCGATACGCACCTCGCCGCCGTCCGGCGCCAACAGGTCGAGGACCAGACGCCCGGTCGTCGATTTGCCGCAGCCCGATTCGCCGACCAGACCGAGCGTCTCTCCGACGTGCAGCTCGAAGCTGACGTCATCGACGGCCCGCACTTCGGCGACCGGCGCCCAGGGCCAGGGACGCGCCAATCGGAAGTGGCGCGAGAGGCCGCGCACCTCCAGCAGGGGTGCCGATGCGGCGGCGATGCTCATGCTGCGACGGGAGCGAAACAGGCGACGCGGCGCCCGTCGGCCCGCACAAGCGGCTCTGGCACATGTTCAACGCAAGCCGTGCAGGCGTTCTCGCAGCGCGGGGCGAAGGGACAACCGGCCGGCACGGCATGGAGAGATGGCACGCTGCCCTCGATGGTCGCGAGCCGCGCCACGTTCTCGTCGATGCGTGGAATCGAGCGCAACAGGCCGCGCGTATAGGGATGGCAAGGCGCGCTAAAAAGGTCATTGACCGCAGCCTCTTCGGCGACGCGGCCGAGATACATGACGGCGACGCGATCGGCCATTTCGGCCACCACGCCGAGATCGTGGGTCACCAGCATGAGGGCCAGCCCCTCCTCCGCTTGCAATTCGCGCAGCAGTTCGAGGATTTGCGCCTGGATTGTCACGTCGAGCGCCGTGGTCGGCTCGTCGGCGATGATCAGCTTGGGCCGGCAGGCCATCGCCATGGCAATGGCGACGCGCTGGTTCATGCCGCCCGAGAGCTGATGAGGATATTCGCCGAGCCGCCGGCCGGCGTCGGGTATGCGCACGCGATCGAGCAGCCGCTTTACCTCCGCCTTCGCCGCGTCCCACGACAGTCCGCGATGCAATATCAGCACCTCGGCCAATTGCTTGCCGATGCTATGGACCGGATTGAGCGCCGTCAGCGGGTCCTGAAAGATCATGGCGACCTCGCGTCCGCGCAGGCGCTCCAATTCGCGCTCGGAGAAGGCGGCAAGATCGCGGTCCTCGAACAGGATGCGCCCACCCGTCACCCGGCCGTTGCTCGGCAATAGGCCGAGCACGGCGTGGCAGGTGACGCTCTTGCCGCAACCCGATTCGCCGACGAGACACAGCGTCTCTCCGGCATCGACCGCCAGGCTGACGCCACGCACCGCCGTGACCGGCCCCCGTTCGGTCGAGAAGCCGACCGTGAGGTTCTCGATCGAGAGCAGCGGAGCGGACATGACCGCGCCCTCCCCGATTAAGAGCGCGGCGCCGGTTTGATCTTGAACACGTCGGGGCGGAAATCCATGAAGTAGAGCGGATAGGGCGTCCACTGCACCGTGTTCTTCATGGCGTAGGTCTCATAGGGATTATAGAGCAACGCCGCGGGCGCCTCGTCCTCGAAGATATCGAGCATCGTCTGGAAAGCCGCAAAGCGCGCCTTCGGATCCATGCTGGTGATGACGACATCCTGGGCGTCATTAAAGGCCTTGGGCGAGGTCCAATATTTATATCTCTTCTGCACCGCCGAGTCGTAGCCCCACAACGAGACGAGACCGCCGACCGGATCGGGCAGACGGTAGGAATTGGACCAGGGATAGATCATCACGCCGGGGGCGCGCACCTGCGTGAAGTTCTCGACGATGGCCAGGCGCATATTGACGCCGACCTTTTTCCACATCTGCTGGATGATCTGCGTCGCAGACAGCATGTTGCTGTAATAGGCGGTCATGGTGCGTACCACGATCTCTTCGCCGTTATAGCCGGCCTCCTTGAGGAGCTGCTTGGCGCGCTCCGGATCGTACACCGGCGGCGGACGCTTCGGGTTGTACATGGCGCCGAAGTCTTCCATCTGGTGGCCGTTCGGCGTGTAGGCCTGATTCTGCCACAGCGCGGTAATGAGCGCCGGGCGATCGATCGCCATCGATAAAGCCTGGCGGACCCGCTTGTCCTTCAGCACCGGATCGCTGGTGTTGAACAGGAGAAGCTGCGTGTTGGCCAGCGCCAAACTCTTGGTCTCGATGTTCTTGTAACGGTCGAAGACCTTCACCTGGTCGGGCGGAATGTTGACGATAAGATCCATCTCGCCGCTCACCAGGCCGGCGACACGGCTCGCCAGCTCCGGCACCTGGCGGAAAGTCAGCGTCTTGAACGCCGGTTTGCCGCCGTAATAATCGTCGTTGGCGACGAATTTCTGATAATCGCCCTCTTTCCACTCGGTGAATTTCAGGGGACCGGTGCCGACCGGGGCGCGGTCGGTGACCTTCAGGGCGGTGGCCATCCATTTCGGATCGCTCGTGTCACCCTTGACCGCATCGAGCCAGGCCTTCTTGCTGATAATGAAGGAGCCGTAGGTGGCCAGGCGCTGCTCGAGCACGGGATCCGGCGCTTTGGCGGTGAAGCGTACGGTATATTTATCGAGCGCTTCGACCTTGGCGAGATGGCCGAAGTAAGTGCGGCCCTCCGGCAAGAGCGACTTGGGACCGATCAGGCGGTCCGGATCGAAGGTGAAGAGCACATCCTCGGCGGTCAGCTCGGCGCCGTTGTGAAACTTCACGCCTTGCCGCAGCTGCAACTCCAAGGTGCGGTCGTCGATGCGCTTCCAAGAAGTGGCGAGGCCGGGCACCAGTTTCGAGCCCATGCCCTTGCCGTCGGACAGGAAGTCGCGGCGGATCAGCGTGTCGTAGATCGAATAGGTGATGCGGATCGTGACGTTGCCCGAAGCCAGCACGGGATCCAAGCCGACCGCGAGGGCATTGACGCCGACCACGACGTTGGGACGATTGTCCTGCGCAAGGGCAGCGCCCGAAAGTCCCGCACTTGCTGCGAGGGAGGCGACTGACAAGAAACGCAAGCACTTGCGCCAGAACCGATTGCCCATGGTCATGACCCCTATATTGAGTGGTGCGGCCGATGCGGCCTCGCGCCGACTCTTAGGGATAAGCCATGACCGGTCTGTTACCTTTGGATGACCCCATCATGACAAAGCGGCCAAATAATCAGCCTCATCGCCGTGGACGGAGAACAGCGGCGCCTTTCACCGCAGATATCACTGGCTTGAATATCGGGGCGCTTAGAACAGGCCTAAGGCCTTAAGGCGCATCGCCGCGCGGACTGTCGATCTTCGCGCCTTCGAGATTGGCGCCGTCGAGCTTGGCGCCGCGCAAGTCCGCGCCGCGCAGATCGGCGCCGCGCAAGTCGGCATCGCGCAAGTCGGCCTCGCTGAGATCGGCCTTCATCAAGCGGGCGGAGCGCAGCACCACGCCGGCCAGATTGGCGCCAATCAGCTTGGCGTTTTCGAGATTCACCGGATAGCTATGCGACGGCGAATTGCCGATCTTCTCCACTGGGCCGAGATTGGCCCCGGCAAGATTGGCTTCGATCAATGCCGCACGCTGGAGATTCGCGCCGCGCAGGTCGGCGCGCGTGAGATTGGCGCCGCAGAGATCGGAAAAGGACATCACCGCCATGGCCAATTCGGCGTTCGACAAATCGGCATCGCGCAACACGGCGCGTTCCATGATCGCCGCGGCCAGGTTGGCCCCGCGCAAGATGCGCCCGGTCAGGTCCATTTCCGTCATGTCGGCGCGCTTGCCGGACTTGCTGGTGCTGTCGACCCATTCGGCGTGCCTCTTCAAGATCGCGGCAAGCAGCGCGTCGTTGGGCGACGGCACTGTCGATTGCACCGCCATGTGGAATCCGTCGTAAGACCGGGCGGCGGAATCGAGGATGGCGCCGCGCATGTCGGCGTCTTTGAACAAGGTGTATTCCAGCTTCACTTTGTTCATCACCGCGCCCGTCATGGTCGCGCCGCCGAAATTCGCGCCCGTCAGATCGCTGCCGTCGAGCATCGCGCCGATCAGCAGGGAATTTCGTAAATCCGCGCGCTTGAGATCGGTGTTGCGCAGCACGGCATCGGTCAAATCGGCGTTCAGCATCATGGAATCGGAGAGCAGCGCGCCGGTCAGATCGACGCGGCGGGCGATGATCGCGCTCAGCTCCGAGGAAAGCTGCTCGTAGGCCACCACCTGCATGCCGTCTTTTTCCTGATGGCGAGCGAGGGCGGCCTGGCGCACATCGGCTTCGACCATGATGGCTTCGGTGAGATCGGCGCCGCGCAGGCAAGCGCCGCGCAGGTCGGCGCGCGTCAGATCGGCGCGATAGAGATTGGCGACGCGCAAATCGGCACCGAAGAGATTGGCCATGCGAAGCTTCGACTCGGCCATCCAGCACTGCTTGAGCAGCGCGCCGGTGAGATCGGCTTGGCTCAGGTCGCTCTTGCGGAGATCGAGGCCACTGAGGTCGTGGAATTTGAGCAGGGCGCGCTGGCCGTTGGTCTGGCCGGTCAAGAAACGCTCATGCAGACGCAGCACGCGGTCCAGCTCCTGCTGGCTGATGCGCGTCCACCCAAGCCCGGAAGAGCCGACGGGGCTGCTGCTGTCGTTCATGCGTTCTCTCGCTGGTCGGCCGGAAAGGCCGAAATTTAGTTATTATTCAGCATGATAAAGGTTAAGGCGGCGTTAAGTCTGGGGCACCGAAGCCGGCGCAACCGGTGGCGGGCACCGGCTAAGACGTTGCCGGAACCGGAATAAACCCCCGCGCCTGCTGCACTGCGGCGCGAAAAAAACGCCATATTGGCGCCATGATCGCCGGTAAGATTGGCGTCATGGGCCGTGAGGTTCGGCGTCGCGCCGGACCCGGGGGCGGCCCCTGGAGGATCCAGCCATGTCGCGTGGCATTGTCGCGGCCTTCGTTCTGGCGCTGGCCGGCGCCGCATCTCTCGCCACCGCCCAGCCCGCCAAAGCGGACAGCTTCAGCTTCGGCTACAGCAGCGGCGGCTCCTATCACGGTCGCCCCGGCCCGGGCTGGGACCGTGGCCGCCATTACCATCGTCCGCCGCCGCGCGTCGTCTATTACGCGCCGCCGCCGCGCTACTACCAGCCGCCGCCGCGCGTGATCTATTCGCCGCCGCCGACGATCGTTTACGCCAACCCGCCGCCGGTGATCTACGCCCCGCCGGTCGCCGCCAACAATGTGCTGCCGGGCGGACCGCTGCAGCCGGCACCCTATTGCCGCGAATATCAGAGCACGATGACGGTCGGCGGCCAGCAGATCGCCTCCTACGGCACCGCCTGCCAACAGCCCGACGGCTCCTGGCGCATCGTTCAATAGGGCGAGCGGATCGATTTCGACGTTACGGGCGTCGCGCGGCAGCGCGGCGCCCGTTTCATTTTTATCAACTGCATCAGACTGTTGCGAGAAAGGCCCTTCGCCGCCGGCGGCCCCCTCATGCTATAGAGGATTCGCAATCAGGACCGCCATTCACTGGCAAGACACGGGGCAATCGGGACTATGAGCAAGAGCAGCGGGTACGACTACATCATCGTCGGCGCCGGATCGGCCGGCTGCGTGTTGGCCAACCGCCTGAGCGAAGACCCCGCCTGCCGCGTGCTGCTGCTCGAAGCTGGCGGCCGCGATCTCGACCCCTTGATCCACATCCCGCTCGGCATGGGCAAGATGCACGAGTACGGCCTGCACGACTGGCATTACGAGACCGAACCCGACCCCGCCCTCGCCGGCCGCAAGGTCGATGCCAAGCGCGGCAAGGTGCTGGGCGGCTCGTCGTCGGTCAACGTCATGGCCTATACGCGCGGCAATCGCGGCGATTACGACCGCTGGGCGCAGAAGGGCGCGCTCGGCTGGTCGTACCATGAGGTACTGCCCTACTTCCGGCGCTGCGAAAGCTGGCATGGCGGAGAGGATCCCTATCGCGGCGGCGCGGGCCCGCTGCACACGGAATTCGCCAAAACCAAAGACCCGCTCTATGAGGCCTGGATCGCCGCCGGCGAAGCCAACGGCTACCCGCACACCAAGGACTACAACGGCGTGCAGCAGGAAGGCTTCGGCCGCAGCCAATACACCATCAAGAACGGCCGGCGCTGCTCCTCGGCGGTCGCCTTTCTCAAGCCGGCGATGAAGCGGCCGAACCTAACGGTGATCACCCGCGCGCTGACCACGCGCGTGATCCTGCAAGGCACCCGCGCCGTCGGCGTCGAATATCTGAAGGGCAACGATTTGCGTCGCGCCGACGCCGACCGCGAGGTGATCGTCTCGGGCGGCACCTTCAACAGCCCGAAAATCCTCAAGCTCTCCGGCATCGGCCCGGCCGACGAGCTGCGCGAATTCGGCATCCAGCCGGTGATCGATCTGCCGGTCGGCAAGAATTTACAGGACCATCTCGCGACGGTGATTTTCTGGACGCGGCCCCAGAACACCAGCCTATTTCGCGACAACATGCGGTTCGATCGCATGGCCTTCAACATGCTGCGCGCCTATTTCACCGGCACGGGACCGGCCACCGTGGTGCCCGGCGGTTTGCATGCTTTCGTCAAATCGCGCCCTGAGATCGCGGTGCCCGACATCGAGTTTATGTTCCGCGGCCTGCCGCATGACGCGCATCTGTGGTTTCCCGGCATCAAGAAGGCCTATCTCGACGGCTACGGCATCCGCCCGACCCTGCTGCATCCCGACAGCCGCGGCGAGATCCTGCTGCGTTCGGCCGACCCGAAAGACCCGCCGCGCATCGTCTATAATTTCTTCACCGCGCCGAACGATCTGCCGACCTTCCGTCAAGGCTTCAAGATGGCGCGCGAAGTCGGCAACCACGCGGCATTGGCGAAATTCCGCGGCGAAGAGCGCAAACCCGGCGTGCAAGTCAAAACCGACGCCGAGATCGACGCCTTCCTGAAAAGCACGGCGATCACCGCGCATCATCCGGCCGGCACCTGCGCCATGGGCATCGGCTCCGATGCGGTGCTTGATCCGCAGATGAAGGTGCGCGGCATGGAGGGCTTGCGCGTCGTCGATGCCTCGGCGATGCCCGACATGGTATCGGCGCATATCAACGCTTGCGTGTTGATGATGGCGGAGAAGGCCTCCGACATGATCCGCGGACAAGCGCCTCTGCCGGCATCGACCGCGCCCTAGACGCGCCGCTGAGCAAGCGCGGACGCAAGCGCAGGAGAGAAAGGGTTTACGAACGGCGGCGGTGACTCCGCGCGCGCGTTCGTTCCTCGCCCTCTATTTGCTTGCCAAGATCGCGCGAAGCCTCGCGATGACTTCCGGCGAAGCGCTCTCGACGATGTCGATGACCTTCTCGACAGAACGATGGTCGGTCGGATCGAGCGGGATGCCGGATTTCTTGGCTTCGGCAATGGCTTCGGGATCCTTCGCCATCTGCATGAAGGCCGTGCGGAGTGCCGCGACACGATCAGCCGGCACGGCTGGCGGCAGAGCGACCGGGCGCGCGACCGCCTTCGGCGCGAAATACAAAGATAGCAGGCTCTGATCCGCCGGATTTTTTGCGAAATCCTGAGCAAGCGGCACATTCGGCAAATCCGCCGAACGCTCGATCCCGAACTGCATCAACACACGAACAAGCTTTTCCTGCAAATAGCGCGGATTGCGCTTCACGTTCGACCATGACCAATCGGTCACCGCCGCGACCTCGCCGCGTTCCATCGCGAGGGTGACTTCGGACATGCCCGGATAGCCCGACACGACCTTCAGCTTGGTGCCGATGACGGCGTTGATCACTTTCGGCGTCAGCTCCGTATCGTTCGCCACGCCGTTGCCGCCGGCAATCAAGGTATTGCTCAGCAGATCTTTCGCGGTGACGACGGGAGACGAATGCCAGACGACCAGCACGCCGGGCTCGCTCGCCAGACTTCCCATCCAGTTGATTTTTTTAACGTCGAAATTGACGTTATCGCCGATCAGCGGCTTGGCGATGATCGCCGTGCGCTGCATGAGAGCGATGACGCTGCCATCCTTGGCCGCGACATTATAAAAATGGTTCGAGGCGACGAGGCCGCCCGCCCCCGGCATGTTCTGAACCACCGCGCTCGGTTTGCCCGGAATGAACTTGCCGATATGGCGCGCCATCAGACGGGCTAGCGCGTCATAGCCGCCGCCTGTCGACGATCCGACGTTGATGACGATTTGCTTTCCCGCATAAAACTGCTCGACCGATTGAGCGCGGGCCGCGAGTGGCATAAGCACGATCATTAGACTGGCCGGCACGAGAACGAAAAGCATGCGGTTTCGCAACAAAGCCATCATCTTCTCCTTTGCCTGCACACTGGCTTCAAAGAATCTCTTTCAAAAGAATCTCGCCGATATGCGTTTCCCCTAACGCGATGAAGAACTTTACGCTTTGCAAGTCGTGCGCCAACGGCCGCCTCTCAGGCACCGGCCAACTTCGCCATCGCGATCGCGGCCGCCGGTTTCGGCTTTGCTTAGCCGTCGCTCATACAGGCGAAAATTTGCTCACGATTAAACCAAGCCCGCCATCGTTATCAGTAAGACTGGGCGCGATGACTTGATCTAGTTTCACTCGGCAAAATGAAACCTGATCAAAGACGGGAAGAACGCCGTTTCCGCACGATTATCTTTGCATTCCCATACCGTCCTATTGTCTGCTTGTGCGAGAAATCAAAGCCAGCCGACAGCGCATTTGATCGAACCACAGGAGGCCCTGATGAGCGACTTGTCTTCGCCTGCGCCGCACCCCACCGCAGCCGCCGCGCCGCACGCACGCGCGGCAGCGCGCTCGTTCTTCACGGTCCGCGATCTCACGCCGACCCTCGGCGCGGAGATCATCGGCGTCGATCTGACGCAACCGATCCCGCCCGACGTCTTTAAGGCCATCCATGACGTCTGGCTCGAGAAATTGGTCATTCTCATCCGCGGCCCCAAGCTCAGCCAAGACGATCAAGTCCGCTTTGCCGAACTGTTCGGCCCGCTGAAGAGCCGCACCCGGACCGACGCCGCCAATCACAACAAGGGCAACGACGCGGTGATGTTCGTCTCCAATCTTCGGGAAAACGGACAGCTCGTCGGGTCGCATCCCGATGGCGAGATGCATTTTCATTCGGATCAATCGCATCAGGAGAAGCCCTGCGCCGCCACCATGCTCTACGCCATGGAGGTCCCGAGCACGGGCGGAAACACCTTATTCGCCAATGCCTATTACGCTTACGAAACGCTGCCGCAATCCGTGCGCGACCGGATCGACGGCCTGAGGGCGATTCACGCGTATGACTACGAGCATGGCGAGACGCGCAGCGGGGTCGTTCGCCCCGGCGTGCCGCAGGCGTCGCATCCCATCGTCAGAACCCATCCGGAAACCGGCCGAAAGGCGCTTTACGTCAGCCGCCTGATGACCGCCGAAATCGAGGGCATGAACACCGCCGAGAGCGAAGAACTGCTCATGTATCTGTTCGCGCATATCGAGCGGAAGGAATTCGTCTTTGAGCATGTCTGGCAGCGAGAGGATCTCATTCTGTGGGACAACCGCTGCGCCCTGCATGCCCGAACGGACTTCAGCGCCGCGGAGCTGCGGCATATGAGGCGCGTCACGATCAAGGGAGAAAAGCCGGTCTAGTTTCAAGACAGGCCTCCACCTCATCGAACGTTTCGCAAATCGACGCCCGGCACTCCGCCCATCGAACGGGCGCGATCTCCATCACACATCTCCACCACACATAAAGTCATTCGAGGCGACAAGGTATGAGCAAGACCACGGGATATGATTACGTCATCGTCGGCGCCGGTTCGGCGGGCTGCGTGCTGGCCAATCGCCTGACGGAAGATCCCGCCTGCCGCGTCTTGCTGCTCGAAGCCGGCGGTCGCGACATCAATCCTTTGATCCATATTCCCCTGGGTATCGGCAAAACCCTGAACTCGCGCCGCCAGGACTGGGGCTACGACACCGAGCCGCTACCCAATCTCGAAAATCGCCAGATCGATGCCAAGCGCGGCAAGGTGCTCGGCGGCTCCTCGTCGGTCAATGCCATGGCCTACACGCGCGGCAACCGCGGCGACTACGATCGCTGGGCGCAAAAGGGCGTGCTCGGCTGGTCCTATCACGAGATCCTGCCCTATTTCCGACGTTGCGAGACCTGGGAAGGCGGCGCCGATCCCTATCGCGGCGGCGAGGGACCGCTCGGCACGCAATGGGCGACCACCGACGATCCGCTTTATGATTCCTGGATCGCCGCCGCCAAGGCCAACGGCTTCCCCTACACAGAGGACTACAACGGGGCGCAGCAAGAAGGCTTCGGCCGCAGCCAATACACCATCAAGAATGGCCGCCGCTGCTCTGCCGCCGTCGCCTTCCTGCGCCCGGCGCTGAAACGCCCGAATTTGACGGTTATCACCCACGCCCTGACCACGCGCGTCATCCTCCAGGGCACGCGCGCAACCGGCGTCGAATATC
This sequence comes from Rhizobium sp. Q54, assembly GCA_945861615.1. Taxonomy (GTDB): domain Bacteria; phylum Pseudomonadota; class Alphaproteobacteria; order SMXQ01; family SMXQ01; genus CAMAVH01. Next base: position 3,421 of record CAMAVH010000056.1, on the reverse strand, counting down.
TCAAGGGCAACGAGGTCGTGCGGATCGACGCCGATCGTGAAGTCATTCTATCGGGCGGCACTTTCAACACGCCGCAGATCCTCAAGCTCTCGGGCATCGGCCCGGCCGACGAATTGCGCAGTTTCGGCATCGCCCCGATTATCGATTCAGCGGTCGGCAAGAATCTGCAGGACCATCTGGCGGCCATCATCTTCTGGACGCGGCCGCAGAATACCAGCGTCTTCCGCGACAATATGCGCTTCGACCGCATGGCCTTTAACATGCTGCGCGCCTATTTCACCGGCACCGGCCCCGCCACTTCGCTGCCCGGCGGCTTGCACGCCTTCATCAAGTCGCGGCCCGAGCTGGCCGTGCCCGACATCGAATTCATGTTCCGCGGCCTGCCGGCCCATGCCGAGATGTGGTTTCCCGGCTGGAAGAAGCCCTATGTCGACGGCTACGGCATCCGCCCGACGCTGCTGCATCCGGAAAGCCGCGGCGAACTGCTACTGCGCTCGGCCGATCCCAAGGATTCGCCGCGCATCGTCTATAACTTCTTCAGCGCGCCAGGCGACCTGCCGGCCTTGCGCAACGGCTTCAAGATCGCCCGCGAGGTCGGCTCGCACGACGCCATGAAGCCGTTCCGCGGCGAGGAGCTCAAGCCCGGAGCCAAAGTCAGAACCGACGCCGAGATCGACCATTTCCTGAAAAGTACGGCGATCACCGCCCATCATCCCGCCGGCACCTGCGCCATGGGCATCGGCCCGGATGCCGTGCTCGATCCAGAGATGAAGGTGCGCGGCGTCGAATCCTTGCGCGTCGTCGACGCTTCGGCGATGCCCGATATGGTGTCGGCGCATATCAACGCCTGCGTGCTGATGATGGCGGAAAAGGCCTCGGACATGATCCGCGGCAAGACGCCGCTGCCCGCCTCGACTGCGCCTTAAGCTTGCGGATCGAGCGCGTCGGCGACCTTGTCGCGTTTGCGCGGCGGCAGCAGCTTCATTGTCAGGATGAAGCCGGACAGCAGAAGGCAAATGCTGTTAGTGACGATCAGCGGCCATTGGCCGAGCAGCAGGCCGTAGCTCGTCCATAGCGCGAAGCCGACCACGGTGATGGCATACATCGGCGCCGAAATCGCGTCGGCATCGCGTGTGCGGATGATCTTCCAAGCTTGCGGCGTGAAGCTGACGGTCGAGGCGATGGCCGCGAGCGAGCCGATGATGGTCACGAGCTCCATGGCGGCCCTTTAACTCCAGGCATGAAAAAGGCGGCCGCGTCGGGGGACGAGGCCGCCTGTTTCACTTGACTACGATTAGCGAACGACGAGGTCGTTCTTCACCGACTGCACGCCTTCGACCTTGCGCGCCACGTCGGTCGCCATGGCCTTTTCCGCCGACGAATCGACGAAGCCGCTGAGCTGGACGGTGCGGTTGAAGGTCTCGACGCTGATCTGACGCGCCTTGAGCTTGTCGTCGGCGACGAAGGCCGCCTTCACCTTGGTGGTGATGCTGGCATCATCGACGTACTGGCCTGCGGTCTGGCGGCCTTCGATGGCCGAGCAGGCGGGAACGGCCGCGGCAAGGGCCAGGGCAACGAAAACGGATTTGAGGATCTTGGTCTGCATGATGGAACACCTTGCGTGTGAATTGGTTCATGCAGACAACGCCCGCGTTCCGCCGAAGTTCAATCGCCGGTCCGCTTTTTTCCTAGGCCTAAAACGGCGGATTTGGCCGATAAACGCCGATTCCGAGGGAAAACCCGTCCCTTGATGCGACGCGCGCCCTAGGGCACAGCGCGCGGCTTGCGCTCGGGATCGACGGCGACATAGGTGAAAAGCCCGCCCGTCACCTTGATCTCCTCGGCGTCGGCGCCGCGCGCCCGGCGCACCCAGCTTTCGACATTCACGCTGATCGAGGTGCGCCCCGTCTTGACGATCTCGGCATAGCAGGTCACCTCGTCGCCGATGAAGACCGGCTTGTGGAAGATCATCTCGGTGACGGCGATGGTGACGACCCGGCCCTGGGCGCGCCGCGTCGCGACGCTGCTGCCGGCGAGGTCCATCTGCGACAAGAGCCAGCCGCCGAAGATGTCGCCATGCGGATTGGCGTCCGCCGGCATGGCGATGGCGCGCAGCGCGGGTTCGGCGCGTGTCGTCTCCGAAGGGGGCGTCATGGTCGTCATCCTCGCAAAGGGCTGAGAAGTTTCTGCCGGGCGGGGAATATTCTGCACGGTATTTTCCGGCACGTCATGCGATCTCGATCAAGCGCGAAAGCGGCGCGATCAAGCGTCATCGAGGAGACTATCCGCGAGCACATCAAGGCGAAGATCGAAGAGGCCGGCGACAAATCCACGGGGAAGATCGCCGACTTCACCGTCTTAAGTCAGACGAGCGCCGGCGCCATCAATGCCGCCCGCGATGGCCATGCCCATGGCCGCGACCGCGGCCGCTGCGGCGGTCGTCGCGGTCGCTGTAGGAGAAGTAGAAGCTCTGATAGGCCGGACGCGGCGCGTAATAGGGCTGATAGTAGTAGCCCGGCGCCGAGTGATAGTAAGTCTGCGCCGGATAGTAGCCGACAGGCTCGGCCGCGACGCAGGCCGACAAGCCGACAGCGGCGGCAGCCAAGAGAACGGTTTTCGCGAGAAGAGACGAAACAGGTTTCATCGAGATCTCCCAGGGGCATCATTCTGTGGATGCCGCAACCACCGTCGACGGGGCGCGATAGACGCCTTGTCGAATGCAATATGGTTAGAGAGAGATCATGGCGCGATTGTGCTGAGGATGCGGCGGAGTGATGAAATCGGGGATACTAGAGTTCCCAAACGAAAGTGGTGAGTCTGACCTTTAACAGGCTCGAACCTCCGCTCCCAGCAAGGGAACGGATCAGCACCATCTTTCGCGGCGACCTTTCCAGGGGCGCGCGAGCCCTGCCTTGATCAGCGCCTCGCCCAGATCCTCGCCGCTGCGATCCACGCGTGCGAGAACGCGTCCATATTTATCGATGCCGGTTTGTTGGATTGTCACTTTGCCTTTGGCGAGCCAGCCCTTGGTAAAATTTTTGGCACGGAGAGCGAGTTTCTTTTCCGCTTCGCACGCGCCTTTGATCTCGGGCGTATCGATATTATCGAGGCGGAAAGTAGCGCGTAGCGTATCTCCGTCGTAGTTGGCAAAACCGCGATCGGCGGAGGACGCGCTAGAGACGTCGAACGACAACGAAAAAAACAAACTCAGACCAAGCAGGCACGAAGGATGAACTCTCAACTGACGACACGTCCTTGTGACATGAGGACGCCGTCATTCCGATTTGACGCCACGCTCACACATACGAAAAAAAATTAAGTGATTAAATTCTTGGCGCGCCCGGCAGGATTCGAACCTGCGACCACCGGCTTAGAAGGCAGGTGCTCTATCCAGCTGAGCTACGGGCGCTCACCGAGAAAA
>CAMAVH010000055.1 GCA_945861615.1 Rhizobium sp. Q54 | reverse complement strand
CGCGCCGGCATCGAGGGCCTGCGCGATGGCCTCGATGGACCGCTGCTCGCCATCGCCGTCAACGCGCCGCCGGAAGATGGCAAGGCCAACACTGCCGTGATCGATCTGCTGGCCAAGGCGCTCGGCTTGCCCAAATCGGCGATCGTCCTTGCCCAGGGCGGCAAGAACCGGCAGAAGACGCTGCAAATTTCCGGGCCGCCCGAGGCGCTTGCCGCGGCGCTCGATATCCTGATCGCGGGAGACGGACATGGCTGAGGCGAAGATCATCGACGGCAAGGCCTTCGCCGAAGGCCTGCGCGCCCGCGTCGGCGCCGCGGCCGCCGCCTTGAAGGCCCAGCACGGGCTGGTGCCCGGCCTCGCCACGGTGCTCGTCGGCGACGATCCGGCGAGCCATGTCTATGTCCGCAACAAGAACACGCAGACCGTCGCGGCGGGCATGCAGTCCTTCCATCATCCCTTGCCGGCGACGACGAGCCAGGCCGAGCTGCTGGCGCTGATCGCCCAGCTCAATGCCGACCCCGCCGTGCACGGCATTCTCGTGCAACTGCCGCTGCCCAAGCAGATCGACACCGACAGCGTCATCGCCGCCATCGATCCGGCGAAGGACGTCGACGGCTTTCACCTGATCAATGTCGGCAAGCTCGCCGCCGGCATCGGCGGTGGCGCGGTGCCCTGCACGCCGATGGGTTGCCTGATGCTGCTGAAGGACGCGCTGGGCGATCTTTCCGGCAAGAGCGCCGTCGTCGTCGGCCGGTCCAATATCGTCGGCAAGCCGATGGCCCATCTGCTGCTCGGCGAAAGCTGCACCGTCACCATCGCCCATTCGCGGACGAAAAATCTGCCGGAGGTCTGCCGCCAGGCCGACATCCTGGTGGCCGCCGTCGGCCGGCCGCTGATGATCCAGGGCGATTGGATCAAGCCGGGCGCCGCCGTGATCGATGTCGGCATCAACCGCGTTCCGGGCGCGGAAGCGGGCAAGTCCAAGCTGGTCGGCGACGTCGATTTCGCCGCCGCGATGAAGGTCGCCGGCTTTATCACCCCGGTGCCGGGCGGCGTCGGGCCGATGACGATTGCCTGTCTCTTGCGCAGTACGCTCTTGGCGGCCTGCGCGATCCACGGCCTGCCCGCGCCAAGCCTTTAAGCTTTCGCCGCCGTTGAGGCCCAGCCGTTAAAAAACTGGCAAGGTTTTCTTCTTATTCTACAATGCAATGCAAGGCGGCGCCGGGGCGCTTGCCGCTGCCGTGGAGATAAGCGTGAACAACCGCAAGGGCACCAGTCTGGCCCTCCTGCTGATCGGCTTGGTCAGCGTCAATTTCTTCTACCTGTCGGATATTCTGTTCGACGAGGACATGATTCTGCTCGGCATGAAATCCGTCGTCAGCATCATCGCCGCCAATCTCATCACGCTGTTCGGCATCATTGCCGTGTTGCGCGACCGCTCGCGCCGCTGATCGGCGATTCAACCTTTCGAGTCAAAATTCTAGCCGGTACTTCTCGTCTGGGTTATGCGAGACGTGCGGCAAACTGCGTTAAGATTCTGGGGACAATTTCGATTCGCTGAATTGCTTCAAATCGAACGGGCCCATATCTCATGCGAGGAATGATTCCTTAACGGATCTCAGACTCGAGTCGAAAAAAAAGACGTGACCGATTGGAATCGATTGCGTCTCTTTCATCGCTCTCGCGGGCTTAACGGCGCGCGAGATTGCGCAGCTTCAGGCGCAGCGCGTTGAGCTTGATGAAGCCTTCGGCGTCGCGCTGGTCGTAGGCGCCGGCGTCATCCTCGAAGGTGACATGCTGCAGGCTATAGAGGCTGAAGGGCGACTTGCGGCCGACGACCGTCGTGTTGCCCTTGTAGAGCTTGAGCCGCACGGTGCCGGAGACGTTCTCCTGGCTCTTGTCGATCAGCGACTGCAGCATCTCGCGCTTGGGCGAGAACCAGAAGCCGTAATAGACCAGCTCGGCATAGCGCGGCATCAGCTCTTCTTTCAGATGCATGGCGCCGCGATCGAGGGTCAGGCTTTCGATGCCGCGATGGGCGACATGCAGGATGGTGCCGCCGGGCGTCTCGTAGACGCCGCGCGACTTCATGCCGACGAAACGGTTTTCCACCAGGTCGAGGCGGCCGATGCCGTTGGCCTTGCCCAACTCGTTGAGCTTGGTGAGCAAGGTGGCGGGCGACATGCGCACGCCGTCGATGGCGACGGCGTCGCCCTTCTCGAACTCCATCTCGATATAGGTCGCCTTGTCGGGCGCCGCCTCGGGCGAAATGGTGCGCTGATAGACCATCTCGTCGGGCTCTTCCCACGGGTCTTCCAGCAGCTTGCCCTCGCTCGAGCTGTGCAGCAGGTTGGCGTCGACCGAGAAGGGCGCTTCGCCGCGCTTGTCCTTGGCGATGGGAATCTGGTTCTTCTCGGCGAATTCCAGCAGCTTGGTGCGGCTGGTCAAATCCCACTCGCGCCAAGGCGCGATCACCGTGATGTCGGGGCGCAGCGCGTAATAGCCGAGCTCGAAGCGCACCTGGTCGTTGCCCTTGCCGGTCGCGCCATGGGCCACGGCGTCGGCGCCGGTGGCGTTGGCGATTTCGATCTGGCGCTTGGCGATCAGCGGACGGGCGATCGAGGTGCCGAGCAGATACTGGCCTTCATAGAGCGCGTTGGCGCGGAACATCGGGAAGACGAAATCGCGGACGAATTCCTCGCGCAGATCGTCGATGAAGATGTTCTCGGGCTTGATGCCCATGAGCAGCGCCTTGTTGCGCGCCGGCTCGAGCTCTTCGCCCTGGCCGAGATCGGCCGTGAAGGTCACCACTTCGCAGCCGTAGGCCTCCTGCAGCCAGCGCAGGATGACGGAGGTGTCGAGCCCGCCGGAATAGGCGAGCACGGCTTTCTTGACGGTCTTTTTGGCAGCCATGTGATTGTCCTGAAACGGAAATTTCGTTCCGGCGACCCTCGGGCGGGCGCAGGCGGCGCGAGTATCGACAAAAGCCCCTGTTTAAGCAAGACGCGCGGCGGCACCCGCGCAGGGCGGCGGCAAGCCCGCCGGTCAGGACGGCCGTTCGAGAAAATGGCGCAGAAAGGCCCGCGCGCCCGATGAATCCCAGTCGACGACGCCGGGGAGATAGCCGACGACCCGGCCGTTCCTGTCGATGACATAGCTGATCGGCAGGCTCCATAGCGGCAGCGTCTCGGGATAGGGGCGGCCCGCCGTCAAAGACCCCAGGCGCTGCTGCGGATCGAGATAAAGCGGCAGATGGGTCAGGCCATGCGCCGCGGCGAAGGGCGCGACCGCCGTGGCACCGGCCCGGTCGATCGACAGGGCGACGACCGCCAGGCCCGGCGGCGCCGACGCGGCCAGCCGGTCGAGCGACGGCATTTCGTAAACGCAGGGCAGGCACCATGTCGCCCACATATTGAGAAGCACGACCTGGCCGCGCAAATCCTGAAGCCGCACGGCGCCGCCGTCCAACCGCTCGATGGCGGTGGCCGGCACCGGCGCCGACGGCTTCATGAAGACGAATTGGCCGCCGCTGCCGCGCAGCGGCGGCGGTTCCGCCGCCGGCGCGGCGAACGACGCGCCATGCAGGACGGCGGCGGCCAAGATCGCCAGACGCAAAAGATTCATGGCAAATGGTTCGCGGCGCTGTCGCGCGAGGTTTCACGGCCGGCGCGCGACGTGCGGCTCAGGACGGCACCGTCAGAGCTCGACGCTGCGCGGCTGGCTGCCGTCCGGCTTGTCCTTATGCGATTCCTCCAGCACCGCCTTGTTGGGCGGCGCGCCGAGCGAGGGGCGCATGTCGAATTTATATTTGGCGTAAGGCCCATCCTGGCGGACGTAATGCAGAAAGAGCTGCAGCTGCGTGTCGCCCTCGAAGACCTCGCGCCAATGGGTGACGTCGATGCCCTTGTAGAGCAGGAGATCGCCCGGCATGAGATCGGCCGCGATCTTCTTGCCCGACAGCGAGACGAGATTGAGCGGCCAGGACTCCTTGCCCGATTGGGCGATGGTCGCCGACACGCTGACCTCGCAAGAGGGCCGGTCGGTGTGACGCGCGAGCGAGGCGCCCTTGGCATAGATGCGGCCGAAGCTGTAGGTCGGGAACAGCTTATGGCCGGTTTGAATCTCGACGAAAGGCAGCAGCATCTGCATCAGCGTTTCCGCCGCGTCGACGCCGAAGGCGGAATAGCCGGCGCCGACCTGCGGGTCGATCTTTAGGCGGCGGGCGTTGTACAGGATCTGATATTCGGTGGCGATGAAATCGCGCAGCGCCGGGGGAATCGCCTGGCGGCAGATGAGATAGCCCTCGCGCGCGAATTGCTGGGCGGCGGGACTGGCGGCGGGGCCTGAGGCGGCCTGGGCGACGGGCGTGCTCATCAGGCCGATGTAGGCCAGAACGGCGCGCGGCGCCAGACGGTTTTTAACCCCGATGAACCCTTTCGCGGGATGGCACTTTGCGCCACCTTGACGGGATGACGCTCCGTCTCCCGGCCCTGATCTGCGCCCTTGTCCTCGCGCTTGCCGCGCCCGCCGCGGCCACCACAGCCGAGGCAATGCTCGCCGCCGTCAACGCCGCGCGGACCGCCGAAGGCCTGACGCCGCTGACGCTGGACAGCCGGCTGAACGCCGCCGCTTGCCGCCAGGCGCGCGATCTCGCCGGCCGCGCGCTGCATGACGTCGAAGCTCTCAGCCATCAAGGCCGCGACGGCAGCACGCTGGCCGACCGCTTGCGCGACGCCGGCTACGCTTTTCGCACGGCGGCGGAAAATCTCGCCGCCGGCGTCGCCGATCCGGGCGAAACGGCCGGGCTCTGGCTGGCCAGCGAAGGCCACCGCCGCAACATGCTGAACCCGGCCTTCGGCCAGGCCGGCGCCGCCTATCTGGGTCCGCGCGTCAGTCCCGGCGGCAACCGCCAGGGCGCGATGGACGTCTGGGTGCTGGTGCTGGCGGCGCCCAGCGGCGGCGGCGCGGACAGTTCTGCGGCTAAAAATCCTAGGGATTGCGCCGGTTAAGGCCTTGGGCAGCGCCCCTTCCGCGGAGGTTCGGAGTGACAAGCGCTTCACTTGTTATTAATCTCCGCGACCGAGATTGCTTTTCTGAGCAATCTTGCCGGCCCTCGGTCGGCGGCGTGTTCGTCCGGGCAGACGAACCGCCCATGAGCCATCGGAGGGGTATCTTGCCGATCCATCGCATGCGCGCCGCAAGCCGCGCCGTCATCCTCGCCGGCGTCGCCGCCGCCGCCCTCTTCGCCGCCGACAGCGCCAGCACCGGGCCGGCCCAGGCGCAGGGCGTACCGGCCAACGTCCGCGAACAGACGGCCTTCGACGTCCGCTTTCTGCAGACCGAATTCATGGTCGCCGCGCTATCTTGCGGCCGCCCCGACTACCAGAATTTCTACAACACCTTCGTCACCCGCTTCGGCGGGCCGCTCAAGCGCCATGCCGACGTGCTGAAAAGCCACTTCGTTCGCGAGTACGGCAAGCAGGGCCCCAACAAGCTCGACAGCTTCGCGACCAAGCTGGCCAACGAAGCCTCGCTGCGCAGCATGCAGCAGGTCACCTTCTGCCAGGATACTGGTCTGGTGATGGAGCGCGTCGCCTCGCTCGACGCCGCCTCGCTCGATAGCTTCTCGACCTCGTTCGCGCGCAGCATCGAAACCGTCGCCGTCATCGGTCGCTAACGACGCCCTACGCATTCAAGCAAAAGGCCCGCAAGCGCGGGCCTTTTTTATGTCTGGCGCTGGCGCATAAGAAAAGGGCCTGACGTTGCCGTCAGGCCCTTTGTCGTTTCGACGGGTCGAACCTGTTTCTTAGAACACGATCTCGACGCGACGGTTACGCGGCTCGCGCACGCCATCGGCGGTCGGGACCAGCAAGCTGCTCTCGCCGCGGGCGACCGTGGCGATGTCGTTGGCCGGGACGCCCATGCGGACCATTTCGGCCTTCACGGCATCGGCGCGGCGCTGCGACAGACGCTGGTTGTACTGAGCCGAACCGGAGGTGTCGGTGTGGCCGGTCAGCGTGACGCGGGTGGTGCCGGCCTGCTTGGTGTTGGCGGAGGCCTGCTGGATGACGCGACGCGCGTCGGCGGTGATGTCCGACTTGTCGAAGTCGAAGAACACCTGGAACGAACGGACCAGGGCCGGAGCCTGAGCGGCCGGAGCCGGAGCCGGCGCGGGAGCCGGCGCAGCGACCGGAGCGGCGGCCATCGGGGCCGCCGGCGGCGTGCCGAAGCTGTAGCGGAAGCCGATCGTGAACAGGTGATCGGTGTACTCGCCATCGACCGAACGACCGGTGGTGGTGCTGAAGGACGGATCGTCGAAGGTGCTCATGTAGCGGTAATCGGCGACGAACTTCCAATTGTAGGAGATCGGCGCGGACATGCCGATGATGCCCTGATAGGCCAGGGCCGTCTCGTCGTCGTCGGCAGTGCCGTTGCCGCCGCCGAGCGGGCCGACGTTGTTGGCGCCGATCTTGGCGCCACCGATACCGGCGCCGATGTAGGGGCTGAAGCCCCAGAGCGAGCCGAAGTCGTAATAGATGTTGGCCATCAGGCTCGAGGCCTTCATGGAACCGTTGAGCGTGTCGGCGGTGTTGCGGCGGTGGGCGAGTTCCAACTCAGCGCGGACGCTGTCGAAAATGCCCGTACCGACGGCGCCATAGACACCCCAGCCGTTGTTGAAATCGGTGCCGGTGGTGTTGCCGCTGCCCGAGAAGTCCGAATCCTCGAGGAGGCTCAAGCCGCCGCCGAATTGCAGATAGAGGGGCGAGGTCTCAGCCTTCGCCATGACTGGCGCCAGCGCGATGAGTGCCGCAGCGGCCGCCGCAGTCATTCCGTACTTCATAAAAATTCTCCCTTGTTCCAACGGGATGTTCAGTTCGCACCGTCAACGGCGCGTCACTGTCGTTCGTTCCCCCGGCGCACCGGCCTGCCCATTCTGGGCAAGTGGCGTGTTTCTTGAGTTTTTTACGTCTTTAACGTGTGAATGGAAACTGCCATTTGTCGAATGGCCGGACGACGTTGCTGCTGTGCAACAGTTTTGGGCGAGGAAACGACCGGTAGTGGGTCGGCGGCCGTAAATACCCCCTTCCTAGGCGTAAAAACCTATTTGGCAGAAGGGGATAGTGACTTTTCAGGGGTGTCGGCGATGGCCTCGGGGGCCGGTGCCGTCTGCGACCGGCGTTGGCGCTGGCTTTCGGTGCGCAACTGGCCGCAGGCGGCGAGGATGTCGCGTCCGCGCGGGGTGCGCACCGGGGCCGACAGGCCGGCATCGTTGAGCAGCTTGGCGAAGGCGGCGATCTGGCGGCCCTCGGAACATTCGTAGGCGACGCCGGGCCAGGGGTTGAACGGGATCAGGTTCACCTTGGCGGGAATGTCGGCCAGCAGGCGCACCAGTTCGCGCGCGTCGGCCAAGCTGTCGTTAACCCCCTTGAGCATCACATATTCGAAGGTGATGCGGCGCGCATTGTTGGCGCCGGGATATTTGCGGCAGGCGTCGAGCAATTGCGCGATCGGATATTTGCGGTTGATCGGCACCAGCTCGTCGCGCAGATCGTCGCGCACGGCATGCAGGGACACCGCGAGATTGACGCCGAGCTCCTCGCCGCAGCGCTCCATCAACGGCACGATGCCGGAGGTCGAGAGCGTGATGCGGCGGCGCGAGATGGCGATGCCGTCGCCGTCCATGACGATCTTCAGCGCCTTGGCGACATTGTCGTAATTGAGCAGCGGCTCGCCCATGCCCATCATCACGATATTGGAAATCTGCCGGTCGCTCATCGGCGAGGGCCATTCGCCGAGATCGTCGCGCGCCGCCATCACCTGCGCCACGATCTCGCCGGCGCCGAGATTGCGCACCATGGTCTGGGTGCCGGTGTGACAGAAGCTGCAGGTCAGCGTGCAGCCGACCTGCGACGACACGCAGAGCGCGCCGCGGTCGTCCTCGGGGATATGGACGGTCTCGATTTCCTGGCCGTCCGGGAAGCGGAACAGCCATTTGCGCGTGCCGTCGGTCGATTTGTCGGCGCGGCTCGCCGCCGGGCGCTCGAGGGTGAAATGCGTTTCCAGTTCCTCGCGCAAGGATTTGGCGAGCGTCGTCATCTCGGAGAAAGTCTTGGCGCCGCGGAAATACATCCAATGCCACAACTGGCGGGCGCGGAATTTCTGCACGCCGAACGGCTCGAGCTCGTCGTAAAGCTCCTCGCGCGACAGACCGATCAACGCCTTGCGGCCGTCGCTCGACGGCGCCGCGACATTCAGCGTCGGCTTGACGACGATGGGTTTCACGATAGACGCCTTCGCGAGGGGCGGTTTGCTGGCGGGCTGGGACATGGGCACCATATAGGGCGCGCCTGTGGAAAAGTCACCTTTTGCCGAAAATCCTCGCGAACGGAAAGGCTTAGACCCAAGCCGCACGGGCTTGGCCTTGGCTCAGCCGCGGGCCGTCACCCTCAGGTGAGCCCGCAGGCTTTCGTGATTTCGCGGTAGGCGGCGGTAAAGCCGCGCAGCGAATAGCTGTCGGTCGTCCGGGTGCCGCGCTCGGACAGGCCGATCACCGTCATGACCGCGCCCTTCATCATGGCGCCGACCAGCGCCTTGTCGTCGGCGGCGCCGCGCGTCCAGGCCGCCTCGCCGTTGGGAAACAGGCTGAACTTGGCATCGCCGATGGCGAGCTGCACGTCGGTACCGGCTTTCAGCGGATAGCCGAACTGCACGTTCACCACGTCGCGCTCTTTATCCGCCGGGCGATGGGTGACGAACACCAGCACGTCGCCGCGCTTGACGTTGCCCGGCTCCTTCTTGGTCGGCTGGCTCGCCATATAGCAGGTACGCTGATTGGCGCCCTCGATGAGCTGATAGGCCTCCCAGTCGTTGAAGGTGCCGAGCACGCGCGGCGCGGCGGCGCCGGCGGCGGCGGCCGCGACGGACGCGAAAAACAACGCGAGGGTGCATAGGCGCGAAATCTGGTTCATCTGCTGGATCATGGCGGAAAGTCTAACGACCGTTTCCCGGCTTGCCAACCTTGAGAGGCCAGTCGGTCGGCGGCGCCTCTTCAAGAGCCCGTGAAACGGATTTGCCGGAAATGCTCTCGGGATTGCGTCCATCGCTCCGGATGATCTGCTTGCCATGGACATGGGCCGGCGGCGGCGCGAGCGGGCCGCCCGGCGCGACCGGCCGTTCGGCGTAGCGGCCGAGCGACAAGAGCCTGTCGTACATGACGATGGAGCCGGCGACCGCGACATTGACGCAGAAGCTCGTCGGGATGCGGATGATGTGATCGCAGCGCGCCACCAGCTCGGGCGACAGGCTGCCGCGCTCGGGACCGAGCACATAGGCCGCGCTGCGCGGGTGCCGGAACGACGGCAGCTCGACCGAATCGGCCATCAGCTCGATGCCGACCAGAGCGCAGCGGTCGGGCAGACGCAATTGGCCCAAATTGTCGAAGTGATAGTGCGGCACTTCGGAGGCGCTGTCGGCGGTGTCGGACAGGCGCGCCTCGCCGGACGACCAGACGCCGCCGACGGTGAAGACGAAGCTCGCGCCGAAGGCGTGCGCCGAGCGAAACAGGGTGCCGGCGTTCATCGGCTTGCTCAAGCCTTCGACGCCGATGGCGAAATATCCACGCATGGCGCGGAGAATGGTCCGCGGGGCCGCCGCGCGCAAGGCTGATATGCAAGCCATGCGGCCCGGGGGCGGTTGGCACGGCCGGGCTCGCCCCCTACACTCGCCCGCTCCCATGACAGACCCCGCCCCCGCGTCCGAATCGCGCGCCCGCGCCTTCTTTTCCGTATCGTCGTCCCGCCGCGCCTTTCGCGGATTGCCGGGCCCGGCGAAAGGCGCCCTGTGGATGTCGCTGGCGGCTTGCAGCTTCGCGGTGATGTCGGCGCTGGTGCGCTATCTGTCGCAGGAGATCTCGCCGCTCGAGGTCGCCTTCTTCCGCAACCTGTTCGGCCTGGCCTTCCTGATGCCGATGCTGATCCAGGCCGGCTGGGCCAATCTGCGCACCAACAATTTCAAGCGCTACAGCCTGCGCGCCGTGCTCGGCCTGACCTCGATGTACACCTGGTTCGTCGGGCTGGCCTACCTGCCGCTCGCCGACGCGACCACCCTCTCCTTCATCGCGCCGATCATCGCCAGCATTTTCGCGGTGGTCTTTCTCGGCGAGCGCGCGGGATGGCGGCGCTGGAGCGCGATCATGGTCGCCTTCGGCGGCGCGCTGCTGATTCTGCGCCCGGGCTTTCAGGAGATTTCGCCGGCGGCCTTGCTCCTGCTGCTCGGCACCATCGCGACCGCCGGCTCCGTCATCACCGTGAAGGTGCTGTCGCGCACCGAGCCGGCCAGCGCCATCGTCGGCTACATGGGGATCTACATGACGCCGATCTCGCTGATCCCGGCGCTGTTCGTCTGGACCACGCCGCCCTGGGAGCTATGGCCTTGGATCATCGTGATGGGGGCCGCGGCCACGCTCGGCCAATGGGGCATGACCCAGGCCTATGCCGCCGCCGACGCCACCGTGGTGCTGCCGTTCGATTACGTGCGCCTGCCGATGGTCGCGGTCATCGCCTATGTCGTCTTCGCCGAGACGCCCGACGCCATGACCTATCTCGGCGGCCTGGTGATCGCCGCCGCGACGATCTACATCGCGCGGCGCGAATCGCGTCTGGCGCGTTCGCGCAAAGTCACCGCCGAAACGCCGAAATCCGAGAACGGTTAGCCCTGTTGTTTATTTGTCGCGGGGCGGCGCGACCTCGTCGATGAAGCGCGCCAGCGTCACGTCGCGCGAGCTGACCCCTTCGACGTCGTGACTCGTCAGCACGATCTCGACGCGGTTATAGACATTGAACCACTCCGGGTGATGGTCGAGCTTTTCGGCCTGCAGGGCGATCCGCGCCATGAAGGCGAAGGCCTCGTTGAAGTCGGCGAAATGGAAAGTCTTGCGGATGGCGTCGCGGTCTTCGACCTCGGTCCAGCCGTGCAAGTCCTTGAGCGCGAGGCGGCGCGCTTCGCCGCTGAGCCTGCCTGTCATGATCGTCTCCCAATCTGCGCGGCAACCGCCCACAGCAGGGCGGCCTTGGCGCGGTCATAAGGCCGCGCTATCGTCGTCCATCATGACCGGTTCCCCAAGTGACATTCCGCTGCTCGCGCCGAGCCTCGTCGATCTCGAAGATCTCGCGCAGCGGGCGTTTCAGGCGATCCCCGAAGAGTTTCGCGCCCTTGTCGGCAATGTGGTGATCCGCGTCGAGGATTTCCCCGACGCCGAAACCGAGGCGGAAATGGAACTCGAAAGCCCCTTCGACATTCTCGGGCTTTATCGCGGCACGGCGCTCGGCCAAAAGGGCCTGATGGACCAGCCGCAGCATATGGACATGATCTTTCTCTACCGCCGTCCGCTGCTCGATTATTGGTGCGAGACCGGCGAAACGCTCGACCATGTGGTGCGCCATGTGCTGATCCACGAGATCGGCCATCACTTCGGCCTGAGCGACGATGATATGGAACGCATCGAGCAGGCGGCGGACGAAGCCTAATCCTTAAGAAGCCGCTGCACGCGGCGGCGCATTTCCGGCACGACCTCGGCCTCGAACCAGGCGTGCTTGCGCAGCCATAGGCGGTTGCGCGGGCTAGGATGCGGTGTCGGGATGAAGTCGGGCAGGACGTCGCGCCAATGGGCGACGGTTTCGGCCAAGGTTTTGTGCCGACGATCCCCGAGGTAATAGGCCTGGGCATGGGCGCCGCACAGCAAGGTCAGGCCGAGATTCGGCATCAATGCCCGCAAGGGCGGATGCCACAGCGGCGCGCATTCCGGGCGCGGCGGCGCATCGCCGCCTTTTGTCCGGCCCGGATAGCACAGGCCCGCAGGCACGATGGCGATCTTCGTCTCGTCGTAGAATTGATCGCGGCTCAGGCCGAGCCAGTCGCGTAGGCGGTCGCCGGACGGGTCGTTCCACGGAATGCCGGTGGCGTGAACCTTGGTGCCCGGCGCTTGGCCGACGATCAGCACGCGCGCCGTGACGGACGCGCGCAGCACCGGTTGCGGCCCAAGCGGCAGATGCGCCTCGCACAGACGGCAATCGCGCACCTTCTTCATCAGAAGAGCGAGCTTGCGCGCGGTGGCTGGCGAAGAGGATCCTATCGATGTCATGGTCGATGAGATGGGCGTTGCAGATGAGCTATGCTAGACCTTCCCCATGAACGCCGCACCTCTTCGCATCCTCTTCGTCTGCATGGGCAACATCTGCCGCTCTCCGACCGCCGAAGGCGTGTTCCGCGCGCAAGTCGCCGCCGCCGGATTGAGCGAGCGCATCGTCACCGATTCGGCGGGAACCCATGGCTATCACATCGGCGAGCCGCCCGATCCGCGCAGCATCAAGGCGGCGGCGGCACGCGGCATCGATATTTCCGATCTGCGCGCCCGCATGGTGCGCGCCGAGGATTTCCAGCGCTTCGATCTCGTGCTGGCGATGGACAGGCAAAACCAGCAGGCGCTCGCCGAACTCTGCGCGACGGAAACGCCGGACCGCCTGCGCATGTTCATGGATTTCGCGCCGGACCTGAAGCGGCGCGAGGTGCCCGACCCTTATTACGGCGGCACCGAGGGCTTCGACCATGTGCTCGATCTGTGCGACGCGGCCGCGCGCGGCCTGCTCAAAGATCTGCGCAAGAAGCTTTAGGCGAGCAGGTAATCCGCTTCGGCGCTGTAGATCGAACCGGCGGACGCCAGCTGGCTGGAGAACAGCGTGAAGCGATCGACGCGGAACGGCTCGGCGCGAAACAGATTATGCGCGGCGATGAAGCTGGCGAGATCCGGCTCGGGCGTACGGCGCAGCCGCGCCAGCGTCACATGGGGCGTGTAGCGCTTTTCGTCGCTGGGAAAGCCGGCGCGGGTCAGCGCGCGGTCGATACGGCGCTGCATCGCCATCAAAGGTTCGCTGCGGTCGAGCCCCATCCACAGCGAGATCGGCTCGCGCCCGCGCGCGAAGCTGCCGACGCCGGCCAGCGCGAGATCGAACGGCGGCGCGGTGATTTCCGCCAGCCGCTCGTCGATATCTTCCAGGCGATGTTCCGGCACCTCGCCGATGAAGCGCAGCGTGACATGGAAATTGTCGGGATCGACCCAGTTGGCGCCGGGCAGGCCGGCCTGCAGCGGCGCCAAGCGCTCGCGCAAATCGTCCGGCAGGTCGATGGCGACGAAGAGACGGATCATGCTGACGGCTTGGCTTGAGAACGGCTTGGCTTCGGGAGCGGCCTTAAA
This sequence comes from Rhizobium sp. Q54, assembly GCA_945861615.1. Classification (GTDB taxonomy): domain Bacteria; phylum Pseudomonadota; class Alphaproteobacteria; order SMXQ01; family SMXQ01; genus CAMAVH01. The sequence goes on along the minus strand of CAMAVH010000055.1, from coordinate 7,318 downwards.
GTTTCACTTGGCCGATCAGCTTTTCCACCGCCGGGAGGATGCGCTCGACGATGACGCCCACGCCCTTGGCGTTGGGGTGGATGCCGTCGGCCTGATTGAGCGCGGACTCCGCGGCGACCCCGTCGAGGAAAAAGGGATAGAGCGCCGCGCCATGCTCTTTGGCGATACGTGCGTAAAGCGCATTGAACTCCTTGCCATAGGCCGCGCCGAGATTGGGCGGGGCGTACATGCCGGCGAGCAGCGCCGGCATGCCGCGATCCTTCAACGCCTTGAGAATGGCGCCGAGATTGTCGGCCGTCGATTTCGGCTCGACGCCGCGCAGCCCGTCGTTGGCGCCAAGCTCGACGATCGCCGCATGCGGCTTGTCGGCGAGCGACCAATCGAGCCGCGCCCGTCCGCCCGCCGAGGTGTCGCCGGAGACGCCGGCATTGATCACATTTACGTTATGGCCCTTGGCGCGCAGGGCGCGTTCCAGCTGGACGGGAAACGCTTCGCTCGCCGCCAGGCCATAGCCGGCGGAGAGGCTGTCGCCCAACACCAACAGGCGAATCGGCGAATCGCCCTTGGCCGGCGCGATGCCCGGCGCTTGCGCAAATGCCGCGCCCGTCAGCAGCGAAAGGCCGAGGCAGAGCGCGGCTATTGTGTTGAAACGCTTGGCCGAGCCACCATATCGCCGCAATGTCTTGATCATTGTCGTGCCGTCCCGTTAAGCCTGTTGTCCATAGATGAGCGAAGATGACCAGCTCCGCAAGCCCACAGCCTATCATTCAGCTTAAAGGCGTCGAACTGTCGCTGCCGAGCGCCGCCGGCATGGTGCATATCCTGCGCGGCGTCGATCTTGCGATCAACGCGGGCGAAAGCGTCGGCGTCGTCGGCCCCTCGGGCTCCGGCAAATCCACCATGGTCATGATCATGGCCGGCCTCGAGCGCGCCAGCAAAGGCCGCGTCGTGGTGGACGGCGCCGATTACGCTACGATGAACGAAGACGCCCTCGCGCTGTTCCGCCGCAACACCATCGGCATCGTCTTTCAGTCCTTCCATCTCGTTCCCGCCATGACGGCGCTCGAGAATGTCGCCATTCCCTTGGAGCTCGCCGGCCGCAGCGACGCCTTCGACCGCGCCCGCGCCGAACTGGAGACGGTCGGGCTTGGCCACAGGCTGAGCCATTACCCGTCGCAGATGTCGGGCGGCGAGCAGCAGCGCGTCGCCCTGGCACGGGCCTTCGCCACCGAGCCGAAACTGATTCTCGCCGACGAGCCCACCGGCAACCTCGACGGCGCCAACGGCCGCGCCGTCGTCGATCTCCTGTTCGGCGCGCAGCAGCGCCTCGGCACCACGCTGGTGCTGATCACCCACGACGCGGCGCTGGCCGAACATTGCCATCGCGTACTGCGCATGGAGGACGGCCACATCGTCAGCGAGACGACCGGCACGGCGCAGCTCCCAAGCCGCTCCAAGAGCGCGGCGCAATGAGCGCAACGCCGATCGCCGACGCGGCCGGCGCTGCAAGCTGGTCGCTTGCCCTGCGCTTCGCGCGGCGCGAATTGCGCGGCGGCCTCGCCGGCTTCCGGCTGATGATGGCCTGCCTGGCGCTCGGCGTCGCCGCCATCGCCGGCATCGGCTCCTTCTCCGCCACCATCGGCGAGACGCTGAAGAACGACGCGCGCTCGCTACTCGGCGGCGACGTCGAACTGCGCCTGACCCACCGCCAAGCGACGCCAGAGCAGCGCGCCTATCTCGACGCGCAGGGGCCCGTGTCGGCGATCACCACCATGCGCACGATGGCGTCCACAATTGGGGCGGCGACTCTCGGCGAGGCGCCGCAGCGCCGGCTCGTCGAACTGAAGGCGGTCGACAAGGCCTATCCGCTTTACGGCGAGGTGCGGCTGGACGGCGGCATGGCCTTTAGCGTCGCCATCGCCGACGAAACGCGAAACGGCGAGACGCTGTACGGCGCGGTGGCGCAGCCCGATCTCTTCAGCCAGATGAACATTCAGCCCGGCGCCATCGTCCAGGTCGGCGAAGTGAAGCTGATCCTGCGCGCCGCGCTGCTGCGCGAGCCCGATGCCGCCGGCGACGTCTTCAAGCTCGGCCCCTCGCTGCTCACCAGCGAAGCGGCGCTCAAGGCCAGCCAACTCGAACAGCCGGGCAGTCTGATCCGCTACGAATATCGCATTGCCCTGCCCGTCGGCACCGACCTTTCCGCCTGGAGCGAGCGCACGACGGCCGCCTTCCCGGACGCCGCTTGGCGCATCCGCACGCTCGACGAGGGTGCCCCCGGCATCGGCCAGCAGCTCGACCGCCTCAATCTGTTTTTCACCCTGATCGGCCTGACCGCCTTGCTGGTCGGCGGCATCGGCGTCGCCAATGCGGTCAAAAGCTATCTCGACGGCAAGACCGCCACCATCGCCACCTTCAAATGCCTCGGCGCGCCGGCGGCGCTGATCTTTCGCGTCTATCTCCTGCAGATCATGATCATGGCGCTCGGCGGGATCGTCATCGGCCTGCTCGTCGGCGCGGTGCTGCCCGCCGCCGGCCTGAATGCCGTGCGCGAGGGCCTGTCGCTTGACGTCGAGTTCGGCTTGCATGGGGCGCCGCTGCTGCTCGCCGCCGCCTACGGCATCCTGACGGCGCTCGCCTTCGCGCTGTGGCCGCTGGCGCGCGCCCGCGAAGTGCCGGCGGCCCATCTGTTCCGCGATCTGGTGAGCCCCGACCGCGTCTGGCCGCGTCCCGGCCTGATCGCCGCCACGGCCCTCGCCGGCCTGGCGCTCGCGGCGCTGGCCTACATCTCGGCGACCGAGCGCAGCTTCGCCCTGTGGTTCATCCTCGGCGCCGTCGCCACGCTCGTCGTGTTCCGCTTGCTCGCCGTCGTCGTCACCCGCGCATCGCGCGCCCTTGGCCATCGCCTGACCGGGGCGTCGATCCGCCTGCCGCTGCTGAACTTCGCCCTGGCCAATCTGCACCGGCCCGGCTCGCCCGCCGGCATCATCCTCTTGTCCTTCGGCATCGGCCTGACGGTCTTCGTCACGCTGATGCAGATCGAGGGCAATCTCAACGCGCAGATCAACGAGCGCCTGCCGAAAGAGGCGCCGTCCTATTTCTTCATCGACATTCAACCGCCGCAGGTCGAGGCATTCGAGCGCATCCTCGCCGAGACGCCCGGCGTCACCGGCCATCAGCGCATGCCGTCGCTCCGCGCCCGCATCGTCGCGATCAAGGGCGTCGAAGTGAACGAAGACAACGTCGCGCCCGAGGTCCGCTGGGCCGTGCGCTCCGATCGCGGCCTGACCTACAGCGCGACGCCGCCCGAAGGCTCGAAGATCGTCGCCGGGCAATGGTGGCCCGCCGATTACCAGGGCCCGCCGATCATCTCCTTCGACGCGCGTGTGGCGAACGGCATGGGTATCGGCGTCGGCGACACGCTGACTTTCGATATCCTCGGCCGGCGCATCACCGCCACCGTCGCCAACTTGCGCGAGATCAACTATCAGACGCTCGGCCTCAACTTCGCCATCGTCTTCGCGCCCGGCGTGCTCGAAGCCGCGCCGCAAACGCATCTGTCCACCGTCAGCGCCGCGCCGGGCAGCGAAAACGCCCTGCGCGAAGCGGTGCTGTCGCGCTTCCCCAACGTCACCGCGATCAGCGTCAAGGACGCCCTGGAAACCGCGTCGGAAACCTTCAATCGCATCGCCGACGCGGCGCGCGCCTTGGCCAGCCTCGCCCTGATCGCCGGCGTTCTGGTGCTGGCCGGCGCCATCGCCGCCGGACGGCGCGCGCGCATCTACGATGCGGTGGTGCTGAAAGTGCTTGGCGCGACGCGCAAGAATCTGCTCGGCGCCTATATCGTCGAATATGCCGCCATCGGCTTCTCGGCGAGCGTCATCGCCGGCGCGCTCGGCACTCTCGCCGGCTGGCTGATCGTCACCAAGGTCATGCGTGCCGACTGGGTGTTCCTGCCCGGCACGCTGGCCGGCACGGCGATCGTCTGCACCCTGGCGGTGATGGCCTTCGGCTTCGTCGGCACCTGGCGCGCACTGGGCCAAAAAGCGTCGCCCATTCTCAGAGCCCGATAACACCACTGATTCCTACTTTGACCGCTCCGCGGTCCGGGCGCGCGCTGGGCCAAAAAGCGTCGCCCATTCTCAGAGCCCGATAACGCCACCGATTCCTTCTTTGACCGCTCCGCGGTCCGGGCGCGCGCTGGGCCAGAAGGCCTCGCCGATCCTGTGCGCCCGTTGAGACTCCATCTAGCGGTGAGCGCCCCGCGCGCCGCAACATCTGGCCGTTCACGGCATTGTCACCTCTGGAATAGGGATTTGACTGCCGAATCAGTCCCTTATCCGACAGCGACCGCAACCGGCCCGGTCCGGTTTCCGTTGAAAAAGCGCCGCGCCATGCCATATTACCCGCAGAGCGAACGCCTCTTTGCGTTCACCCGATAGTTTACGAGGGATCGAGATGACCACTCCTACCCCCGACAAGCGCTATATGAGCCGCGCTGAAGCCCAGGCTGCCGACATCGACGTCGGCCTGCGCCAATACATGCTGCAAGTTTACAACTACATGGCGTCGGGCATCGCCCTGACCGGCATCGTCGCCTACCTGACGGCCACCACGCCTGCCTTGTACAACGCCATCTTCGGCACCCCGCTGATGTGGGTGGTGATGCTGGCGCCGATCGGCTTCGCCCTGTTCTTCGGCATGCGCATCCAGCATATGAAGGCCTCGACCGCCCAGGCGCTGTTCTGGGTTTTCGCCGCCGTCATGGGCCTGTCGCTCGCGACCGTCTTCGTGGTGTTCACCGGCGAAAGCGTCGCCCGCGTGTTCTTCATCACCGCAGCCACCTTCGGCGCCATGAGCCTCTACGGCTACACGACGAAGCGCGACCTGTCGGGCATGGGCTCGTTCCTCATGATGGGCCTGATCGGCGTGGTGATCGCCTCGCTGGTCAACATGTTCATCGGTTCGACCGCCTTGCAATTCGCCATCAGCGTCATCGGCGTGCTGGTGTTCGTCGGCCTCACCGCCTACGACACCCAGCAGATCAAGGAAATGTACGCCGAAGGCGACGACAGCGAGATCTACAAGAAGAAGTCGATCATGGGCGCGCTCCGCCTGTATCTCGACTTCATCAACCTGTTCATGCTGCTGATGCAGCTGTTCGGCCAGCGTCGCGAATAGACGCGAACCGCGATACGAAACGAAAAGCCGGATGCGCAAGCATCCGGCTTTTTTCATGGCTGTCGCTCGGCTAAGGTCGTCCCAACGATAAAACCCAGGGAGACCTCTATGACCTTGTCCGCGCGCATCGATGCGCCGCCGCCGCGCATTCCCGCCCGCCTCGAGCCGCTGCTGCTCGCCGAAGCGCCGCGCTTCTCCGCCGCCGAGCTGAAACGCCGGCGCGACGCGCTGGCCGCGGCGCTCGCCGAAGCCGGCGCGAGCCACGCGCTGCTGATGGGCGGCGACAAGCGCGGCTCGGCGCTGCAATGGCTCACCGGCTGGCCGGCCAACACCAACAGCAATCTGGCGATCTTCACGCCCGGCGAGCAGGACGTGCTGCTGGTGCCTTATCCCAATCATGTGGCGCAGGCGCAAGTGCTCGCGCCCGATTGCGAGGTGATCTGGCGCGCCGAAGGCTCCACCGCCGTGGCGATGGACATTCTGCAAAAGCGCGGCGCGAAGGGCGCGAAGATCGCCATCGTCGGCAATTGCTCGGTCGGCTTTCTCGAGCGCATCGGCAAGCTCGGCGCGACGCCGGTTGACCTGTCGCGCAGCTACGCCAAGATCCGCCTTCACAAGTCCGACGAGGAAATCGACTGGCTGCGCATCGGCTGCGCGCTGACAGATCTCGGTCTCGAAAGCCTCGCCGACAACGTCAAGCCCGGCATGAACGAGCATGAACTGCAGGCGCTGATCGAGCGCGGCTATCTGCCGTGGGGCGGCCTGACGCAGATCCATTTCCTGGGTCTGACCGCCATGGCCAATCCCGATTGCTGCGTGCCGTCGCAATTGCCGCGCAACCGCGCGGTGAAGGCCGGCGACATCATCTTCACCGAGATCGCCGCCAACTTCTGGTCCTACCCCGGCCAGGTGCTGCGCAGCTTCACGGTCGAGGCCGAGCCGACGCCGCTCTACCGCGAGCTGCACGACGTTGCCGATGAGATGCTCGCCGCCGTGACGAAAGTCCTGAAGCCGGGCGCGACGGCCAAGGACGTGCTGGATGCCGCCGACTGCATCAAGAAAACGCCCTTCACCATCTGCGACGACTTGGTGCACGGCTATGTCGGCGGCTATCTGCCGCCGATCATCGGCACGCACGAGCGGCCGTCAGGCCCGGTGCCGGACCTGGTGTTCCAGGAAAACATGACGATGGTGGTGCAGCCGTCGGTGATGACGCGCGACGTCAAGGCCGGTGTGCAAACGGGAGAACTCTACCGGATCACCAAGACCGGCTGCGAATCGCTGCATCAGGCCGCGCCCGGCTTTCGCCGGATCGGCGGCTAAGCTCGGGCGTTGCGCGAGCGACGCATCGCCAAGCGGGGTCGGCCGGCTCAGCGCCCGAGCGTTGATTGCCGGGCCCGAATCTCAGGCGGCCAGCGGCTCTTGATATAGGCCAGAACGTCCCAGATTTCGTCGTCGCTCAAGCTCGCGGCGAATCCTGGCATATCGCTTTCATAGCCTTGCGGCGCAAGCGGTGGGGCGACGCCCTGCTTGGTCAGCGCAAACAAATGCTCGTCCGGGTGATGCCAGGTATGGCCGCTGGCGTCGTGTGGCGGAGCCGGCAATCGGCCATCCGGCTTACGCACTTGCCAGTTGGGCTGACCTTCGAGATTCGCGCCGTGGCAGACCGCGCAATGCGTGCGATAGACGATCTCGCCGCGCCCGACTTGGCGGCCGTCGTCGGCATCGGCCCGCTGCGCCCGGCCTGCCGAGCCCGATTGCCACAACAGAGGAACGGCGGCAACGGTCAGCCCGAACGCCAGTAGGGCCCAGAGCGAACGGCGCATGGCCGCGCCTACCGCACCATATGCTTTTGCATCTCGGCGGCCATCGCCTCGGGCGCCGTGCCGGCGCGAAACACGCTGCGCAATTTGCCGTCGGGGCCCATGAGATAGACGAAGGACGTGTGGTCCATCACATAATTGCCGTCGGCATCGGCCGGGCCCTTGGCGTAATAGACGCGATAGGCCTTGGCGGCGGCGGCAATCTCTTCGCTGCTGCCGGTGAGGCCGACGAGGCGCGGATGGAAGGCGGCGACATAGTCCTTCAATTGCGCGGGGCGGTCGCGCGCGGGATCGATGCTGATCAGGATCGGCTG
>CAMAVH010000054.1 GCA_945861615.1 Rhizobium sp. Q54 | reverse complement strand
GTTTCCAGGGTTTCGTTGAGGTTCTGCAGCGCCGATTCGGCGCGGTCGCGCTGGTGGGTGCGCTCGCGAAGATCGTCGGCGCTTTCGGTCAAAGTCTGGCTGACGAGCGCGATCTCCCGCACGGAGGTCGGCACCGGCAGGACCTCTTGGTTTTTCGCCATGGCGGCGGCGTTGCGCGCCAGCAGCGACATGGGGCGCGAGAAGCTGCGCGCGCCGTACCAAGCTCCCAGCAGCGACATGGCGGCGAAGAGGACGCCTATAAGCAGGATGATCCGTAGAGACTCGTAAAGCGGATGGTCGATGATCGCGGTTGGCACGGACACAAGCGAGACCCAACCCGAGAGCTCGCTGCGCTTGTAAAAGACGCGGAGCCTCACGCCCTGTCGATTCGTGCTTTCGATAATCCCGCTGTTGCCGAGGGTGGGATTGTTCTGGAGCTGGGCTGGCGTGCCGACGAAGCCCTCGGGGGCAACGGAGCGCGCCATGATGATCTGGCGGCGGTCCAGGATAGCGATGATGTAGCCCTCGTTGAGATTCTGCTCCTTGATCAACTCGTCGAGCACAGAGGTGCCGACGCTGAGGCTCAGAAAATAACGAAGCTGTTCGTCGAACATAATGGGGGTGACGACGGCAAAGGAGGGCCGCTGGACCTGCAGGCCGACGAAGTAATCCGAGATGACCGTCCTGCCGGTTTGTGCGGCTTCTATGTCGGAGCCTTGCAACGTGGTAGCTCCCGGCAGAGGGTTGCCATAGGGCGTAGTGCTGTTCATCACCTGTCGGCTTTGCGTGTCGCGCAGGACGATCGTCGCGTTGCGCGCCCGGGCCACTTCGCTGGCGAATTGCTGGAAACTGCGCAAGTCGCCCTGCCGCAAGGAGGGCGCGTTGGCGAGCGCGAGCAGGGTGTATTGCAGGCCGACCAGCTCGCGATCGATGGCGACAGAGATGCTGCTGACGGTATCGCGGGCGTCCTGCTGGATGCGGCTGCGTTCGGCGTCGGCGTAGCGCAGCAGGATAAGGCCAGTGAAGGCCAGAAGCGGCCCGACGATAGCGAGAGCGAGAAGGAGCAGATGCGCCCGTGTGGAGAGCAACCGGTTTCTAAACGCGGACGTGGACAAGATTTCCCCCGATAAGCGTGATCTCCGTCGCGCCTGACATGCCTTGCATGGCTTTACATCAGCACGGAAAATTACTCTAGCTGCCCGGCTTTATTGAACTGAATTCACATCAGGGTTGCAAGTCGCCGATAGGCCTGATGGCGGAACCCGGGGTTAACGGGGGCTGGATGCCTCGGCAGGGTCGATGGCGACGATCTCCGCCGTTCCCTGCTTGCCGGCTGGGACGCTGTCGCCGACGGACTTCCCGAGCAGGGCCTGGGCGAAGGGCGCAACATAGGAGAGCAGGCCCTTGGCGGGGTCCGCCTCGTCGATACCGACGATGCGATAGGCCTGCCGGCGGCCGTCTGCGAATTCTAAATCCACGCGAACGCCGAAGCGCACGTGATCGCGCTCCTGCGTTGGCCGGACGATCTCGGCGCTCGCCCGGCGCGACTGCCAATAGTCGAGATCGCGCGACAGTTCGGCGACGTCGGCGCGCGCCCCGCGCGACTGGGCGTCGGCCAGGGCGGTCTGCAGGCGCGCGACCTCCGCCTCGATCATCGCCAAGCCCTCGGGCGTGACGAGATTGCGGTGCGGATCGATCGGCCGGTCGGGAAGATCGTCGTAAATCTCCTCGCCATCGGTTTCCTTGACGAAAGCGCGGCTCATGATGGCGCTCCGCTATGGGCGCTGGCAAAGGGCACCATCCGTTGGCCGTCCTCGTCCCACAGGCTGTAGCGCCAAGCGCGCAAGGCGTCGGCGAAGGACAGGATCGGCGTGTCCTGCAGGGCTGTGTTGGCTTCCTGGCAGGCGGCGAGGCGGTAATTGGGAATGCGCGGATTCAGGTGGTGAATATGGTGAAAGCCGATATTGCCGGTGAACCAGCGGAGGATATTCGGCAGACGGAGGTAGGACGAGCCGCGTAAGGCGGCCTGTTCGGCGGACCATTCGCCGGCGCGTGTCCACAGGGTATTCTCGAAGCGATGCTGAACCGAAAATAGCCAGACGCCGATGATGGCGGCGCAGATCATAATGGGTAGTTGCACTGCGATGACGCGGTCGAATCCCAAGGCGAAGCCCAGACCACAAATCATGGCGAGCAGCGCGAGGTCGGTGAGGTAAACGGCGATTTTTTCCCGGCGCCAATTGCGCGGCGTGTCGAAAGGAAAGCGATACAAAATCAGAAAAACCACCGGCGGGAGCAGAAAATTGGCGACGAGGGGATGGCGGATCAGGCGGTGCCGCCACTGCGCGCCTGGCGTCAGGGCGCGGTACTCGGCGACGGTCAAGCAGGACGAATAAATGTCGAGCCCGCTCTGGCGTCGATCCAAATTGTTCCAGACGCCGTGATGACCGGCATGTTGGCGTTTCCAAGCCGCATAGGGCGCCAGCGTGACCAGGCTGCAGATGATGCCGAGCATGTCATTGCTGCGCCGCGTCCGGAAGAACGCGCCATGGCCGCAATCATGCTGGATGATGAATATGCGGACGAGAAATCCGGCTGCCAAGGGCGCCAGGGGGAGCGCGAGCCAGGCCGAGTAGCCGGCCAGGACATACATGACGGCGCAAGTGACGAGGAAGCCGCCGAACGACGAGGCGATCTGTCCGGCGCGCACAGCCGGCACCGCTTGAGCAAAGTCGGCATATAAACTTTGTGCCGGCTGCGTAACGGGTTCCGTTGCGCGATTTTGATCGCTATCGAGCCTGTTCGTTTGCATGACTCATTATCGCAAATCTAAGCGGCTTTTCTAAGGCTCGTATGATCGACGCCTTAAGGTCTTCCGCAGCAAGGATTTAGCGGACCGGAACCGATGATGTCACGGCGTTACCTGTAACAATGCAGGAGACTTCGCCATGGCAACGCCGCGCAAACCGTCGCTGAAGCATCCCCGCAACGTCGACAAAGGCGGGATCGAGACGGACCCTTCGCAGCCTATGGGCCGCGCGCCGCTTCGCGAATCTTATGGCGCGCGCGGGGGCGATGCGCCGGAACAATCGGGCACGCCGCAAACCATCGCTGCGGACAAAGGCAAGAGCGCCAAGCCCAAGAGCTGAGCCGCAGAGGGCGAGAGCGTCTGGCGTTCATCGCGAGTTCCCCATACACTCGCGTTATCGACGCCAGCCGGAGGCTTCATGCGGACTTTAATCATCGTCGCGATCGGCATGGCTGTCATGCTGCTGTTCCTGATCGCCGCGCATTTCATCAACAGATCGCGCGGTGCCGGCTTCACGGACGGTGGGCGCTTGTTCATCTGGTTCTGGCTGGTGGCGACGCTGCTGAACGGCGCCTACGGCTTCTTCGCGCATGGCATCAGCCTGCTCGTCGAACTGATGGTGTTCGTCATCGTGTTCGGGGCGCCGGCCGGCGCGGCTTGGTATCTGTCGCGCATGATCCGCCGCCGCCACGCGCCGCTGCCGTTGAAACCCTAGATAGATTCAGGCTTTTTCGAGCGCGCCCTTCATCGCCCGGCGCTTGCCCAGCACGAGCAGCCAGGCGAGTAGGCAGATCACCGCCACGGCGGCGAAAGCCCAGCGCAAGCCGGCGAATTCGGCGAGGCCGCCCACCAGCAGCGCGCCGATCGCCGGAGTGCCGCGATAGATCAGCGTGTAAAAGGCCATGACGCGACCGCGCATATTGTCGTCGACGGTCGATTGCACCAAGGCCTGAACGCTGGTCGACATGCTGTTCATGGTGAAGCCGCAGAGCGCGCTGAACAGGCTCGCGACGTACAGATTGCTGGTGGCGACGAATCCGGCGATCGACAGGGCGAGCCCGAGGCAGCCGAGGACGACGCTGTAGGTCAGCCCGGCGACGCGACCGCGCGCCGCGATCCAAATGGCGCTCGTCATGGCGCCGATGCCCATGCTGGAGGTGAGCCAGGCGAGGCCGACCGCGCCCTTGTCGAACACCTGGCCGGAAAAGCCCGGAAGCATGTCCTGGAGCGGCCGCGCGAAGGTCGAAATCACCGCCAGCAGCACGAAGAGCACGGCGATGCCGACATGGCCGCGGATATAGGTCGTGCTGGCAGTGACGTCGCTCCACACGCTGCGCCTCTCGCGGCTGCGTTTGGGCGGAACCAGATCGACCTGAAACAGCGCCCAGAAGAATATGCTGCAGCCGATCGCGTTAACGATGAAGGTTCCGCCGGCACCGTAGAAGGGAATGATCAATCCGGCGAGCGCCGGCCCCAAAAAGCGCGACGCGTTGAACAGCGCCGAATCGAGCGCGACGGCGGTCGAAAAAATATCGCGCGGCACGGTCGCCGGCACGATGGCATGGCGCGAGGTCGAGGCGAAGGGGTGGACGAAGCCGAGCACCAGCGACAGGGCGAACAGCAATTCGATCGTCATGAGGCCGAGCAGGGTGAAGACGCCGAGCGCGAGGGCCTGCAGGATTTCGACGGCGACGCAGATGCGCTGCTGGCGCAAGGGATCGCCGCGATCGGTTACTACGCCGGCCAACGGGGCCAGGAACAGCATGGGGGCGAGGTCGGCGGCGGCGACGACGCCGAGCCAGATCGGCGATTCGGTTAATTCCCAGGCGAGCCAGCCGAGACCGACGCGCTGCATCCAGAGGGTGGCGAGATTGGGGGTCATGCCGCCGATGTAGTAGGCGTAATTGCGGTGAGTCCAAACGCGCAGAAGGGGATGCGTCACGGCCATGCGATGGGCGATCCGTCAGTGGGGCTGTTTCATTTTTGGAAGTCAGGCGCGGCCGCTTTTGGCGGTTCGTCTTATGTCTCCCGCCCGCATCATACGCGGGGATGCGGCGCTGCTCATCTTAAATATGGCGGCGAATTTGTCCCTGGCCTCGGTCGGAGGCATCCTTAAAATGGCGCAATAAAACAGGGAGCGCGCCATGAGCGATTTGAACAGCATCCGCACCGACGTGATCGGCAGCCTGCTGCGTCCGGCATTCTTGAAGGATGCCCGCAAAGCCTTCGACGAGGGCAAGATGCCGGCCGACGAGTTTCGCACCGTCGAGGACAAAGCGGTGCGCCAGTCGGTGCGCATGCAGGAAGAGGCCGGCCTCGCCGTGTTGACCGACGGCGAACAGCGCCGCCTCAATTTCCAGGACAGTTTCGGCGGCGCGGTCGAAGGGTTCGATGCCACCCAAGGCAGCATGAAAGCCTACGAAAAGCGGGTCGAAGGCAGCAAAGGCCACCAGCGCTGGGAGATTCCCGATCTGGCGAAAGCCGGCACCGCCGTGTCGCACCGCCGCCCGGCGGCGCGCAAGCTCAGCCTCAAGCGCAATATTCCGCTTGAGGAATTCGGCTTCGTCGCCAAGGAGACCAAGACGCCGGCCAAAGTGACGCTGATCGGCCCCGACCGTATCTCTCAGCGCTTCGATTACAAGAACTCCACGGCGGTCTATCCGACGATGGATAGTTTTCTGGAAGACGTGATCGCGATCGAGCGCGAGATCATCCAGGGATTGGCCGATGCTGGCTGCAAATATGTCCATATCGACGCGCCGGGCTTCACCGCCTATGTCGACGAGCCGAGCCTCTATGAGATGACGCAGCGGGGCGAGGATCCGATGGAGAATTTCTCGCGCTCGCTGAAAGCCGAGGCGCGCGTCGTCTCGGGCTTCCCCGGCGTCACCTTCGGCATCCATTTGTGCCGCGGCAACCAGCACAGCATGTGGCATCGCGACGGCAAGTACGACGCCATCGCCGAGCGACTGCTCAATGAGCTGCCGCACAACCGCATCATGCTGGAGTACGATACGCCGCGCGCCGGCAGCTTCGAGCCGCTGCGTTTCCTGCCGAAAGGCAAGACCGTGGTGCTTGGCCTGGTCAGCACGAAGACGCCCGAGATGGAGACGGTCGATGGCTTGCGCAGGCGGATCGACGAGGCGACGAAATACGTGCCGCTCGAGCAGATCGCCATCAGCCCGCAATGCGGCTTCGCCTCCGACATCGTCGGCAACAAGGTGAGCGAGGACGACCAGCGGCGCAAACTATCGCTGCTCGCCGAAACGGCGCGGCTGGTGTGGGGCTGAGGTTAGTCAGCCGCGCAAATCGGCGGTCGTTTCGATCTCGATGAGCTTTTCCGGAGCCGAGAATCCGACGACGCTGCTGATTTCGATCGGACAGGCAAGGCGGGGAAAGCGCGCGGCGATGGCCGCGCGAGCAACCGCCGGATCGATGCTTTTGGCGATAAAGGCCGATAGGGTCACGACCTGCGGCCAAGCCGCGCCGGCTTTGTCCAGCGTACGGTCGATCTTGTCGCCGATACGCTTGATCTGATCGGCGAAGGCCGGCGAGACGTCGGTATTGCCGGAGAGCGCGACCATCCCGTCGAGCGCCACGAACAAGGGCGGCGCGATCGGCGGATCGTATTCGACGATGGTCTTGCGCGCCGCCGCCGGCGCGCGCAGGGCAATCATGTCGATGATCATGTCGCCGCTATCGGCAAAACGCTCGGCGTCGAAAAAGCTGGCGCTGCCGCCGCGCTTGCCGCCGGCGAGCGCGGCGCGACGCTCATCGCTCGCTGCCGTGCGGGCTGCCGCATCGCGCGCCCAAAGGCGGCTGCGCAGGATATGGTCCGGCGCGAACCCGGCATCGACGATTTCGGCCAAGGCCCGCGCGATGGCGGCCCGGCTTTGCGCCGCGGCGTCGCCATCCGCGCGCTGGCCGGCGACGGACACGGTCAGCAGATCGCGCCCGCGCCACGACAGCCAGGCGCGGCTGACGGTCACAGGTTGGGCATCGTCGCCGTCGGCGTGCGGATCACGCCGGTCAGCTGATCGGGCTTGAGCGCGCGGATGGCGGCTTCGTCGAAAATGTCGCTCATGTCGGATTTGACGCCGTTCTTGTCGATTTCCGATAGCCACTTGTGATGCACGCGCGGGTCTTGCTCCTCGTAGTCGATCTGCCGGCCACCCTTGCTCATCGAGGTCTGCGCCGCGCCCTCCGCGCCGCGTCGGCGGAGTGCGATGAAGGGATAGCGCCGGCTGCCCAGGCTGCAGGCGAGATAGCGCGCCGGCTCCGGGCAGGTGTTGAAATGCTGATGCAGCATCCAGAACGGCGGCACATACATGATACCGTGACGCCATGGGATTTCCTTGAACTCGGAATCGCCTTCGTACCACAGCAGCGAATAGCCTTCGCCGGTGACGGCATGGACATGGGTGCCGGCGGCGTGACGATGAGCCTTCTTGTAGCGCCCAGTCGGGATTTCCGAGCTATGGGCATGCATGGTGCCTTCGGCGAGAATGAAAGCGATGTTGCGCGAGCCCTTGCCGCGGTCCTCCAACTCCTCGAGCTTGAAGTTGGTCAGGTCGGGCACGAAGTTGGTTTCCCACATATGTGAGCCCGGCTTGACCGGAATGAAATTGCCCTCGCCGTCGAAATGCTTCGAATCGCCAGAACGCTCTTCAAACGTGAAGTCGTTTTCGAAGACGAACTTCAGGTTGTGATAGAGGTTGATCGTCAGCGGCGCGTCGTTGGTGCAGGAGACGCGTGCCGGCTCGCGGCCCGAGCCGTTGAAGATCTGATAGGTGCAGTTGAGCGGAATGGCGAAGACGGCCTTGGGGCCCCATTCGAAGGTGCGCTTCTGGCCGTCCGGCGTCCAGACCACCGTCGAGCCATGGCCCGACAGCGTGAAGAAGAACGCTTCGTAGAGATGCTTGACCGGCCGCGTCTTGCCGCCGGCGGGAATTTCCAGCACGTAACAAGACATGAAATCGCCGCGGCCGATGGCATGGGCGAAGCAGCCGCGCGCCTCATAGCGGTCCCACGGCGCGGTTTCTAGCGCCAGCAGGTCAAAGCCGAAATCCTCGTGGATCGGAATGCCTTCGCCGTTGGCCCAATCGAGATAGGGATCGACGAGGAATTTCTTGTCGGCGGCGAGCTGCTGCATGTTGCCGGTTTTGGCGGTCGTACTCATGATTTCTCCCGGAAATTGATGGCGTGCGGATCACGCTCTTGTTGCATCTATGATGGTTAAACTTGAACGGAAACCTCGCAGCCCGGGGCGAAAATCTCCTCGGGCTTGGCGTGGCGCGTGGCGATGCCCTGCTCGAAGCAATATTGCAGGAACATCTCGAGCGTCGGGCGGTTGGCCTCGATGCCGTAAGGGAAGAAGTCGCCCTTGAACATCTCGCGCATCTTTTCGGCGTGATCCGTCACCCAGGGCAGCGGATAGACCGAGATGCTGTTTTCCAGCAGGCGCTCGAGGCTGTTGTTCTTCGCTTGTTCGAACGCGGTGAACATGTTGCGCGCGATCCAGGGATGCTGGGCGAGCAGGCTCTTCTTCACGGCAATGCCATGCATGATCGGATAGACGCCGGTCGCCTTGAAGTAATCCTCTTCGACGCCCCGGTAATCCGGAAACAGCCGGACGACGTCCGGATGCTTACGGGTGAAGGGGCGCGGCGGCCGCGCGATCATCACGCAATCGAGTTCGCCGGTCTCGATCATGTCGCTGAGTGTCTTGTCCATCACCCGGGTCAGGCGCAGGCCCGGCGGCAGGGTGAGATCGACCTTCTCGATGCGGCCCTTGTCATGGGTGCCGGCCTGGTACCAATCGATCTCGGTGAGTGGGATGCCGACGTCATGCTGTAGCCAGCCGCGGGTATAGACCGCCGCCGTCTGGGCCCATTCGGGCACGCCGATCTTCTTGCCCCGCAAATCCTTCGGGCTTTTGATGCCCGACTTGCGGTTTACGTAGAAGGACGAGAAGCGGAACATGCGCGACATATAGACCGGCAGGCCGATGATGTCGCTGTCGGGCTTGGTGACCTGGGCGACGAATTTGGCAAAGGACAGTTCGGAGATATCCCACTCGCGATGGAAGGTGAAGCGCGAAAATATCTCGTGAATGTCCATGGTCAGCCAGGTCGGCTCGATGCCCTCGGCCTGGACCGTCCCCAGTCGGAAATCGCGCACATGGTCGTAATCCGACGTGGCGACGGTCAGGCTGACTTTCTTATTCATATGTTCCGCTTTCGTGACGACGCTGCTTAGTTGCCGCAGGTTTTGGGGTTTTTGGCGATTTCCTTGCAATTGAAGATCGCGCCCTTGGTCTGCGCCGCCTTGGCCAGTTCGATGACCTCCTTCGGCGTGTCGGCGAGTTCTTCCATGGCCTGCTGCAATTCGACGCCCGAGACCGGGTCGATTTCCAGGTTCATCTTCTCGGCCTCGGCGAGATAGGCCTTGTCCTTCATGGTGGCGTCGAAGGCGGCGCGCAGGGCGGCGACCCGGTCGGCGGGCGTTTCGGGCGGCGCGACCATCGGCCGGCCGACCATCACGGTCGAGGAGAACAAGCTGTAGATCTGCTTCTCGGCCGGGGTGGTCGCCAGTTCGGTGAGCAGCGGCACGTTCGGCAGGTCGGCATGGCGGCGGACGCCGACTTGCAGAAGGATATTGATCTTCTTCTCGGCGAGCCAATGGGGCTTGCTGGTCTGCCACCAGGACCACAGGGCGCCGCCGCGGCCGTGGACCTCGCCGCGCTCCATGGCAAGATCGATCTCGGCGCCGGGGTAGCTCGAGACGATCTTGAACTTCATGCCGGCGATGCTGTTGAGGATGCGCGGATAGAGCGTCGAGGGCGACGCCGGACCGCCGGTGCCGATGATCAGCTCCTGCTGCTTCACCTGCTGGATGTCGGTGATTCCGGTGGTGTGCCACGACACCACGGTCAGCGTGTTGAGCACCGGATTGCCCAGCCAGTTGAACTTGCGGATGTCGTATTTGACCCTTTCCGGCGTGAGCACCTGGAGCAGCGGCGTCGCTTCGCCGATGGCGCCGATCGTGGTGCCGTCGCGCGGCGCCACGTTATAGACGTGGTTGGTGCCGACGATATGGCCGCCGCCGGTCATCACTTGGGCGACCGTGTCGGGCTTGCCCGGCAGATGGTTGGCCATATGTTTTAGCAGCAGGCGCGAGCCGAGGTCGTAGATCGAGCCGACGCTACCGGTGCTGATGACGGTGACGGTCTTGCCTTTATAGAAATCTGCCACTGAATTTTGCGCGGTGGCGGGCGCGGCTGCGGCGAGCGTGAGGGCGACGGCGGAGCCAGATGCGGCGATAAGGCGTATAGCGGCGCGAGTCATATGTATCTCCCAGGCGGTATGCGATCCGTTCGGCGCCGCGGCGGCTCCCTGGCACCACCGGTGGATGGCGAGGGGAGAGCCGCGCGCGACGGCCGATAGCCGCGCTTCGCTGCGGTCTTTCGGGTCGCGGATGAAAGCCTTCGGCAACGGCCTTGATGGCCGCTTTTCTTCGATGGCGCCTAGGTTAATCCATCGCGCGGCGGAGGGCGAGATGGGATCGCAGGGAATCGAAAGGCGCTAAAAAGCGGGGTTTGGCAGGCGATTCTGGGCTTCGCCGCGCCGCGTCATTTTTGCGAAGAATGGGGATAAGTGCGAAAAAGCCTTACGCCACGCTTGTTTTCTCCTTTTGTCTGTGATTCTCTGCGGCTCTCTATTCCTCCCTTTGGAGATTTATCCATGGCGACTACCCCGAAGACTGCCACCGTGAAGGTGCCGACCGTTTCCCTCAAGCAGCTCGCTGCCGAACTGGCGGAAGCCCATGAGCTGACCAAGAAAGACTCCACGGCGATCCTCGACAGCTTTGTCGCCATGGTCACCAAGCACCTGAAGAAGGGCAACCGTCTGCGCCTGAACGGCCTGGGCATCCTCCAGGTTCGCAAGCGCGCCGCGCGCATGGGTCGCAACCCGGCCACTGGCGAAGCGATCAAGATCAAGGCGAGCAAGAAGGTCGCCTTCCGCCCGGCCAAGGAGCTGAAGGAAGCCGTCTAAGGCTTTCTGCGGACGTTCTGCGCGCGTTCTGGCGGCGATGCCGCCGGGACGCGCCAGTGTCCGGCGTGTTTGTTAAGCGGCCCGCGTCCTCGGCGGGCTGTCGCTGAACCGGCGCCCCGCGCGTCGGATATCAAAGCGGCTCTTCGGCCCGTCCTCGCTGTAGGCCCTTGGGCCCTCTTGCCCGGCCCGGCGGACGCTCCGCCCGGTGGCCATGGCCGCCGCCGACTTTTCTCCGTCGTCGTTCTCCTGCGAACCGGCCGTTTTGCCGTCCGCCTTATGCTGCGCTGCGAAGCTGCGCGCGGCGCAGGCGCGGATTTTCGCGCGTAGGGCGTCGGCGGCGCTGGCGAAGGCCGGTGTTGCCGGGACTGGGCAATTCGGCAGGGGCGACGGCGCAAACGGCCTCGCCGGCGTTCTGGCGACATTTTTGGCGGGCATCCGTCTGCATCCTTCTGGCGCGTGGCAGCGTATAAGCCCCATGGCCCTGCGATAGGATCGGCAGGGCCGGGCACGGTGCGCGAGGTGAACGCAGCGGCTGCCCCGTCGTTCCGGGGGTTATCCCTGGCCCATACCCGTCCGGTTGTTCCATCCGGCAAAGGAGAGCGCGTCATGGCCGTCTATCTGCTGCACTATGTGCTCGTGCTGTTGCTGCTGCTCGGCCTCGACGCCGTCTGGCTGCTGACGATGGTGAACCGGCTTTACAAGCCCGAGCTGGGCGCCTTGCTGGCGGATGGCTTCCGCCCGGTTCCCGCCGGGATCTTCTATATAATTTACGCGGTCGGCGTTCTCGTCCTGGTGATGATGCCGGCGCTGAAATCCGGCCAGTGGCAGGATGCGCTGTGGCGCGGCGCGCTGTTCGGGCTCTGCGCCTATGCGACCTACAACCTGACCAATCTGGCGACGCTGCGCGGCTGGTCGCTCAACGTCACGTTGGCGGACATGGTTTGGGGTGCCGTGCTGACCGCCGTCGCCGCCAGTCTCGCGGTTTTGATCGGCGGCAGGCTGGCGCGCGTCTTCGGCCTATAAGGCGCTCGCGCGGGCATAAAAAAGGCCGGCACATGTGCCGGCCTTTTCCTTGCGCGAACGCCGGCTTGAGAAAATGAAGCCGAGACCGACGGTGTGGGCGAAGGCACCATCGTCGAAGTTGTCCGAGGCGCTGTCGCCGTCATCGAAATAGAACTGATATTCCGTCTGCACGAGCAGGAAAGTCGTGCTGTTGACGTAATATTTGAAGCCGATTTCCGGGCCGCCGAATCCGGTGTCGGCGACGTTGTCGCCGTAGGTCAGGCCGAGGCTCACGCCGACGAAGGGCTTGAACTTGCCGGTGGTATTGAAGTGATAGTCGGCGAACAGGCGCGTGCTGCCGTTGACCGAGTCGTCGCTGTTGTCGGCACCGGCCCAATTGACGCTCTGACGTAAGCCGCCTTCGAAGGCCGGCGAGAAATAGTAGCCATAGCTGCCGCTGATACCGAAATTGCCGGAGTCGAAATCGTTGTTGTTGCTGCCGGTGCCCGACAGGGTGATTTCCTGGCTGCCTTCGCGGGGGCCGACGATGTCGTCGCTCGCCGATTGGGCCTGCGCGGCGAATGGCGCCATGACCAGGAAGGCGGTCGCAATCAAAAGACGTTTCATGGTGGGGGAGTCCTCTCGCAAAAAAAATCCCGCAAAACGGCGGGAGCCGATTCCAACGGCCGAGCGCTCATGCGCGGCCGTCGATGAACAGTGGAACAACGAGAGGTTGCCAGCGCCGTTCCGCGCGTTGCGGGGACTCGCGCCGACGCGTGACATCTGCGCTACACATAATCCGAAAGTTCCGGGAGAATAGGAAGATGTGCAGATCATGGGGAACCAACCGACGTCATGACGCTTCCGTCCGTCAAGGGACCTTCACGCTGGCGTGAGATGCGGATCGCGGATATCCCGGCGGTGTCGCGTATTGCCGCCGTTGTGCATCCGCTCTATCCCGAAGGCGACGCCGTCTTCGCTGAACGATTGCGGCTCTATCCCGCAGGCAGTCGCGTGCTGATCGATGAGGACGGCGCCGTTCAGGGCTATGTGGTGAGTCATCCCTGGAATCATGGCGTGATACCGGCGCTCGACAGCTTGCTCGGCGCATTGCCCCCGGCAGCGGATAGCTATTACATCCACGACATCGCCTTGCTGCCGCAAGCGCGCGGCCGGAGCGCGGCGCAAGAGGCCATCACCATTCTTGCCGAACATGCGGCGCGCGGGCGCTTCGCCACGATGTCGATCGTCGCCATCGCCGGTACGCAAGCTTTCTGGGAACGGCAAGGATTTCGCGTCGTCGACCTCCCGACGCTGACCGCGAAGCTGGCGAGCTACGATTCGTCGGCGCGCTATATGAGCCGCGCATTGTAACGGCGCGGCATGAGCGGCGCGCGGCTAGCCGCTATTTCGTCGGCGGGACCGGCGGTGCGGCAGCCGGCTTGGTCGGGGCTTCGATCGGCATGTCGCGCGCGGCGGCCTTCTGGCGGACCTCAGAGACCAGGCCTTTGCAGTCGCTGTCCTCGCCGAGGCCGAGCTCGATGGTCGGCAGGATAGCGGCAAGCGGGGTCAGCAGCACGCCGAGCAGAACGGCCGCCGTCGTGCGGCCCGCCAGATTGCCGGTTTCCGGCTGAATGCTGGGGTCGCGCATCGGCCCATCGACGCGAATCGGACCGCGCAGGGTGAGGATGCTCATATCCTTGGGGGCGGGGACGATGCGCAGATCCATTGTTTCATCGCGCAGGTTGATGTCGCCGGTGACATTGATGTTGGTGTCGCTGGTATCGAGCAGCAAGGTTTCTGGGGTCAGGATGCCCTTGCGCAGGTGCATGTCGGCGATCAGGCAGCGCAGATCGGCCTGCCTGTCGGCGCCTTCGATGAGGAAGCCGAGCGCTTCCGTCACATCGAGGCCGACCAGTTCGAGCAGCAGCTTGCTGAAGGTGCCGCCTTCCATGAAGACTTGCAGATCGCCGTCGCCGCGCCCGAGCATGTCGGAGATCGAGTTGCCCGTGCTCTTGATGCGCGTATTGCCGGCAATGCGGCCGACGCCTTGAAAGAGCTGAGTCTCCTTCATGATGCGCTGCAGATCGACATTCTTGAATTCGGCGGTGAAATCGATGGCGGCGGGGTTCTGGCGTCCATCAAGCGTGATGTTGTTCTCGATCGTGCCGTCGCCGATGCCGAAGGCGAGCGGCTTCAAGCTGAGCTGACCGTCCTCGATCTTGAGGAAGGCAGTCACTTTATCGAGCGGCGTGTAGTCCGATTCGATGCGCTGGCCGCGATAGACCACGTCCACGTCGAACGCGCGCAGCTTGTCGAGCGCGATCGGCTCGGTCGGCAGCAGGCGCCCGCTCGCTTCGGCCTTTTTCTCGAGCGCCTGGCGCGCCGCGGTGTCGCTCTTGGGGTCGTCGTCCTTGCCCGGCGGCGCGCCGATGAAACCGGCCAAGTCGGCGAGCACAATTTTCTGCGAGATGAGGTAGCCGCTCATCTTGGGGCGCTCGTTCTGCAGATTGACCGCGAAATCGCCCGACAGATCGCTGCTGCCGACCGTGCCGGCGAAGCTCCTGAACACGATAATCTTGCCGGCGAAGTCGAGACCGCCCTTGAGCGTATAGGGCGGCGTGGCCGGAATCGGCAGGCCGATCAGCGGATAGAGCTCGCTCATGCTATCGCCGGCGATGTCGAGCTGCAGCTTGGCGCCGGCGAAGTCGAGCGGCCGCTCGATGGTGCCCTTGATCTTGGCGTGCGTCCGGCCGACGTCGGCGGCGATATCGACCGGATAGGCGATGGCAGGATCGCGGAACGACAAGAGCGCGCCGCCCTGGAAGTTCAGCTTGGTCGGCTGGCCGTTGTAGCGGCCGCCGCCGGTGACTTTCACCAGCGGCTCTTGGCCATCGCCGATCTGGTCGGTCTGGGCATGCAATTTCAGATCGGTCTTCTTCGGCACATCGATATAGCGCAGGTCGGCATCGTCGATGGTGAGATGACCGAGCGAGATATCCGGTCCGTCGCCGCCGTCGTCATTGCCGAGATCGAACCTATAGTTGTTTTCTCCCGCCGCGTTGGTTTCGATCCGCGCCTTGGGACGCAGCACGGCGATTTCCGGAATCGAGATGCGGCCGATCAGCAACGGGAAGGTCTTCACCTGAACGGCAATGCGATCGATGGTCGCCAGATGTTCCCCTTCGAAGCCGGGCGCGTTGGCGACGGTGATGTCATGCATCTCGATCCAGCTCTCGCGGCGGAGGCTCACGTCGAAACTGCCGATGGTCACCGGCCGCCCGAGCGCGGCCGAGGCTTGGCGTTCGACCATGGGCCGCAGCAAGTTCCAATCGAAAAAGATCAGGAACAGCGCGATGCCGACGACCAGCAGGGCGAACAGGCCGGCTAGAATGCGGGGCAAGGTCCAGCGCGGGCGCCAGGAGCGGACGGATGATGAATTCAGGGTCATGCGAACAATAACGCCTTGCGTCCTCGGCTGGTTCCTCTGGCCGGCGAATCAGCGTTCGACGATGTGATCGGTCATCTCATTGCGCTGGCCGGGTTCGGCCGGGAAGGATGTGGCGAGGATTTCGCCGCAGCGGCGGACGACCTCGAACAAGGCCTCGCCGAGGCTGCGGTCGCGCAGCGCCGCGGGAAAGCCATCGACGATCTCCTGCCAGCGTGTATCCGGCACGGCGGCGGCGATGCCGCGATCGGCGACGATCTCGATATGGCGTTCGGCGAAGGCGAGATAGATCAGCAAGCCGCGCTTGTCGGCGGTCTGGGCACTGACCAGACGGGCGAATTCAAGCGCCGCCGCGCGCTCGGCGCGCGCGGTCCGCAAGACGCGCGGCACCAGGCGATGGCCCATTCGGCCCCAGGTGAGGCCGCCCCAGACGAGCGTGAAGAGCGCCATCTGTCCGGCGACGACGGTCAGCGCCGGCAGCGGCCAGAGGAGCGCCGCCAGTGCGCCGCCGAACAGCGTCACACCGGCGGCGGCGAGCGCGACGACGTTGGCATAGTCGGCGGCGCCGGGCGAGGTCACGACGAGGATTTCCGCCGAGGAGCGGGTCTCGACGTCGGCCACGACCGCGGCGATGCGGCGCTTGTCGGCGTCGGAGAGCGACAGGGTCACCATCTGCCCGATGCGCCCCCGCCGCCGAACGAGCCGCCGCCGCCGCGAAAGCCGCCGCCACCAAATCCGCCGCTGCCGAAGCCGCCGCCGAATCCGCGATTGTTCCAGCCGCTTCGCCCAGCCCAAGGACCGCCACCGCCGCGCATGCGCTGGATGGCCATCAGGATGAAGAACAGGAAAAACAACCCGAACAGACCGAGCGGAATGCCGCCCCCCTGTTGCTGTGCCACGGCGGTCTTGAGGCCGTCCTTCCAGCCGAGCGCGCTCAGCACGGCGGCGGTGCCGGCGCGTACGCCGCCATCGTAATCGCCGCTGCGAAAGCGCGGCAGCATCAGCTGCTGGATGATGGCGCTGGCTTGCGCGTCGGTCAGCTCGCCCTCGAGGCCGTAGCCGACCTCGATGCGCACCGCGCGTTCCTTGGGGGCGACGATGACGAGCGCCCCCGTGTTCTTGCCCTTCTCGCCGATGCCCCAGGCACGGCCGAGGCGGGTGCCGAAATCGTCGATCGCGTAACCCTGCAGGTCGGGCAGGGTGGCGACGACGACCTGGCGCTTGGTGGCGGCCTCGAAGCCGGCGAGATCGCCGGTCAAGGCGGCTTCGGTCTGCGGCGACAGGATGCCGGCGGCATCGACGACACGGCCGGTCAGGGCCGGGACGTTCGGCTCGGCGGCGCCGGCAAGCGGCGCCCAGCCCAGCGCCAGCGCGGCAAGCAGCAGGAGGCGCAGCGGCTTCATCGCGCCTTGGCCGTTCAGAACTTCACCTGCGGCGCGGCTTGGCTTTCCGCCGGAATGTCGAAGGTCTGTTTGACCTTGGCGTCCGGATAAAGAATGGCGGCGATCCAGCGGCCTGGAATGGTGCGCAGTTCGGTGTTGTAGGCCTGCACCGTGACGATGTAGTCGCGGCGCGCCACGGCGATGCGGTTCTCGGTGCCTTCGAGCTGGGCCTGTAGCGACATGAAGTTCTGGCTCGCCTTGAGGTCGGGGTAGTTCTCGACCGTCGCCAGCAGGCGGCCGAGGCTACCGCTGAGGGCGGCCTGCGCCGCCTGGAACTGGCGGAAGGCGTCCGGATTGGTCAGCACGTCGGCCGGGATGTTGATCTGCGCCTGGGTGGCACGGGCGCGGGCCTCGACCACGGCTTCCAGCGTGCCGCGCTCATGGGCGGCGTAGCCCTTCACCGTCTCCACCAGGTTCGGCACCAGATCGGCGCGGCGCTGATATTGGTTGAGCACCTGGCTCCAGGCCGCTTTGGTCTCTTCATCGAGCCGCGGGACGTTGTTGACGCCGCAAGCCGACAGGGCGACGGCGACGAAGGCGAGGGCGGCGAGGCGGGCGAACCAGTGGCGCATGGCGGTGCTCCTTGGGGGACGAGCGATCACGGAGAGAAACTATACGCGAAAAGCGGCAGGTCTGTGGCGTTCCGCAGGGGTCAACCGCCGTCGCCGCCTCCGCCTCCGCCGCTACTCTCACCGCCGCCGTCCTGGCCGCGGCTGTTCGCGCTCTCGGGCGTCGAAGGGGACATCTCGTTGGCGCTACCTGTCTCGGCGCTCTCGCCATGGGCGCCATAGCCAGTGATCCATGACCAGAGGATGTAGCCGCCGCCCAAAACAAGAAGAGCAAGAAGAACGATGACCGCGATTTCAAACATGTGCCGCCGCCTTTTCGGTTTCGCGCCGCTTGAAACGACAACGCCGCCGGATCGGCTCCCTGGCAGGGCGATCCGGCGGCGCTTAGGTCGTCAGGCTTGCGCGGTTAGACGCAGTAGCACTTCAGCGGTTCGAAGCCGTTGAAGGCGACGGACGCGTAGGTGGTCGTGTAGGCGCCGGTCGAGCGGATTTCCAGCTTGTCGCCGATTTCCAGGCTCTCGGGCAGGCGGTAGTCGGCCTTTTCGTAAAGGATGTCGGCCGAGTCGCAGGTCGGGCCGGCCAGCACCACGGGCGCCACGGCGCCGTCGCGGGCCGACACGATCGGGTACTGGATCGCTTCGTCCATCGTCTCGGCGAGGCCGCCGAACTTGCCAATGTCGAGATAGACCCAACGCTTGGTGTCGTTGTCGGCCTTCTTCGAGATCAGCACGACCTCGGTCTGGATGACGCCGGCGCTGCCGACCATCTGGCGGCCCGGCTCGACGATGATGTCGGGAATCCGGTTGCCGAAGTGGCGGCTGAGCGATTCGTCGATGGCGGCGCCGTAGCTCGACATGCCGGGCACCGTCTTGCGGTAGCGCGTCGGGAAGCCGCCGCCGATGTTGAGCATGGAGAGCTGCACGCCGGCCTGCTCGCACTCGCGGAACAGCCAAGCGGCCTGGGCCACGGCGGCGTCCCACTGGTTCGGATCGCGCTGCTGCGAGCCGACGTGGAAGGACACGCCGTAGGGGACGACATCGCGCTTCGCCGCTTCGATCAGCAGCTTGCGCGCCATCTCCACGTCGCAGCCGAACTTGCGCGACAGCGGCCAGTCGGCGTTGGCGCCGGAGGTCAGGATGCGGCAGAACACGCGCGAGCCGGGGGCCGCGTCGGAGATCTTGCCGAGTTCGGCTTCCGAATCGAAGGCGTAGAGCTTCACGCCACGGCCATAGGCGGCGGCGATGTCGGTCTTCTTCTTGATCGTGTTGCCGAACGAGATGCGATCGGCCGAGGCGCCAGTGGCCAGGACCATGTCGATCTCGTTGATGCTCGCCGTGTCGAAGGACGAGCCGGCCTTCGCCAGGAGCTTCAAGATCTCCGGCGCCGGGTTTGCCTTCACGGCATAGTAGATGCTCGCGCGCGGCACGGCGCGACGCAGCTTGCGGTAATTGTCCGCA
Source organism: Rhizobium sp. Q54 (assembly GCA_945861615.1). GTDB lineage: Bacteria > Pseudomonadota > Alphaproteobacteria > SMXQ01 > SMXQ01 > CAMAVH01. The sequence goes on along the minus strand of CAMAVH010000054.1, from coordinate 1,837 downwards.
ACCACGTCGAGATCCATCACCAGGCAGGGGGTGGCGGGTCGTCGCTCGGCGAGGAAACGGTCGATCTTCTTGGTCATGTCGGGGGAGCTCCTTCTATTTCCGGGTTGCTTCTCAGGCGACGCGGAAATTCTTGAATTGCCAGGGATCGGAGGGATCGAGCTCCTCCGGGAACAAAAGCGTACGGCCCTCGAGCGGGGTCCAGTCGGAATACTCGCCGACCAGCTCGCCGAGATAGGGACGGGCGATCTCGAGGACCCGCTTATGGTCAATGTGGTCGGCTTCGACCACGCCGGACCGCGGGTTCTCGATGGCCCAAATCATGCCGCCCAGCACCGCGGCAGTGACCTGCAGGCTGGTGGCGTTGTTGTGCGGCACCATTTCGCGCGCCGCGTCGATCGACAGTCGCGAGCCGAACCAGTAGGCGCCCTTGGCGTGGCCCATCAGCAGCACGCCAAGCTCGTCGGTGCCTTGCGCGATCTCCGCCATCATCAGGCGCTTGTTCGACTGCAGGGCCCAGTTCTTCCCGGCCAGCTCGTGCAGCGACAGGATGGCGTCGTCGCACGGGTGGTAGGCGTAATGCACGGTCGGGCGGTAGTGGACGGTGCCGCCGTTGACCAGCGAATAGTAGTCGGCGATCGAGATCGCCTCGCTGTGGGTCACCAGGAAGCCGTGGAAGGGGCCTTCCATCGGCGTCCAGGTTCGCACGCGGGTTTCGGCGCCCGGGCGGTTGAGATAGATCGCCGCGCCGCTGCCGAAGTCGTGGTGCCCGCCGTCCTGCGGGAAATGTTTCTCGTGGCTGCCCCAGCCGAGCTCGGCCGGCTGCTGGCCTTCGCCGACGAAGCCATCGATCGACCAAGTGTTGACGAACTCGTCCTGCTGCTTGGACTGGTCGGCGGTCTGGGTGTCGCGTTCGGCGATATGGATGACCTTCACGCCGAGGTCGCGCGCCAGCAGGGCCCAGCCCACGCGATCGTGCGGCGAGCGGACCTTGTGCCCGGTATCGCGGGCGATGTTGAGCAGCGCTTCCTTGACGAAATGGGAGACCAGGCCGGGGTTGGCGCCATGGGTGACCACGGCGGTCGCGCCGCCGGCGAAGCGCGGGGCGAGCGACAGGGCGGTCTCGCGCAGGGCGTAATTGGAGCGCTGCGACGGGGTCAGGGAGGCGTCGGTGTAATGGCCGGCCCAGGGCTCGATGCAGGTGTCGAGGTAGAGGGCGCCCTTCTCGTGGGCGAGCTCGATCAGGGCGACCGACGAGACGTCGACGGACAGGTTGAGCAGGAAGTCGCCGGCCGACAGCAGGGGCGTCAGGATCTGGCGGTAATTGTCGCGGGTCAGCGGGTCGACGATGAAGCGCACGCCATACTCGGCGGCCACGTCGCGGCCGCGCTCTTCCGCCGTCACGATCACGATGTTCTCGCGCGGCATGGCGATATGGCGCAGCACCAGCGGCAAAACGCCCTGGCCGATCGAGCCGAACCCAATGATGACCAGGCGGCCACCGAAGGCGACGTGCTTCTTGTTATCGTCCATCAAACTGCACTCCATTCCGGGATATGGCGGCGGGGCATCGGCCCCGGTCCGTCGGACCCTGGATATGCGACCTCGCTGTCCCGGAGACTGAGCCGGGGTAAGGCGAGAACGCGGCGATTATCGAAATAGCAAACGCAGGGACATGACCCAACGGGTCATGAAACCGGGTTTACCGATCGTTTCGCGGATAGGGCGCAGGAGCGTGCCCGTTCATGTATCCACCTCCCTTAAGGTGCCGGTCCTCTCGACCGACTGCCGATCCACTTGGGTGACCGGCTCCGAAAAGGACGCGTACACGTCGTTGCTT
>CAMAVH010000053.1 GCA_945861615.1 Rhizobium sp. Q54 | reverse complement strand
ATCGTCTCGGTCTGGCCGGTGGTCTGTTGCACCTGGTTGTGCAGAGCGCTGACGCTGTCGTTCAGCTTGCCGACATGGCCCTGCAGTTCCTCGGTGGTCTTCTTGACCAGCTCGGCGCTTTCCTTCTTCTGCGCCTCGGCCTCGCGCTTATGGTCTTCGAGCAGTTTGGAAGAGACCGCCTGGGTCGTCGTCAGCATGGCGGCCTTGGTCGCCTCGAGCATTTGCGCCTTGGTCAGCTCCCAGTCGGCCATGCGCTCCTTGACGGCGGTCAGTTCCTGCTGGGCGAGGGCGGCGCGCTGGTCGGCGTCGCGCTGGGCCTGCAGCGCGGCATCGCGCGCCGTCAGGGCGGAATCGCGCTCCGCCAGGGCGGCGGCCTGGGCCTCGCGCACAGTGGCCAGCCGTTCCTCGGCGGCGCGCGCCGCGCCCAGCCGCTCGGCGCCGAGTGCCTGGGTCTCCTGCAATAAAACCTGGGCGGCGCTCAGCTCGCGGGCGAGGCCGCGCAGGCGGACGGCGAGCGCGATGGCCGCCGCCGCCAGGGCGGCAACAGCGAGAAGCAGGACGATTTCGAGGCTGGTCATGGATGGGACAATTCGCGACGTTTACGGCGTCCGGCGAGATTAGCATGGAGGCCGAGGTTTCGCGACCTGACCGCGCGCTTGACGCTCCCGCCTACGCGTCTTACCTAAAGGCCGAAAGGACCCTCCCGCCCATGGCCGTTCTGCCCATCATCACCGCGCCCGACCCGCGCCTCAAAATCCAGGCCAAGCCCGTCGACAAGGTCGACGCGCAGATCCGCCGGCTGATGGACGACATGCTGGAGACCATGTATGTGGCGCCCGGCATCGGCCTCGCCGCGCCGCAGGTCGGGGTGGCCAAGCGCATCATCGTCATCGACGTCGCCGACAAGGGCGAATTGCCGCGGCCCTACCGCATGGCGAACCCGGAGATCATCTGGAAGTCGGATGAGACGGCGACCTATGAAGAGGGCTGCCTGTCGGTGCCTGAGTATTACGCCGACGTCGAGCGTGCGGCGAAAGTGCGCGTGCGCTATCTCGACGAGCAGAACGAGATCCGCGAGCTGGAGGCCGAGGGCCTGCTTGCCGTCTGCATTCAGCATGAGATCGACCATCTCGCCGGCACGCTCTTCGTTGACCATATCAGCGCGCTCAAGCGCGGCATCATCCTGCGCAAGCTCGGCAAGGCCAAGAAGGCCGCCGAGCCGGTCGCCGTCGCCCGGTCCTAGCCGGCATGGCCCTGCGCCCATGACACTCAGATTGGCCTTCATGGGCACGCCGGGCTTTTCCGTGCCGGCGCTGAATGCCCTGCATGCTGCCGGCCATGACATCGCCGCGGTCTATAGCCAGCCGCCGCGCCCCGCCGGCCGCGGCCAGTCGGAAAAGCGCTCCGAGGTGCATGAAGCGGCGCTGGCGCTCGGTATCCCGGTGCGCACGCCGGCCTCGCTGAAAACGCCCGAAGCCCAGGCCGACTTTGCCGCGCTCGATCTCGATGTCGCCGTCGTCGTCGCCTATGGCCTGATCCTGCCGAAGGCGATCCTGCAGGCGCCCAAGCATGGCTGCCTCAATATCCACGGCTCGCTGCTGCCGCGCTGGCGCGGCGCGGCGCCGATCCAGCGCGCCATTCTCGCCGGCGATACCGAATCGGGCATCACCATCATGCAGATGGACGAGGGGCTCGACACCGGGCCGATGCTGCTGCGCGAGACCGTGCCGATCGGCCCCGAGACCACGGCCGATCACCTGCATGACGCCCTGTCGGAGCTCGGCGCCCAATTGATCGTCGAGGCCCTCGATGCCTTGGCCGCCGGCCAGCTCAAGGCCTGGCCGCAGCCGGACGAGGGCGCGACCTACGCCAAGAAGCTGACGCGCGCCGACGGCGTGATCGACTGGCGTAAATCCGCCAGCGAGATCGCGCGCCAGGTGCGCGCGCTGACGCCCTGGCCCGGCGCCTTTTTTACGCACGAGGGTAAGCGCATCAAACTGCTCGAGGTCTATGCCCATACCGAGATCGCGCGCAAAATGCCCGGCATGGTGCTCGACGATCTGCTCAACGTCGCCTGCGGCGAAGGCGTCATCACGCTTAAGAAGCTGCAGCGCGAGGGCAAGGCGGCGCTCGACGGCCCGGCCTTTTTGCGCGGCTATCCGCTGCCGCCCGGCACTTGGCTCGAAACGCCGGACCCCTGAGAATGCCGCGTTATAAATTGACCATCGAATATGACGGCGGGCCTTTCGTCGGCTGGCAGCGTCAGGACAACGGCCTGTCGGTGCAGCAGGCGATTGAAGAGGCCGTCGAGGCCTTCTGCCAGGAGCGCGCCGTGGTGCATTGCGCCGGCCGCACCGATGCCGGCGTCCATGCCCTCGGCCAGGTCGCCCATATCGAGATCGCCAAGGAGGCGCCGCCCGACAAGGTGCGCGACGCGCTCAACTTCCATTTGCGGCCGCACCCCATCGCCATCCTGCAGGCCGAGGTCGCCGCGCCGGATTTCCATGCGCGCTTCTCGGCGACGGGGCGCTCCTACTTCTATCGCATCCTGTTGCGGCGGGCGCCGGCGGCGCTCGAGCGCGGCCATGTCTGGCATCTGCCCTTTCCGCTCGATGCCGGGGCGATGCATGCCGCGGCCCAGGAACTCGTCGGCCATCACGATTTCACCAGCTTTCGCAGCACCGCCTGCCAGGCCCCGAGCCCGATGAAGACTCTCGACGAGCTGTCGGTCAGCCGGGCCGGCGAGGAAATCCACGTCACCGCCAAGGCGCGCTCCTTCCTGCACAACCAGGTCCGCATCATGGTCGGCACCCTCAAGCTGGTCGGCGAAGGCAAATGGTCCGCGCGCGACGTGGCGAAGGCGCTGGCGGCGGCCGACCGTACCCAGGGTGGCCCGACGGCGCCACCAGATGGGCTTTACCTGACGGAAGTGCGTTATTAGATATTTATACGCTGTATAAAACAGGTTTTCTGAGTTTATACAGTTTTTACACTCTCTGACTTCGTCGGTCCTGCAAAAGTGTATAAAACTATACATATTCATAAATAATATTTTATACAGTGTATAAACGGATTAAGCTGATGGCATGAACATCAGCTTTACCGGCGACAAACAGATTCAACTGACCCTCAGCCTGACCCTGGCGGAATTTCAGCGCGCCCTCGCTGATGGCCGCCTGGTGGTCGATCTGACGGCAGGTGGCTCAAAGGGTAATGGATGGGCCGATGAGCGGCCGCTGACGCCCGAGGAGATCGCCGCCGTCTGCCGCTGCTACGGGCCGGAAAGCCTGGCGGCGAATCTGTTGTGGGAAATCGCCCAGGCCGGCGAAGCGGGCATCGCCTCCAACGCGCTCAAGGATCTGCTCGGGCTGTCGAGCAGCCAGAAGCTGGCCGGCGTGTTTTCCGGTCTCGGCAAGACGCTGGCGCGTCTGCTGCCCGGCCGCGAGGCGGCTTTCGTGACCCGCGAATGGCAGGGCGAGGCCGGCGAATATCACTATCGCCTGCCGGCCGACGTGCGGGCCGGCGTCATCGCCGCCTTCGGCTAGGCCGTCATCGCCGCCTTCGGCTAAGCCGGCGTCATGATGAGCGCGCGGGCGACCAGCGCGATGGCGACGCCGAGGGCGAAATTCACCGCGACGGGGATCAGCGCCTGGCGGTTGTTCAGCGCCAGCGCCGTGCGCGCGATGAACCATTGATAGGCGAACATGGCGCAGCCGACGAGGGCCGGCAGCACGCTGAGCGCGGGCACCGTCTCGCCGAGGGCGACGGCCGGGAGGAAGGCCGTGATCTCGATCAGGCCGCCCCAATTGCTGGCGACGATGTAGCGTGCGTATTGCGCGTCGCGGCCGAGCTTCTGGGCGATGGTGACCATGAGGAGCGGGAAAGCCGTCCAGCCCATCACATAGGCGATCAGTTCGACGAGCAGGAGACGCGTGCCGTCGATCTGCGCGCCGCCGAGCTCGTCGGGCGTCGCGAGATTGATGCCGACGATCAGGGCATAGGCCGGCGCCGCGATGGCCGCGGCCCAGAAGGATTGCCAGAAGCCGCGCTCGCTGTCGTCGAAATAGGCCAGGCCGCGTGGATCGGCCCAGGCCAGCCGCCAGGCGCCGTAAATGCCCGCCGACAGGTCCTGCAGGCGGATCATCGCGTTCAGGTCCTTATCGGATTGGCGAAGTAGCGCTCGAGGCAGGCGAGATAGATCTCGGCGAGCTGGTCCATGTCGGCGACCGCGGTGCGCTCGTCGGCCTTGTGCATGGTCTGGCCGACCAGGCCGAACTCCACCACCGGGCAATGTTTGGTGATGAAGCGCGCGTCCGAGGTGCCGCCCGTGGTCGAGCGGTCGGGGTCGGTGCCCGTCACGTCCTTGACCGCGCCGGCGACGAGATCGTTGAACGGCCCCGGCGGCGTCAGGAAGGATTCGCCGGTGATGTGCGTGCGAAATTCGTACTTCGTGTTGCCGGCGATCTTGTCGAAGGTCGCCTTCAGCCATTCGATCAGGCTCGCCGAGCTGTGCGCGTCGCTGAAGCGGATGTTGAAGGTCGCCGAAATCTGCGGCGGGATGACGTTCGACGCCGAATTGCCGACATCGATGGTGCTGATCTCCAGCGTCGTCGGCTGGAAATGCGCCGTGCCCTCGTCGAGCTTATGTTCGGTGATCGCCGTCAGCATCTTCAGCATGCGCGGCACCGGATTGTCGGCGAGCTGCGGATAGGCCGTATGGCCCTGGGTGCCGAAGACGGTGAGGTAGCCGACCAGGCTGCCGCGCCGGCCGATCTTCATCATCTGCCCGAGTTTCAACGGGTTGGTCGGCTCGCCGACGATGCAGACGTCGAGTTTCTCGCCCTTGTCCTTCAGCCATTGCAGCACTTTCACCGTGCCGTTGATGGCATAAGCCTCTTCGTCGCCGGTGATCAGCAGGCTGATCGAGCCCGGCAGCTTGCCGTTATGTTTGTCCTTGAAGCGCGCGGCGGCGGCGACGAAAGCGGCGATGGCGCCCTTCATGTCGGAGGCGCCGCGGCCGAACAGCACGCCGTCGATCACTTCGCCCTTGAAGGGATCGACGGTCCAGCCCTTGAGATCGCCGGTAGGCACCACGTCGGTATGGCCGGCGAAGCAGAAGTTCGGGCCTTCCGTGCCGAGGCGGGCATAGAGATTGTCGACGTCCGCCGTGCCTTCCTGGCTGAACGGCAGGCGATGGCAGACGAAGCCGAGCGATTCGAGCGCGCGTTGCAGCTCGCCCAGCGCGCCGGCGTCGGCCGGCGTGACCGAGGCGCAGCGGATGAGATCTTGGGCGAGAGCGAGCGGCTGTTTCAGCGCGGCGACGTCGGTTGCCATGATGGGAGTTCCTTAATCGCGCAGCAGTTCGTTGATCGAGGTCTTCGAGCGGGTGCGCTCGTCGACACGCTTGACGATGACGGCGCAGTAGAGCGCCGGGCCCGGCGTGCCATCGGGCAGCGGCTTGCCCGGCATGGTGCCCGGCACCACGACGGAGTAAGCCGGCACGCGCCCGACATGGATCTCGCCGGTGGCGCGGTCGATGATCTTGGTCGAGGCGCCGAGGAAGACGCCCATGGAGAGCACCGAACCGGTCTCGACGACGACGCCTTCGGCGACTTCCGAGCGGGCGCCGATGAAGCAGTTGTCTTCGATGATCACCGGGCCGGCCTGCAGCGGCTCGAGCACGCCGCCGATGCCGATGCCGCCCGACAGGTGACAGTTCTTGCCGATCTGGGCGCAGGAGCCGACGGTCGCCCAGGTGTCGACCATGGTGCCGCTATCGACATAGGCGCCGAGATTGACGAAGGAGGGCATCAGCACGACGCCGGGGGCGACGAAGGCGCCGCGGCGCACCACCGAGCCGGGCACCGAGCGGAAACCCGCCTTGCGGTAGCGCGCGTCGTCCCAGCCGGCGAACTTCGAGCCGACCTTGTCGAACCAGGGCGCCGGGCCGCGCGCCGGATCGGTCGGACCGCCCGCCATGGTCACGTTGTCGTTCAGGCGGAAGGACAGCAGCACCGCCTTCTTCGCCCACTGATGGACTTCCCACTTGCCGTCGATCTTCTCGGCGACGCGGATCTCGCCGCCGTCGAGCGCATCGAGGGTCGCTTCGACGGCGTCGCGCACTTCGCCCTTGGTGGTTGCATTGATGCCGTCGCGGGCATCCCAGGCGGCGTCGATCGCGGTCTGCAGGGCTTTCTTGTCCATGGCGAAGCGAAATTCCTATGAGTGGGAGGGTTTTTGGCGGGAAAAGCGCCGCCGAAGACGGGCCTGAAGATGCGGGAGGGGGACCGGCCTGTCAACCGCCCGAGACGGCCGTTTTTCCGCCTGAAATCAGGCCGATTTCAGCGTTTTCGCCGCCGTTTCGAGCCAGCGCGTCAGATCGTCGGTGACGTAATGGACCGGCCCGTCGTGCGACGGCGTCGGCAGCTTGGAATCGGCGGTCGCCGTCGCCGTCACCAGCACGGTGGTCATGCCGAGCGCGGCGGCCGGTGGCAGGTTGACCAGGGTGTCCTCGAACAGCGCCGCTTGCGTCGGGGTCACGCCATGGGCCCGCAGCATGCGCTGATAGCAGTCGGGGTCGGGCTTGCAGACGAATTCGGCGGCGGCGACGTCGAAGATGTTGGCGAAATGATGCGCCACGCCGAGCCGCGCTAGCACATTCTCGGCATGGCGCAGCGAGCCGTTGGTGAAGACCAGCTTGCGGCCGGGCAGGGCGGCGAGCGCCGCATCGAGCGCCGGCGCGGGCTCGATCACTGTGAGATCGAGCTGATGGACATAATCGAGATAATGGTGCGGATCGATTTCCGGGTGGTGCAGCAGCAGGCCGCGCAGCGTCGTGCCGTATTGGTGGAAATAGCGCTTCTGCATCTCGCGGGCGGCGACGCTGTCGAGTTTGAAATGCTCGGACAGGAATTTGCCCATCAGCACATCGACCTGGTCGAACAGCCGGCTCGACTGCGGATAGAGGGTGTTGTCGAGGTCGAAAACCCAGTCGCGCACCCGCGCGAGGTTCTCCGGGGTCTCGGCCTGATTATTAACCATTTGATTTTGCATGATATTCGAACTGAACACGACCTTGGCCGTAACGCTTCGTTAAGGCCCTGAACTTTATTCTACGACAAGGACGTCGCCGGCGGACGCGCGAAAACGCGTTGCCGCTTCAGGGGACGCCTGACGCGCGCCGTTTCCGTCCGATTTCGTCCAGGCCCCATGGATCGCAAGCCCAACATATCTCTGCCCTCAACGCCCGCCGGGCCGACAAGCGCCGCCCCGCGCGCTGCCGCTCCGAATGCCGCCCTGCGCGCCGCGGATCCGAACGCCGCCCTGAGGGCGGACCGGGACCGCTTCGTCGCGCTCGCCTTCGCCGCCGCCGATTTCTTGCTCGAACTGGACGCCGAACAACGCGTCGTCTTCGCCGCCGGCGCGACGGCACCCTTCGTCGGCCTCGCGCCGCAAGCCCTGGCCGGTAAATGCTTCCTCGATCTCGTCGCCGCCGCCGATCGTTCGATGATGCGCGAGGTGCTGGCGCAAGGCGCGCGCGGCAAGCGGATGCGCAATATCGTGCTGCGGTTACAAAGCGTCGGTGAGGACGGCCAGCCCATCCCGAGCGCGCCCGTGGCCTTGCTCGGCTACCGCCTGCCCGACATGGGGGGCCGTTATTTCCTGTCCTTGCGCGCCGGCGGCCATGAGCCGCGCCTCGGCGATGAAGATCCCGTGCCCCTGGTGACCGGCGGCGACAGCGGCCTGCCCAATCCGCGCTCCTTCGCAGCGCTCGCCGGCGAGCGTCTCGGCGCGGCCGGCGCCGTCGCTGTCGATGAAAGCGGCAAACCCTACAACTTGACCCTGATGCATTTCGTCGGCCTCAACGAATTGCGCCGACGTCTCAATCGCGACGCTCGCGCGCAATTGGTCGCGGCTATCGGCGGCGGCTTGCGCGCCATGTCCGTTAACGGCGATCTCGCCGGCCAGTTCGACGGCGAAAGCTTCGGCATCATCCATCCGAAAGATGCGGACATTGCCGGTTTCGAGCGCCTGATCGTCGAAATGGCCCGCCGGCTTGATCCGCAATATGTTGCGGCGGTCAAGAAAACGCCGTCCAAGAAAGCGACGCCGGCCGTGGGCGGCATCAGCATCGTCCGCGCCGTCGTCGAGATGGACGTGACCGGCATGGGTCAGCCCGAGCAGGTCAAGGCGCTCGTCCATATTGCCAACCGTTTCACCGACGGGCGCATCGGCGACTTCAAAATCGCCAGCGCCAGCGCCGGGCTCAGCGCCATGATCGGCGAGACGGTGCATAAGCTCGCCGAATTCCGCTCGGTCGTCAGCGATGCCGACTTTGCCATGGCCTTCCAGCCGATCGTCGCCTTGAGCAACCGCAAGATCCATCACTACGAAGTTCTGGCGCGCTTTCCCAAGTTCGGCGACCGCTTGACGCCTTACGAGGCGATTACCTTCGCCGAACAGACCGGCTTAATCTGCGATTTCGATCTCGCCATGTGCAGCAAGGCCCTCGCTTGGCTCGAAGCGCGCCGCGCCGAAGGCAAGAGCTATCCCTTGGCGGTCAACCTATCGGGCAGTTCGATCGGCATGCCGTCCTTCGTCAAGGCGCTTCATAAGCTCCTGCAACGGCACGATGCGGTGCGCCGCCTGGTCGCTTTCGAGATCACCGAATCGGCGCGCATCGGCAATCTGCGCGGCGTCAATGTCATCGTGAAGGGTTTGCGCGCCGAAGGCCACAAGGTCTGTCTCGACGATTTCGGCGCCGGCGCCTCCGCATTCCATTATTTGCGCGCCCTCGATGTCGATGTGGTCAAGATCGACGGTATCTATGTGCGCGACGCCTTCAAGACCAGCAAAGGCGCCGCCTTCCTCAAGGCCATGGCGAGCCTGTGCAGCGATCTCGGCATCGCCACCGTCGCCGAAATGGTCGAAGACGAAAGCAATCTCGCCTTCTTGAAGCAGTGCGGCGTCGATTACGGCCAAGGTTGGCTATTCGGCAAGCCGTCCTTCGACATCACGGAGTTCGAACCTAAGGCGGGGGTCGCTCCGGCAGCCCTCGCGCCGGCCCGTCCGCTCTTGAACAAAGCCGCGAACGAAACTGCGGCAGTCGCGCCGCGCCGCGCCGGGGGACAGCCGTGATCCGGCCGTTCCAGATGCTGCGCGACGCGACGCGGCCGGCGCAACCCGACGGCGAACTGTTCGACCGCCGCCTGCAAAGCGCGCTTATCGAATCGCGCCAGCGCTACAAGGATCTCGTCGATATCGCCGGCGATTTCGCCTGGGAGACGGATGCCGCCGGCATTCTCGTCTTCGTCTCGCCGCGCGGCGCGCTCGGCTATGCCGCCACCGAATTGATCGGACGGCGGGCCGACGGCCTGCTCGCCGACCTCGACGACAACGCGGCGCTGTTCGCGGCGCAGGAGCCGCTGGAAAATTTGCAGCTGTGGCTGCGCCGCGCCGACGGCCTGAGCGCCTGCCTGCGCGCCTCCGCCGTACCGATCTACGACGCCGATGGCCGCTGGCACGGGGCGCGCGGCATTTGCCGCGACATCACGGCGGCGCGGGCGCGCGACGCCGCCCTGGCGCGCGCCGATCTGCGCGAACGCCTGCTCGGCCATATCCTGCGCGCGGTGCGCGACAGCATCGAGCCGGACGAGATGCTCACCGCCGCCGCCACCGCGACGGCGCGCGGCCTCGGCGCCGCCGCCTGCGTGATCCTGCGTGTGCCCCAGGGCAGCGCGATGACCACGAGTCATTTCACCATGGCAGCCCACGCCGGCAGCGAGGTTGCCTGGCAGGACGCGCCGCTGATGCAGGCGATCGGCACGGAAGGGCCGGTCGCGGCGGGGCCTTGGCTCGCCGCTGCGGCGCGCTATCACGGCGCGGCCCATGGCGCCGTCCTGCTGCATTCCTTCGACAATCGCCCCTGGGACGCCGACGCCATCGCGCTGCTCGGCGGAGTCGCCGACCATCTCGGCATCGCCATCGCCCAGATCGAGGACCGCGAGCGCTTGCGCGAGCTGTCGCGGACCGACGGCCTGACCGGCCTCTTGAACCGCCGGACTTTTTACGACGAGGTCGAACGGCGCTGGCGCCGCGCGCGCGCGGGCGAATCGATGGCCGGCGCGCTGGTCTATTGCGATCTCGACAATTTCAAACTGGTCAACGACAACGCCGGCCATGGCGCCGGCGACGAAGCGCTGCGCCGGGTCGCGCGCATCCTCACCGAGCTGACGCGAGGCCAGGATCTGGTGTCGCGTCTCGGCGGCGACGAATTCGCCCTCTGGCTCGAAGGCGCCGATCGCGCCGGGGCCGAGAGCAAGGCGGCGGCCATCCTCGCGGCGGTGGCCGAGCTCGGCGCCATGTCCGGCGATCCGGCGCGGCCCTTCGCTGTGTCGCTCGGCATCGCTTTGGTCGATCCGCAGGATGCCGACCTCGACGGGTTCTTCGCCCGCGCCGACGGCGCCATGTATGCCGCCAAGCAGGCGGGCAAGGGCCAAGTCGCGTTCGCGGAGCCGGCCGCATGATCGCCGCGATGAAACGTTTTCTTGGCCGCGCCGGCCTCGGCGTCGCCATCGAATATGAGGATGCCCGCGATCTGGCGCGCCATCCCGACATGCAGGTGCGGCGCAAGCTGGCCCGCCGCGCCGACGTGAAGCCGGAAATTCTCTATTATCTCGCCGGCGACAAGGCGGCAGAAGTGCGCCGCGCCATCGCCGCCAACGCGGCGACGCCGGGCCAGGCCGACCTCATCCTGGCGCGCGACGCCGACGAGATGGTGCGCGCCGATCTGGCCGGCAAGATCGCCCGCATCGCGCCGCATCTGTCGAACGCCGATCAGGGCAAGCTGCGCGACATCGCCCTCGAAGTGCTCGACATCCTGACGCGCGACGAGGCGGTGCGCGTGCGCCGCATCATCGCCGAGACCTTGAAGGACGTGGCGCAGGCGCCGCCGGACGTCATCCGCCGCCTGGCCCATGACTCCGACAGTTCGGTCGCCGCGCCGGTGCTGCAATTCTCGCCGCTGCTCAGCGAAGCCGATCTCGTCGCCATCATCGACAGCGCCTCGCAGGACGACAAGCGCGGCGGCGCCGTCTCGGCCATCGCGCGCCGCGCCGGCCTGACCTCGCGCGTCAGCGACGTGATCTCGGAAAGCCGCAATGTCGAGGCGGTCGCCGCCCTGCTCGCCAATCCGAGCGCGCAGATCCGCGAAGAAACTCTCGATCTCCTGGCCGACCGGGCCAAGCCGCAGAAGCCCTGGCACGCGCCCTTCGTGCGCCGCGCCGCTTTGCCGCGCAGCACGGCGACAAAACTCGCCGGTTTCGTCGCCGATTCGCTGCTCTCGGTGCTGATGAAACGCGACGACCTGCCGGCCGAAACGCTGAACGCGGTTTCGCAGGTGGTGCGCAAGCGCATCGCCGCCGGCGAGACCCTGCGCGCCGTGGACGACGCCGCGCGCGACGCCGAGGCCGCTGCCGATCCGGGCAACAAGCTGCTCGACCGCAACCTCTTGCGCGAAGGCGGCCCGCGCCTCGCCGAATATGTCCAACGCCTCTATCTCAAGGGCGAGTTGAGCGAAGAGGCGCTCGACGAGGCCCTATCGGTCGGCAACAGCGAATTTCTCAGTCTGTCGCTCGCCTACAAGGCGGGCGTCGCGCCCACCGTGGTCAGCCGCATCGTCGCCGCCCATAGCGCCAAGGGCATGACGGCGCTGGCCTGGAAGGCCGGTCTTTCCATGCGCTTCGCCATCAAGCTGCAGTCGCGCCTGGCCGGCGTCGCGCCGTCCGAGGTCATCCCGGCCAAATACGGCACCGATTATCCGCTGACGCCCGACGAGATGACCTGGCTGCTGAGCTTTTTCAGCGAATAAGCCCCAGCACATAAGCATCAAAAAACCCGCGCAGATTGCTCTGTGCGGGTTTTTCGTTTCAGCGCGGGAGGTTTAGTCCTCGCGGATCATCGTGCCGACGCCATGCTCGGTGAAAATTTCGAGCAGCAGCGAATGGGGCACCGTGCCGTCCATGATGACGGCGGCGTCGACCTGGCCTTCGACGGCGAACATGCAGGTCTCGATCTTCGGGATCATGCCGCCCTTGATCGTGCCGTCCTTGATCAGCTTCTTGCATTCGGCGATGGTCAGCTCGGGGATCAGGTTTCCCTGCTTGTCGAGCACGCCGGCAACGTCGGTCATCATCAACAGGCGCGTGGCGCCGACGGCGGGGGCGATGGCGCCGGCCGCGGTGTCGGCGTTGATGTTGAAGGTCTCGCCGTTCTTGCCGATGCCGATCGGCGCGATCACCGGGATGATGTCCGAATCCTTGAGGTCTTCGAGGATATGCGGATTGACCCGGCTGGGCTCGCCGACGAAACCGAGATCGAGGATCTTCTCGATGTTGGAATCGCTCGCCTTGTGGCGGCGCTTCAGCTTGGTCGCCTGAATGAGGTTGCCGTCCTTGCCGGACAGGCCGACGGCGTTGCCGCCCGCCTCGTTGATCTCGGTGACGATCGCCTTGTTGATCGAGCCGGACAGCACCATCTCGACGATCTCGACGGTCGCCTTGTCGGTCACGCGCAGGCCATCTACGAACTCGCTCTTGATCTTGAGGCGTTCGAGCATCTGGCCGATCTGCGGCCCGCCGCCATGCACGACGATCGGATTGATGCCGACCTGCTTCAAGAGCACGACGTCGCGCGCGAACATCTTGGCGAGCTCGGGATCGCCCATGGCGTGACCGCCGTACTTAATGACGAAGGTCTCGCCGGCGAAGCGGCGCATGTAGGGCAGGGCTTCGGAAAGGGTCTTGGCCTTTTCGAGCCACACGGCGTCGTAGGACGGTTTTCTTTTCATGGTCATGGCGGGAAACCTTAAACGATCTATTGGCCGGCGGCCACAGCGGCCAGGGCGCTGCGGAGGGCCGGAATGCCCTCGCCGGCCAGCGCGCTGGTGACGAGGATTTCGGGGTGGGCGGCGGGATGCTTGGCGAGCACGGCGGCGATATCGTCCATCAAAGCTGAGAGGGCGGCCGGGCGCACTTTGTCGGCCTTGGTCAGCACCGCCTGGTAGGAGATGGCGGCGGCATCGAGCATCTTCATGGCCTCGACGTCGCTGTCCTTGATCTCGTGGCGGGCGTCGAGCAAGAGACAGACGCGGCGTAGGGTCGGGCGGCCGCGCAGGTAGGCCTCGATCATGCGGTTCCAGGCGCCGACCTTGTCGCGCGAGACCTTGGCGTAGCCGTAGCCCGGCAGATCGACCAGCATCAGCCGATCGGCCAGGTTGAAGAAGTTGATCTGCTGGGTGCGGCCGGGCGTGTTCGACGTGCGCGCCAGGGTGTTGCGGCCCGTCAGCGCGTTGACCAGGCTCGACTTGCCGACGTTGGAGCGTCCGGCGAAGGCGATCTCCGGCAGGCTGATCGGCGGCAGCTGCTCGATCTTGGTCACCCCGGCGACGAAGTCGCAGGCGCCGGCGAACAGCCGCCGGGCCTCGTCCTCGCGCGCCTTGTCGGCGGCCTCGTCGGCAGTCTTGTCCTCTGGGGCGGCTCCGCCGGTCATGCTTGCCTTACGTGGCCTTCACGCCCATGCGGCGCATGATGAACCACTGCTGGGCGATGGACAGCAGGTTGTTCCACGACCAATAGATCACCAGGCCGGCCGGGAAGGGCGCCAGCATGATGGTGAAGATCACCGGCATGATCATGAAGATCTTCGCCTGGATCGGGTCGGGCGGCTGCGGATTGAGCTTCATCTGCAGCCACATGGTCACGCCCATGATGAGCGGCCAGGCGCCGATGATCAGGAAGTGCGGCACGTCCCACGGGATCAGGCCGAACAGATTGAAGATCGTCGTCGGGTCGGGCGCCGAGAGGTCGTGAATCCAGCCGTAGAACGGCGCGTGGCGCATTTCGATGGTGACGAACAGCACCTTGTAGAGCGAGAAGAACACCGGAATCTGGATGACGATGGGCAGGCAGCCGGAGGCCGGATTGACCTTGCTGCGCTTGTAGAGCCCCATCATCTCGGTATTCAGCTTCTGACGGTCGTCCTTGTAGCGCTCGCGCAGCTTCAGCATCTCGGGCTGCAGCTGCTTCATCGCGCTCATCGACTTGTAGGATTTGTTGGCGAGCGGCAGGAACAGGATCTTGACGATCAGCGTTACCAGCATGATCGCCAGGCCGAAGTTGCCGAGCAGCTTGTAGAAGTAGTCGATGGCGTAGAAGAACGGCTTGGTCAGGAAGTAGAACCAGCCGAAATCGACGGCGAGGTCGAAGCGGGCGATGCCCATCTCCTCCTCGTACTTGTCGAGCAGCTTCACTTCCTTGGCGCCGGCGAACAGGTTCGATTTCACCTCGGCGGAAGTGCCGGCGGCGACGGTCGTTGCCTCGCCGAGCCAATCGGCCTGGTATTTGTCGGCGGCGCCTTCCTTGCCGTGAATCCAGCGGGTGTCGACCGGCTTGCTCTGGTCGGGCACCAGGGCGGCGAGCCAATATTTGTCGGTGATGCCGAACCAGCCGCCCGTCGTTTTGCGGGCGATGCTCTTCTGATCGACGACGTCGCTATAGCTCGGCTCGCGCAACTGGCCGTCGAGCACGCCGACGGGGCCTTCATGCAGGATGAAATAGCCCGAGGTGGTGGGCGTGCCGGTGCGCGAGACCAGCGCGTAGGGGAACAGCGTCACCGGCGCCGCGCTGGAATTCTCGACGCGCTGGTTGATGGTGAACATGAAATTGTCGTCGACCGAGATGGTGCGCACGAAGGTCAGGCCCTGGCCATTGCTCCAGCGCAGCACGACCGGCGAGGTCGGCGTCAGGGTCTTGGAGTCGCTCTGCCAGGGCGTGTCGGGGCCGGGCACCGGCGTGGCGCGATCCTGGGGTAGCCAACCGAACTCGGCGAAATAGGGGTTCGCGGTGCCGGCCGGCGCGAACAGCACGATCTGCGGGCTGCTGTTGTCGACGGTCTCATGATAGTCGACCAGCGTCAGCTGATCGATGCGCGCGCCGATCAGCGAGATCGAGCCGTTGAGGCGGGGCGTCTGAATCTGCAGGCGCGGCGCGGCGGCGGTCGGCACGGCGGCGCCGGTCGGCGCGGCGGAAGCGGTCGGCGCGGCGGTGCCGGGAAGCTGCGGCGTCATGGTGCTACTGGTCGGCGCCTGCGGCAGAATGGCGGTGCCGGTGGTAGCGCCGGCGGGGGCGGTCGGCGCGCCGGACTGCGCTTGCGCCTCGGCGGCCTTGGCTTGCTCGGCCATTTCCTGCTGCTGGCGCTTCTGCGCTTCCTGGCGCGGGGCCTCGATGAAAAATTGAAAACCGAACATGATGGCGACCGACAGGACGATCGCCACGATCAGGTTACGTTGGTCGTTCATGAACCAATCCGCTCGACTGTAATGGGACGCGCGCTCTTCGCGTCATGGGGGGAAAAAGACATATGCCAGCCCGGCCATTGCTCGGGCACGGGATCGTCGCCGCCGGCATGCCAGGGATGGCAGCGGCCGATGCGCCGGGCCGCCAGCCAGCCGCCGCGCAGCGCGCCGAAGCGGGCGACCGCCTCATAGCCGTAATGCGAGCAGCTCGGATGGAAGCGGCAGCAGGGGCCGAAGGCGACCGAGAAGGTATATTGATAGGTGCGAATGGCCCCGAGCAGCGCGAAGCGCGCGGCCGAGGACATCAGGTTTTGTGCTGAATGGGATGCCATGATCACGCGCGCCGGCTTCTGTCGCCGCTGCCTTGGCCCGCGCTGTTGTCTTTGCCCCCTGGCGCCGCGACATGCGCGCCGGTCTTGCGCAGCGCCGTCTCGAGGTCTTGCAGCAGGGCGGGGAAGGAACGGGTCATGGTCTGTTGGCGGCCGATCAGGACATAGTCGTAGGCGGCGCGGGCTTGCGACGGCAGGACCGCTTCGGCAGCGGCCTTCAGGCGGCGACGGGCCCGGTTGCGGGCGACGGCATTGCCGACTTTGCGGCTGACGGTGAAACCCACGCGAAGAGGTTCGGCGGGGATGCAATCAGCGGTCGTGAGCGGAGAACGGGGACCGTCGATGCGCGCCATGGCCTGCAGGATGAGGCCGGGAGCCGCCCATTTGCGGCCCTGGCTGGCGACGATCAGGAATTCCCGCCGCCGCTTGAGGCGGTCGAGAACTCCCATGATCTTAGGCGGAGAGACGCTTGCGGCCCTGCTTGCGGCGATTGGACAGCACCGCGCGGCCACCGACGGTCGCCATGCGCGCGCGGAAGCCGTGCCGCCGTTTGCGGACGAGGACGCTGGGTTGATAGGTGCGCTTCACGGGAAAACTCCCTCAGACGGCTTAAAGGTAAAGGCAGGGCCCGGTGTATAAGGGCTGAACCCAGGGAAGTCAACGCGCTTTGGCCGCTGGGATGGCCGCGGGGCGCGCCAGGTATTTTCTTAAAACATATTATATTTCAAATAGTTAATAAGAAATTGCTGGCCTGTGGCGCGAATCGCTGGCCGCCGCGCCGGGAAAGCGCCCGCTGGGGCGTACAACAGGGCGTGGAACAAAAGTGGCAAAGCCGGCCCGGAACAGTGACATCAGCCGGTCCGACCGGTCGTTTTCGCCGGTCGAACGGCCAGCCGCTTGAGGCTAAACTGAGGCCCATGCCGGATTCTTCGCAATCTCTGCCGCCGCCGCATCGCAGCCTATCGGCGCGCCTGCTCGTCCTGACGATGTTTTTCGTCATGCTGGCCGAAGTGCTGATCTTCGTGCCGTCGGTGGCGCGCTTCCGCTCGACCTATTTCGAAGACCGCATCGCTGCCGCCCATCTCGCCGCCCTCGCCCTCGAGGCGACGCCCGACAATATGCTGAGCCGCGAGCTGCAGGACGAACTGCTGCGCCACGTCGGCGCCCACAGCGTCGTGCTGCAGCGCCGCGAGTCGAAGGCGCTGATTCTGTCGGACGAGAGGCCGCTGCAGATCGACGACATGGTGAACCTGCGCCGCGAGATGTTCTTCGACCGCATCGCCGCCGTGGTCGAGACCTTAATCCAACCGGGCAACCGCGTGTTGCGCCTGCGCGGCCCGTCGCCGCAGGACCGCAGCATGACGGTCGAGTTGGTGATGGACGAGCAACCGTTGCGCGCCGCCATGTGGGATTTCACCGAACGCATTCTCTTCGTCTCGGCCATCGTGTCGCTGGTCACCGCCGTGCTGGTCTATCTCTCCTTGCGCTGGCTCATGGTGCGGCCGATGCGGCGCCTGACCGAAAGCATGATGGCCTTTCGCGAGAACCCCGACGATCCGAGCCGCGTCATCATTCCAAGCAAGCGCACGGACGAGATCGGCCTGGCCGAAGTGGAACTGGCTACGCTGCAGCAACGCCTGCGCGCCGCGCTCGGCCATCGCTCGCGCCTTGCCGCGCTCGGCGAGGCGGTGACGAAGATCAATCACGACCTGCGCAATATCCTCTCGACGGCGCAGCTGATGTCCGACCGCCTCGCCATGAGCAACGATCCGCAGGTCAAGCGCACCTCGCCGATGCTGATGAAGGCGATCGACCGCGCGATCAATCTCTGCGTCCGCACCATGGACTTCGCCAAGCCGCGCCCCGAGATCATTCCGAGCGCCTTTCCGCTGCGCGATCTGGTCAGCGACATCAGCACCTGGCTGTCGCCGACGCTCGGCGACAAGACCGAGATCGTCAACAGCGTGCCGGCGGACTTCACGATCTATGCCGACCGCGATCAATTGGCGCGCGCCTTGAGCAATCTGCTGCGCAACGCCGGCACGGCGGGCGCGACGCGCATCGCCGTCGGCGCCCGGAGCGACAAGGCTGGCGAGATGCCGAGCGTGGTGCTCGACGTCGCCGACAACGGGCCGGGCCTGCCGGAGAATGTCCGCCAGCATCTCTTTCAGCCCTTTGCCGGCTCGCCGCGCGACGGCAGCACCGGTCTCGGCCTCGCCATCGTGCGCGATCTGGCGCGCGCCCATGGCGGCGACATCGCCTTGATCTCCAGCAGCGAAACCGGTACGGCCTTTCGCCTGACTTTGCCGCAACCGACGGCGCGCCGCGCCCGCGCCCTGCGCGGCGCCGGCGCCACTGTTCACCCGGCCGAATGAGCGAGACACCGCGATGCCCTGGGATCCGTCGCAATATCTGAAATTCGCCGCGCCGCGCGAGCGCCCGGCGCTCGATCTGCTGGCGCGGGTGCCGAGCGGCAATCCCGGCCGCGTCTATGATCTCGGCTGCGGCAGCGGCAATACCACGCGCTTGCTGCAGCAGCGCTGGCCGCGCGCCCGCATCACCGGCGTCGATTCTTCGGCCGAGATGCTGCAAGAGGCGCGCGGGGTGCAGGCGGCGGGCCCGACCGTGCGCTATCCGCTCGAATATGTGCAGGCCGATCTCGCCACCTGGATGGCCGGCGATCCGGTCGATGTGATCTATTCCAATGCCGCTTTTCATTGGCTCGGCGGCCATGAGCGGCTGTTTCCCAAACTGATGCGGTCCTTGATGGCCCATGGCGTGCTCGCCGTGCAGATGCCGCGCGGCCATGGCAGCGCGCGCATCGACGCGCTGGTCGAGATCGCGCAAGATCCGCGCTGGAAGGACCGCGTCGCGCCGCATCTGTTTCCCGAAGTCGCGCCGCCGGCCGTGTATCACGACTGGCTGGTCAAGGAATCGCGCGGCCTCGACATTTGGGAGACGGAATATCTCCATGTCCTGAGCGGCGACAACGCGGTGGCCGAATGGTCGCGCGGCTCGGCGCTCGGCCCGGTGCTCGGCGCCTTGAACCCCGACGAAGCGGCGGCGTTTTATCAGGCGTACAGCGATAAGATGCAGGCGGCCTATCCCCGCCGGGCCGACGGCACGACCTTGCTGCCGTTCCGCCGGATTTTCATCGTCGCCGTTCGATAGGTAGAGAATTCCTCTTAGTTTCAATGGTTTGGGGAAATCCATTTTGCGGCGCGGCATAAAGGGCGTAAAACCCGCCGCGCGCGCCCATATCTGGCTTTCTGCGCCAGACCGCCTTCGGCCAGCCCGTTTTCGGGGAGGTGTTTATGTCGACCGTCACGTCCGTTCCGGCGAAGCCCGTCACCGTTCCCGACTTGCGCGCGCGCAAGGGCGGCACACCGATCGTCTGCCTGACCGCCTACACCACGCCGATGGCGCGCCATCTCGATCCGCATGTCGATCTGCTGTTGGTCGGCGATTCGCTCGGCATGGTGGTCTACGGCTTCGACAGCACCTTGCCCGTCACCCTCGACATGATGATCGCCCACGGCGCCGCCGTGGCGCGCGGCGCGGCGCATGCCTGCGTCGTCGTCGATCTGCCCTTCGCCAGCTACCAGGCCTCGCCGGCCGACGCCTATCGCGCTGCCGCGCGCGTCATCGCCGAGACCGGCGCCGACGCGGTGAAGCTCGAAGGCGGCGTCGAGATGGCCGAGACGGTGGCCTTCCTCGCCGCGCGCGACATCCCGGTGCTCGGCCATGTCGGCCTGATGCCGCAGTCGGTGCGCGCGTCCGGCGGCTATAAAATTCGCGGCCGCAGCGAAAAGGATGCCGAACAGGTGTTGGCCGACGGCGAAGCCATTGCCGCCGCCGGCGCTTTCGGCGTCGTCGTCGAGGGCACCGTCGAGCCGGTGGCGCGCGAACTGACGCGCCGCCTCAAAGTGCCGACCATCGGCATCGGCGCCTCCGCCGCCTGCGACGGCCAGGTGCTGGTGGTCGACGACATGCTCGGCGTCTTCACCGATTTCACGCCGAAATTCGTCAAGCGCTATGCCGATCTCGGCAGCGAGATCGAGGCCGCCGTGAAGGCCTATGCCAGCGACGTGCGCAGCCGCGCCTTCCCGGCCGACGAGCATTTGTTCGGCGGCGGCCCCAGCTTGCAGATTCCGGTTCAGTTGCCGAGCGGCACGCTGCCCACCGGTAAGTCGCCCAAGCGCGCCTGATCTTTCCGCAATGGATTCCGCCGCGCCGCTCGCCGGCTCTCTTGCCATCGTTCGCAGCGTCGCCGAACTGCGCGCGCGGGTGCGCATCTGGCGCGCGGGCGGCGAGCGCGTCGGCCTGGTGCCGACCATGGGCGCGCTGCATGACGGCCATCTCAGCCTGGTGGCCCGCGCGCTGGAGGACTGCGACCGCGTCGTCGTCACCCTCTTCGTCAATCCCAAGCAGTTCGGCCCCCATGAAGATTTCGCGCGCTATCCGCGCGACGAGGCGGCGGACGCGGCCAAGCTCGCCGCGGCGGGCGCCGATCTGCTCTACGCGCCCGACGTGGCGACGATCTACGGAGACGGCTTCGCCAGCACGGTGACGGTGGCCGGCCTCACCGAGAGCATGGAATGCGCGGTGCGCCCCGGCCATTTTGCCGGCGTCGCCACGGTGGTCGCCAAGCTGCTCAATCAGGCGGGCGCCGACGACGCCTATTTCGGCGAGAAGGATTATCAGCAGCTTTGCGTGATCCGCAGGATGGCGGGCGATCTCGACATCGCCACGCGCATTAATGGCGTGCCGACCGTGCGCGAGGCGGACGGCCTGGCGCTGTCGTCGCGCAACGCCTATCTAACGCCGGCGCAGCGCAAGATCGCGCCGGCCCTGCAGCGCGCGCTGGCCGAGGCCGCCGCCGGCTTGGCGAATGGCGCCGCGGTGTCGCCGACGCTGGAGGCCGCCCGCGCGGCGATCCTCAAGGCCGGATTCGATGCGGTCGATTACGTCGAACTGCGCGATGCCGATAC
>CAMAVH010000052.1 GCA_945861615.1 Rhizobium sp. Q54 | reverse complement strand
GCCCTGCCGATGAAGGCCAGGGCTGCGCGACGCGGCACCGACCTTTTAGCGGAGTGTTTTACGTGGTCCGCAAGCCGGCCGGCTCAAATCTCCACGGGATAGGGATTTTCTAATCCTCGCTCTCCGGGCCGTCAAGCGGAGCGGCCGGGGCCCGGAGAAAGACCGGTTTTACGGGGGTTATCGCGGCCTCTTGGCATGGACGCCGGCGATGGGCTAAGACTTGGCGGCGTCCTCGGGCCTGCTTCGGGCCCCCTGAGCGGGCGTAGCTCAATGGTAGAGCTGTAGCTTCCCAAGCTACTGACGAGGGTTCGATTCCCTTCGCCCGCTCCAATTTTCCAATCGCAATATCTATCCAGCCCGCTGCGGCCGGCGGGGCTTGCCGTCGCCGCCGCGCCGGCGGTAGTCGCGTTTGGGCGCGGGATTGTTCGCGCGCGCTTTTTCCAGCAGCCGCTTGAACGGCGGCAGGATTTTTTCGGCAAGCGTGTCGTCGCCGTCGAGCGCCGCCAGCGCGTAGGCCGCCGCCTCGATGGTCGAGACGCTTTCGCCGCGCGGCTCCTTGCGCAGATTGCCGTAATAGGAGGCGCGCGGCGGCTGCAGCAGCAGGCGGCGGCATTTCAGCATCCAGGCATTGCGCCACCATAAGGCCTTGGCCTGCTGCCAATTGCCGTCGAGCAGGATGATGCCCTCAAGCCCGGCGAGGATCTCGTCCTGATCGGCCAACGCCTCGCCCGCCTTATCGACGACGGTGAGCGGGCGCGGCGCCAAGGGGGCGCCGGTCTTCAGCGTGACAAGGGTTTTGGCGGTGCCGAGATAGAGCACGCCCCAGCGCTTGGGATCGACGTCTTGTCCGACCAATTTGGCCAGGCTCGGCCAGGACAAGCCGGTCTTGAGCGCGGCATTTTTGAGTTGCAGCGTGGCGATGCGCGCGGTGCCGAGCAACCGGTCCTGCTCCTGCGGATGGCGCAAGATCACCACGGCGACGCGGTTGTCGAGCGGCGTCACGGCGTCGCAGACGCAGAGCACCAGTGGCTTCTCGCAGGTCTTGCAGAGGGTCTCTGCGGAATCGTCGGCAGGCATCTGTGGGCCACGCTTTTGAAAGGGCGCGCTTAAAATAGCGCAAGCTTGACCGGATTCTCCATGGCCTTCAGGCCGGCATCGTGTGGCTCAGCGTTCACGCGGTCCAGGCCGATCCGGTGGTCAAGCGCCATGCGTTGCCGTAGGCGATGGCCTGGCGCGTCGGCTCGCTGAGGGCGGCGAGGATCAGGCTCCGCACGCGCTCGATATTGTCGCCGTAGCGCGCCTCGATCGGCAGCCGGTAATCGCTGCCGACGACGAAGCGGTCGGCATGGGTTTCCAGCAGGTCGCGCCACGCCGGATCGAGCTTGCCGTCGCGATAGATCGTCGAATCGCGGGCGCCCGAGGGCCGGTAGATATTGTTCGGCGCCGGCACCGCGAGATCGAAATGCAGGCCCGAGAAACGCTCGATCAGTCCCCGGACATAGGCCGGACCGTAAAGCTTGGCGCGGTCGGGGTAACGCACCATGCCGAGATGGCACCAGATGACCTTGGCCTTGGGATGACGCGTCAGCATCGCTTCGAACGGCGGCAACAAACGATCTTCCACGTCGTAATGGATTTGAAACGGCACACCGCTGTCCTCGCCGAGGCGGAACAGGGCGTCGCCGGCCGGACCGTCGATCGGAATGGTGATGTCGCGCTGGCTTTGGCCCGCTTGCACCTGTTCGGGCGAGGGGTAGTGGCGAAACTCATGTTCGCCCATCAGGAAATATTGCCCGGATTTTAGTTCGTTTTTTACGCCGGCCAGAAAGGCTGCCGGATTGTTCCACCAACGCGGAAATTCGCCGCTGTTGGTCGTCGGAATGAAGCGGTCGGGGTAACGCCCGTGGAGCGCGAGAGATGGTTGGCTGTTCGGCGCGTTAGCCGGGGCGAAGGCGATCAGTGCCACGTCAAGGCGGTCCATGAACTCGATCATACGTGCGATATTGGTTTCGGCCAGATAAGTCGCCTGCATGTCGATGATCGGCAAGCCGCCCCGCGCGAGAATAGCGCCGATGCGGCTGCGCCATAGGTCCACGACCGCAGTGCGACTTTGCGCCTTCGCTGGGCGCGGGACGAAGGGAAGCGCCGCGGCGCCGGTTGCGGCGACGGCGAACAGAAAACGCCTGCGATCCACGGTGAGTCCCCCGAGCGCTGCCGGCACGGACTGTCAGGGTCTGGCAGTCGGCGCTTCAGCGTCTGCCGTGGTCTTAATCCCCGGCGCAGGAATCGACAAGGGCCTGATGACCTTGCGCGATCATCAGGCCCTGCTTGGTCGGCGCAACTGCCGGCGCGTTACGTCGTCAGGCGGGTGACGATGGCCTGGAGGATCTCGCTGGCCTCGGGCGACAGGTTGGGCGAGACGCCGACCGCGGCGGCGGTGCGAGCAACGAGGGGACTTTTTTGCGCGGGCTGGGCTTGCGCCGCCGCGATATCCGGTTGCTCGCCGTCGGCGCCGGGCGCGGGCAGGTCGGGAATGGTCAACTCCTCGAGGACCTCCGTGGTGACGGGCGGCAGGAAGTTGATTTCCGCCGCGGCCAAGGCCGGCAAGGGGACTTCGGTGGCCGCCAGACCCGGTTCGAGATGGCCGAGCACGCTTTCGCCGTCGATCCAGCTGCCGCTGGGCCGGCCCATCAGCTCGAGAATGGTCGGCGCGACGTCGAACGAGGAGCGCTGACCGCGGTCGCCCGGCATGATGCCGGTCGAGCGGACGTAGAGCGCACCGCCGCCGCCGCTATGGCCGCCCATGCGGCGCGCCGGCGCCGGGCCGATGTCGCCGAGGGTGGGGTGGCGAAAGCCGGTCGGGCTGCCGTTCCACAGGATCGCCAGATCGCCCTCGCTGTCGCGCAGGCTCAGGGGATCGTTGGCGGAAGGCCGGTTGATTTCGCGCACCACCGGCTGGCCGGTCTTGATGTCGACGCAGGCGCGCAGCAGCTCTTCGATGGCGTCGAGCGTTTCGCCGTAGCGCTCCAACGGGACGCGGCCATTCTTTTCGCGGCCGGCGAGATTCACCCGCACGCGGCCTTCGAAGAATGACGGCACGGCGAAAGCGTCCATCTGCGGCCAATAGCGCGCATATTGCGCGGCGGGCATCCACTCGACGTCGAAGGATTTGTCGCGCGGGCCGCGGCGGCTGGAGAGGTCGCGCATGAGGGCCTGGCCGATGGTGGCTTTGGCCATGATCGCCGCGCCGCGCCGCGCCCGGCGCAAGGCGCGCTGGCGGATATTGATCGGCGGCTTGGGCTTGGCATGCCGCATCGCACCGACGACGACCTCGTTCCAATCCTCGCCCTGCTTGAGCGCCGGCGCACGCGCCGCGCGCCAATCGTCGCGCGACATGAACAGCGGTTTGTCGAACGAACGGCGGTAGAGCAGTTCGGGCAGCAGCAGCATGGTCGGCAGGTCGGTGTCGTTATCGCCCATGCCGTGCATGGTGAAAGCGACGAAGGCGACGTCTGGGAAGCGCGTCATGAGCCGATCTATCTGCGCGCTGATCTCTTCATAAACGCCGATCAGTCCCTCGCGCGCCGATGCGGCGCTGGGAGCGTCGGCCATGTGATGGTTGGGATCGATGCCGTGATAGAACAGTTCTATGGCGTCATGGGACTCGCCGATGCCGAGCATCGCCACGTCCCAATCGGTCACGCGCTCGCCGAACAGCCATTCGGCGATGTCGACGCGCTGTTTCACGGAAGCGCGCAGGTTCTTGCCCATGCGCTTTGTCAGTTCGACGCTCGGATAAACCATCACGTTCAAGGCGTCGACGTCGGGCGGCGGGCCGAAGCGCGCGGTAATTTCAGCCATCAATCCCTTGGGCATCGCTTGCGGATAGACGCCGAGATCATGACCGCCCCAGCCGACGGCGCCGACGGCATTGGGCATCGCTTGCAGATCGAAATAGGGCACGTCGAAGATGGCGCATTTGGCATCGACGTCCGCCAGGAATGGCCGTTCGGTGGCGAAGCTCTGTTTGACGCGGAAGCTCTTGGGATCGAACGAGATGACCGACCATTTGCCCGAGGTCTCAGGCTTGCGGCCGGAGGAAAAATGTTCCCAGGTCAGTCCGGTATAGCGGGCTTTGTTGCCCGCCCCATGTTCCAGTTCGAAGCGCGCGCTTTCCGCCTTCAAGCGGGCCAACCCAGGAAGTTTGCCGGCGTCGATGAGCTTGTCGCCGAGCGCTGCATCGAACGCGTCGAGACAGAGAACCATCACTCGCTTGCGCATCGCATTTGCCTTCCTTGACGTGACTTGTTTCTGACAAGCCTGTTGCTAGTCGGATCGGTCGGCACCCCCCTTCGGCGCGCAATCCCCTATCCACACAGCTAGGATAAAGAAAGGCTTAGAGACCCTCCTGTGTGGATTTACGCCATGTCATGTCGAAAAGATGAGGGTTCCCTGACGGGAAAATGAGCAAGGCCTAAGACTTACGGCTTATGGAACCGGCCGATTTTTTTTATGAATAAAACTTTTTGGCTGAATAGATGCGGCGATGCAACGCCATGGGGCGCGTTCCTCTTCGAGCGAAATGGAAAAGAGGCGCGGCGTCGATATGATATCGCCGACGTTTTCCATTTCGTGTTTGACGCATGTTCGCTATTGCGAAGCAGCGGTTCCGCGTTTTTGCCGAAAATCGGCTGTCTCTTCGAGCGTGATAATTTTTGGCATTTCGCGACCACAGCGCGAGGATCGAATTCCTCGCGCCGCAAGATGTGAAGGGCGACTATTACATCGCGACGGGGTGAAACCGCCGCGCCGCCTTGACGGCGAGCAGAACCGCGATCACCAGCAGCAGCGTCTCGGCGACGGCAAAGGGCAATTGGCCCATGGCGACCAAGGCCGGCACTTTCTGAAAGATCTGCGCGATGGCGACGAAGGCGAGGAAATAGACCCCGAGCACGAGGCATACCGCATATGTGGCGCGCCATGCGCCGGCGAGGCGGAGGGCGTAGCGTGCCATAAGCGCAAGCAGCAAGACGAGCGACGAGATGATGCCGACGCCGTGCGACGGCAAAAAGCCGGTGAAGGGAAACAGGAAGCCGGTGACGTTCGTCGCCACCGCGGTGACGAAGAACAGAATCGTCAGGCGTCCGGCGAGGCGGCTGGCGAGCAGGTCGAAAATCAGCAGGATGCCGCTCGCCAGGGCGATCAGGCTGAGCCAGGTATGAAAGCCCGTGAAAGTCAGGATATTGAACATCGCGCTCGGTCCCCCCGTTGCGATCCAAAATAAGCCTCGGCGATATTAGCGCGTCGGCACGGCATGTCACTGCGCGAATGAGAATGCTTTGCGTAGGGCTCGCCTTGCCGCTGACCGATCCTGCGCGCATGATAGGCTTGCCTACGGCGGCGTGAAAAAGAGGCCGGCGACATGGCGAAATTAACGAAGCAACCGTCCTGCGGGGATTTCCGCTGTGGGGAATCCCGCGCAGAGGCGTGTCAGGCGATCCATCGGGGGGATGGTCGGCGATGAGTATCCGCTCGCGGCTGCTGCTTCTCGTGTTGTCGGCGATTTTATTGCCGACGCTGCTGGGCGGATTGCGCTTCATCCATGATCGTGAAAAGCAAATCACCAAGGCGATCGCAGCACTGTCGGTCGATGCCGAAGATATCGCCGCCGCGGTGAACGAGAAGATTCTCGGGACGGCGCAGCTGCATTACGGATTGGCTCGCGCCCGCGACCTCGAGACCGCCGACCGCGCCGCCTGTTCGGCCTTTCTCTCCGCTGTGCGCGAGGAATATCCGCAATATACCGGCATCCTGACGATCGATCCGAACGGCCAGTTATTCTGCGACTCGCTCGGCTCTGGGCGTAATCTCGACCTGCGCGATCGCAGTTATTTCCAGCAAGCCTTGCGGCAATCGTCCGGCGTCGCGCTCGAGCCGACGTTCGGACGATTGACGGGCATTTCGGTCTTGCAGATCGCCTACCCGGCCCGCGATGCCGCTGGAGAACTCCGGTTCGTCTTGCTCGCATCGCTGAATCTCGAAAAGCTCCTGCAGGAGCGCGGCGCCCGCGAAACGGATATGGCCTTCGTCGATCGCCAAGGCATAGTCCTGGCCTGGCATGCCCCGCAGGGCCGCGCGCTATCGGCCGGCAGCTCGATCGCCGGAACGCCGCTCTTCGATTTCGTGACCGCCCATAGCGACGGCGGCGCCGGCGAGGCCCTGCGCGCCAGCGGCGATCGGGAAGTCTGGGCGGTCTCGAGCAATCCAGCGATGCGCGAGGCGGGACTTTACCTGCTGGTCGGCCAGCCGAAGGACATCCTCGTGGCCGATGCGAACCGCAGCCTAATCGAGGAACTCGCCGTGCTGGCGGCGGTCGCGCTGTTGCTGTTCTTCGGCGTCTGGCTACTCGCCGAAATCGGCATCCGCCGCCAAGTGGCGCGGATCGGCAAGATGGCGGAAAGCCTGGGTGCGGGCAATTTGCGCGCGCGCATCCCCTTGCCGCATCCGCGCGGCGAGCTTGGCGGATTGATGACGGTCCTCAATGGCGCGGCGGAATCGCTGGAGCGCCAACGCGACGCGATCGCGGATCTCAATCAGAAGCTGCAGCAATCGCAAAAGATGGAAGCCATCGGCCAGTTGACCGGCGGCGTCGCGCATGATTTCAACAACCTGCTGACAGTCATCCTCGGCAATGCGGAAATGCTGGTCGAACAGCTGGAGGATCGTCCGGAACTTCTCGCGCTCGCCGAGACGATGATGCGGGCGACCGAGCGTGGCGCCAGCCTGACGCGCAGCCTATTGGCTTTCGCGCGGCGCCAGCCTCTTGAGCCGCGCTCTATTGACGTCAACCAGTTGCTGCTGCAAATGGAAAATCTTCTCCATCGCGCGCTCGGAGAGCATATCGAATGCCGCTTCGTTCTCGGCCGGGAAACTCGGCCGGCGATGATCGATCCGGCGCAATTGGAAGCCGCGATTTTGAATCTCGCACTCAATGCCCGCGACGCCATGCCGGGCGGCGGCCGCTTGACGGTGGAGACGGCCAGCGTTCATCTCGACGAGGTTTATGCCGAACGTAACGACGACGTCGAACCGGGCGACTACGTGATGGTCGCGGTCGCCGATAGCGGCACCGGCATGAGCAAGGAGGTTCTCGCGCATGCCATCGAACCCTTCTTTACCACCAAGGATGTCGGCAAAGGGACCGGCTTGGGCCTCAGCATGGTCTATGGCTTCGTCAAGCAGACCGGCGGCCATATCAAGATCTATTCGGAAGTCGGCGAAGGCACGAGCGTGAAGCTTTATCTGCCGCGCTCGAGCTTGCCGCTGGCCGATGTGGCGCGCGCCGAGAAGGCGTTGCCGCGTGGGCGCGGCGAAACGATCCTGGCCGTGGAAGACGACGATATGGTGCGCGACCATGTGGCGGCGGAATTGAAGGCGCTCGGTTACGAGGTTCTGACGGCGCATAGCGGCGCCGATGCGCTGCAACTGCTGCGGAGCGACGCCAAGATCGACCTTCTGTTCAGCGACGTGGTGATGCCCGGCGGCATGTCCGGTCCGCAGCTGGCCGAACAGGCGTTGCGCCTGCGACCGGGGCTGCGCGTGCTTTACACGTCCGGCTATACCGAAAACACGGTGATCCATCAGGGGCGCGTCGATCCCGGCGTGCAGCTCCTGAACAAGCCCTACCGGCGTCAGGATCTGGCCGTCAAACTGCGCGCGGTCCTGCAGACGCCTTAGCGCTTACGGCCAGGTCCAGGCGGCGATTCCGGCGAGCCACGGCGGCAGCGTCACGAAGCGGCGGACGGCCTCGTCGCCGATGGCGAGCACCAGCGCGCCGGAAAAGGCGAGGGCGAGGCCGTAATAGACGCCGCGGTCGAGGCGCTCGTAATCGCGGCTGATGAAATAGCCGAAAATCGACCGAAAGATCAGCGACAGACTTTGGATCGGCTGCACCACGGTGACGGGTGCGATGCCGAGCGCCAGGTAGCGGAAAAACTGCGAGCTGAAGGTGGCCAAAGCTGTGACCAAGAACCAGGGAATGCTGGCGCGGTTCATGGCGCGCAGGTCGCGCAACTGTCCCGGCAGCAGGACGATGAGCCCGACGACGAATGTCGCGGCGATGAAGGAGATCAGGCCGCCGAGCATGGACAGGCCGCTGTCGCCGATGCCGGCGGCGAACAGCACGGGGCTGGCGCCGAAGCCCAGGCCGGCCATCAAAGCGTGAAAATACCCCTCGGCCATGCGCGGAACGAATAGCGGCTTGGCTTGCTTGGGCGCCGCGCTGCGCTGGCGCAGCATGACGATGGGGCCCATGGCGATCAGCAGGATGCCGACGATCTTCATCGGCGTCAGCGTCTCGCCGAGGAAAACGATGGCGAGCATCAAGGCGATGGGATGCTGGCTCTGCTGCACGGGGCCGGCGAGGTTGGTGCCGATGGCCTCGAGCGATTTGATGTTGAAATAACGGCCCCAGACGAAGTGGGCGAAGCCGCTGGCCGATAGAAAGAGCCATTGCAGCGGCGTGAAGGCGTCCCACATGCCGATTTCGCCGGCGATGATGGTGGCCGGGACGAACATCAGCATGCCGAGCGGAATGGTGATGGCCAGCCCCTGGACGGCGCTGCCGCCGATCACGCCACGTCGCGCGCTCGCATTGTTGAGGCCGAAGGACGCCGCCGCGAGAAGCGCGTAAAAAGCACCGAGCATGTGATACGGGACCGGTTGAGAGGCAGCTGCGCGGCGAAAATAGGGGCGGGGCCGCCCCAGCGCTAGGGGAAAAGCGAGGCATTTGGTGCAACAATTGTGAGCCGATCGCGCCGGCGCCGACGCATGATCCGGCGATGCGATAGCGTGAAACGCCTGCGGCGCGCTGTTGCCGGGCGTTGCCGGGGGTGCGACAATCGCCATCGGAGAGAGCCGCGGCAGCCCCTTATCAGCGGCGCTGCCGCGATACAGAGGACACACCGCATGTTCCCCCGCACGCCGTCCGCCGGACGGCCGATGTCGTTCGCGTCCCGATCGCTGGGCCTGTCCAGGCTGCCCGTTCGGTCTTCCGGCGCGGCCCGGATCACCCGATGACGACGGAGCCCCGTTCGGCGCCGGACGCGGCAACGCCGGCCAAGCCGGCATCGCCCTTCGCATCGAAAAAAATCTCCGGCTATGCGGCCTTTCGCTATGTGGACTTTCGCCGCTATTGGGTATCGCGCTTCATCACGAGCATCGCCGTGCAGATGCAGGTCGTCGCCATCGGCTGGCAGGTCTATGAACTCACGCATGATCCGCTGCAGCTCGGGTTCGTCGGGCTCGCCGAATTCCTGCCGGCGCTGATCCTCGGTCTCATCACCGGTACTGCCGCCGACCGTTTCGACCGCCGCACGATCCTGACCCTGTGCTACGCCGTCGAAGGGCTCTGTGCCTTGGCCTTCTTTCTCATGGCCTGGCAAGGCATCACCGTCGTCTGGCCGATGTTCGTCGTTCTCGTCGTGCTCGGCATCGCGCGCGCCTTCGCCCAGCCGGCCGCCTCCGCCTTGATGCCGAACCTTGTGCCGCGCGAGCATTTCGGCAACGGCATCGCCTGGTCGAGTCTCGGCTGGCAGATCGCCGGTATCGGCGGGCCGGCGCTCGGCGGCTTGGTGCTCGGCTGGATCGGCGTCCAGGAGGTTTACGTCATCGCCATGGTCGGCATCGCCTTCTCTGCCGTGATCATGTCCTTCGTGAAGCGCCGCGCGATCGCCGGCAGCGGCGAGCCGGTTTCATTGACGAGCCTGTTCGCCGGCTTAACCTTCATCAAATCCAAGCCGGTCATCCTCGGCGCCATCTCGCTCGATCTCGCTGCCGTGCTGCTCGGCGGCGCGGTGTCGCTGCTGCCGGTGTTCGCCAGCGACATCCTGAAGGTCGGGCCCGAAGGCCTGGGGCTGTTGCGCAGCGCGCCAGCGTTCGGCGCACTGATCGTCGCCGTTCTGCTCACGCAGTTCCCGATTCGTCGCAACCTCGGCCAGATCATGTTCTTTTGCGTCTTGCTGTGGGGCGTCAGCATCGTCGTCTTCGGCCTCTCGACGATTTTCTGGCTGTCCCTGCTGGCGCTCGCCGTGTCCGGCATGGCCGACGTCGTCAGCGTCTTCGTGCGGCAGAACATCATCCAGATCGGCACGCCGGACGCCATGCGCGGGCGCGTCGGCGCCGTCAATTCGGTATTCATTGGCGCCTCGAACGAGCTCGGCGCCTTCCGCGCCGGCGCCATGGGCGCGGCCATCGGTGCGGTCGGCGCGGTGCTGGCGGGCGGCATCGCCACGCTGGTCATCACCGTTATCTGGATGAAATGGTTCGCCGAGCTACGCAAGCTCGACAAGCCTGAGGATGCGGCCGCCTGACGCGCCGCTTGATGGAAAGCCGCCTATGAACGCCGACGCCCCGCCGAAAGGCAAATTCGCCGTATTCCGCCATCGCGGCTTTACGCTGACCATCCTCGGCAAGATGCTCTCCATCTTCGCCAATCAGATGATGGCGGTCGCCGTCGGCTGGCAAATTTACAATTTGACCAACGATCCGCTGGATCTCGGCTTGGTCGGGCTGTTCCAATTCCTGCCGGCGGTTTTTCTCATCTTGATCACCGGCCATGTCGCCGACCGCTACGACCGCCGACGTGTGGTGGGCGGCAGTTTCGCGCTGCAAGGCTTCTGCGCCGCGTTATTCCTGCTCTTCACGCTGTCCGGCTTCGCGCAGGTTTGGCCGATGTTCGGCATTATCCTGCTGTTCGGGGTCGCGCGCGCCTTCTACTCGCCGGCGCTGCAGGCCTTGCTGCCGAACCTGGTGCCGACCGAGGAATATCCCAACGCGGTGGCGTGGAATTCCTCGAGCAGCAAGCTCGCGATCATCACCGGCCCGGCGATCGGTGGCATGCTCTATTATTACCAAGGCCCCGAAGCTGTCTATGGCGCTTGCGTCTTTATGGCCGTCGCCGCGAGCTTGATGCTGTTGATCGTCCCGATGACCAGTCAGACCAAGCGCGGCAAGGAACCGCCGACCTGGGGCTCGCTGATGGCCGGTTTCGGCTTCATCAAAAGAAAGCCGATCGTACTCGGCGCGATCTCGATGGATCTCTTCGCCGTGCTGTGCAGCGGCTTGCCGGCGCTGCTGCCGGTCTATGCCCGCGATATCCTCCATACCGACGCCGATGGCCTCGGCTTCCTCCGCAGCAGCCAAGCGGTCGGCGGCCTGATTTCGGCGCTGGTGCTGACGCAAATCCCGCCGATGCGGCGGTCCGGCGTGATTCTGTTCATTTGCGTCGGCCTGTTCGGCCTGGCAACCCTGGTGTTCGCCTATTCGACGGTCTTCTGGATTTCGGCGGCGTCCCTCGCGCTGCTCGGCGCCGTCGATGTGGTGAGCGTATATATCCGCCTGACGCTGATTCAAATGACGACGCCGGACGAAATGCGCGGTCGCGTGGCGGCAGTCAATTCCGTCTTCATCACGGCCTCCAACGAGCTGGGCGATTTCCGGGCCGGCCTGATGGCGTCGATGATCGGCACGGTCACGGCGGCGGCCATCGGCGGCTTCGCCGTGCTGGGCGTCACCGCCCTGTGGTGGAAGTTCTTCCCCGACCTGCGCAATGCAGATCGGCTCGACGGCAAATAGGCAGGCAAAAAAAGGGCCGGCAACCTGCCGGCCCTTTTTCCATGGATGCCGGCCGCGATTAGCCGCGAATCTTCACCAGCCGCTGCGCGCCTTCGACGACGTCGGACGGCGTCGCGTAAAGCTCCTTGATGATCCG
This sequence comes from Rhizobium sp. Q54, assembly GCA_945861615.1. GTDB lineage: Bacteria > Pseudomonadota > Alphaproteobacteria > SMXQ01 > SMXQ01 > CAMAVH01. The sequence continues at coordinate 8,986 of CAMAVH010000052.1, read as the reverse complement.
TTCGGCGTCCTCGCCGTAGACCGGGCTTAGCGCGAAGCGCTGGCGTTCCAACTCGGCGCGCATGGCGGGATCGTCGACCGATTTCTTGAAAGCGGCGCGGAGCATCGCGGCGCGGTCGGCCGGCAGGTTCGGCGGCGCGGTGAAAGGTTGGCCGAGAATCTGGCGGCCGAACAGGAACTTCAGCACCTCGCGGTCCTTCGGATCCTGGATCACCTCCATGACCGTCGGCACATCCGGATGGTCCGGGTCCTTCTCCAGGCCCATCTGGACGAAGATCGCCCATTTGCCCTCGGCGACGCGGTCCTTGACGAAGGCGCGCCCGCTTCCCGACCAGCCCGAGAGAAACAGGCCGTGCATTTCGCCCTTTTCGACGGCGTTCATCGTCTCGGCCTGGCCCTGATAGCCGGCGACGTTCTTCAGCTTGGTGCCGTAGAGCGAGTTGAATAGACGCGCATACATCGCCGGGTCGCCCTCGATGCCGCTCACGCCCATGTTGATCTCGACCTTCTTCATGTCGTCGAGGGTGGTGGCCGGCGCGGCCTTGGACACGACGCCCATGCCCATCTCTTTCACCAGGCTGCCGATCCAGGTGAATTTGAGGGCGTCGAATTGCGCCTTCGATTCCTCGCCGTAAAGCAGCGGCGCGGTCGGAATGGCGCGCGCCATGATCATCATGGTCGAGCCGTCCTTGGGCGCGACATTGTAGAGGAAGTTGGCGGCCCGCATGCCGCCGCCGCCCGGCATGTTGTTGGTCACGAAGGTCGGGTTGCCGGGCAGATTGGCGCTGAGGAATTTGCCCATGACGCGGGCATAGGTGTCGTAGCTGCCGCCGGCGGCCGAACCGACGATGATCGTCATGGTCTTCTGCGCTTTATAGAACTGCTCGGCCGATTGGCCGAACGCCGTGCCGGAGAGAAGGGGGCCGGCGGCCAAGACGCCGGCGATCAGCGTCAGACGGAACTTTGCGGGGGACAGGCTTGGCATGGTCACGCCTCTATTGTGCGGATTTCAGCAGGGCACGGGTTGCGTCGATAGTTTCGCCCGACGTGGCATAGATGCGCTGGACGATCTGTTGCGCTTCTTCGCCGAACACGGGGCTGATGGCGTAGCGTTGCTTCGCGGCCTCGCTGAGCAGCTGTTTGTCTTCGAGCGCCCGCTTGAAGGCGTCGCGCAGCATCTTCACGCGGTCGGCGGGTACGCCCGGCGGCGCGACGAAGGGCCGGCCGAGTATCTGCCGCTCGAATAGCAGGGTCAGGATCTGCTTGTTCTGCTCGCCAGGAATGACATCGAAGACACTCGGCGCGTCGAGATGCTCCTCGTCCTTGCGGCTCGTCATCTGCACGAAGACTTTCCATTCGCCGCGCTTGACCTTGTCTTTCACAAAGGCGCGTCCGGCGCCCGACCAGCCGGAGAGGAACAGGCCGTGCAATTCGCCCCTTTCCACGGCTTGCAGCGTGTCGCTTTGGCCGGGGTAGGCGGCAATCACCTTGATCTTGGTGCCGTAGAGCTTGTTGAACAGCCGGGCGTACATCGCCGGGTCGGTTTCCGGCCCGCTCGCGCCGAACACCACTTCGGTCTTCTTCATTTCTTCGAGCGTGGTGGCCGGCGCTTTGGCCGAAATCGCCCCCATGCCCATTTCGATCACGGCGCTGCCGATCCAGTTGAACTTGGTGGCTTCGAACTGCGCTTTGGATTCCGCGCCGTAGAGCAGAGGGGCGGTGACGATGCCGCGATCCATGATCGAGATCACCGAGCCGTCCTTCGGCGCGACCTCGTAGAGGTAGTTGGCGGCGCGCATGCCGCCGGCGCCCGGCATATTGTTGGAGATGATGGTCGGATTGCCGGGAAGGTACTTGCTCATGTGGCGCGTGATCATGCGGCCGTAGATGTCGTAGCTGCCGCCAGGCGCGCTCGAGATGATGATCGTCATCTCGTTTCTGGATTTATAGAAGGCGTCGGCGGACTGCGCGCCGGCGGCCATCGGGATCAGCGTGGCCGGCGCGAGCGCGAGCAGGGCGGCGAGAGTGGAACGTGGAACGCGAATGCAAGCAGTCATGGCTGTTCTCCGGGTGAGGATTGCATGACTGCGCTGGGGGGAGCGCAGGAGGAGTGCGGCGGCCCGGCGACGCGACGCCGCCGGGCCTTAAGCATGTGCCGGGCGTTACTGCGCCGCCGGCGGTTTCACGTAGCTGCGGATCTTGGCGATCACCTCGGGCGAGGTCTTATAGACGGCCTCGATCATCTTCTGCGTCGTCGCACCGTCGATCGGTTCGATGTAACGGCGGGTCTTGTCGCCTTCGAGAACCAATTCGGGGTCGGCGCAGGCATCGCTGAACGCTTTGCGCAGCACGGCGACGCGGTCGGCGGGCACGCCCGGCGGCGCGACGAAGGGCCGGCCGAGCTCGAGACGGCCGAGGATGACTTCCATCACCTGGCGGTCGTCGTCGTTCTTGATCAATTCCATGATGGTGGGGACATCGCCGACGTCGGGGTCGCGCTTGAAGCCCATCTGCACCAGGAAGCCGACTTCCTTGCGCGCGTACATTTGCAGCAGCAGCTCGCGGGTCTGGCCCGACCAACCGCTCATGAACAGGCCGTCGAGCTCGCCTTTCTGCACGGCCTGCACCACTTCAGGCTGGCCCTTATAGGCGGTGATGATCTTGAACTTGGTGCCGAACATCTCGTTGAGCATCCGCGGCATCATCGCGGTGTCGCCTTCGGCGCCGGTCGAGCCGAGCACCACTTCGACCTTGGTCGCTTCCATCAGCGTCTTGGCCGGGGAGCGCGCGCCGAACACGGCCATGCCTGATTCGCTCGACGCGCTGCCGATCCAATTCATCTTGGACGGGTCGAATTGCGTGTTGGAATTTTCGCCGTAAAGCAGGGGCGCGGTCGGCAGGCCGCGATCCATGATGGAAATCACGCTGCCGTCCTTCGGCGCGATATTGGCGACAAAGTTGGCGGCGCGCACGCCGCCGGCTCCCGGCATGTTGTTGGTGATGATGTTGGGCTGGCCCGGCAGATATTTGCTCATGTAACGCGCCAGCATGCGGGCATAGCCGTCGTAGCCGCCGCCGGGCGCGCTGCCGACGACCATGATCATTTCTTTTTTGGATTTGTAGAACTCTTCGGCCGTTTCGGCGCTGGCGGGAGCGAAAATCGCGCTGGCGCCGATCGCAAATCCGAGAAGTACGCTAGTGGTCACTGTGCGGGTCACGCGCATGATTTCCCTCTTGGCCTGTTGACTTCGATTTTTGCCGGCGTCAATTTGATCCGTAAAGTTTAGAGGACCATTCCGCGAAAGCAACGGGCGAGCGTCTTCCCTGAAACAATTGCCGTTTCATTGGGCGTGACGTGCCGCGCTTTCCACCATGTCTGCACGGGAGACACCATGCGCAAGCCCAAGACCTCCGCGAAAAAGACCTCTGCCAAGACGGCCGCGAAAAACAAGAAGCCCGTCAAGAAAGCGGCGGCGAGCAAGAGCGCCAAGCAGTCCTTGAAGGCCAAGCCTGGCAAAACGAAACGGCCCGGCAAAAAATCGGTCAAGGCTCCTGCCAAAAAAACCGTGCAGCGGACGGCCAAGGCCTCTGCCAAACCCGCCAACAAGGCCAACAAGGCCAAAAAGGCCAAAAAAGCTTCTGCGAAAAAAACCGCGGCCAAGAAAAGCCCCGCGAAAAAGATTTCTGCCAAAAAAACGCCGGCCAAGAAGATTGGCGCGGCGCGCAAGGCCCGCGCCGCCCGTCCCGCCGCGCGCAGCACCGCGCGCGCCCGCCTCGAGGCGCGCAGCCGGGTCGCTCCGGCTCGAGTTCCCGCGCGCCCCACGCTGGCGCCGAAAGCCGCCAAGCCGGCCAAGACGAAATCGGCCGCCGCGCCCAAGAAGCCCGCGCTGACCGGCTGGACGCCGCCGGTGGAATATTCGCGCGAGGAGGTGATCGCCATTTCCGACCGCCTGCTGGCGCAGCCCGACATTCCGCTCAAGCAGACCGAGGACATTTTCCGCATTCACGAGGTCGGTCTCGATTGGGACATGGGCTGCATGGTCTATGAGCCGAAGGATCCGTCGCAGGTCGCGGTCGGCGCCGACGGCAAGAAGATCGGCATCTTCCTGCTGCATGGCGGCTCGGGCGATTACAAGTCGATGGAGGCGATCGCCAAGCTTTATGCTGGCAAGTTCGGCCATAAGGCCGTGGCCATGACCTTCCCCGGCCGTCATTACTTCGACAGCCCGACGCGCGACTGGCCGGGCGATACGATCAACAAGGACGGCACGGTGCGCACGCCGATCTGGCTGCGCGGCGAGAAAATCACGCCGGACATGTACGAGGTCGTCAACGACGACACCAAACGCCTGCGCTATGGCGTCCGCACGGTGGCGCGCGCCAAGCCGGGCACGATCTTCTACGACCGCATGGCCGGCTGGCTTCCCGCCTTCGAGACGGCGATGAAGGACGCGATGCGCCGCCACTTCCCCGAGGGCGAATATTCGATCTACGTCACCGGCCATTCGACCGGCGGCCCGCATGTCTTCATGATGTGCCAGCGCGTGCCGAACATCGCCGGCGTCATCGCCGTCGAGAATTCGCCGTTCGGCTTCATCCAGGAAGAACAGCACAACTGGTCGGGCGCGCTCGGCAAGGTGGCGGGCTTCGAGCGCGTCAGCAAGAAGCCGGCGCCGCGCACCGATCCGTTCGACGAGCTTTATATCCGCACCTGGCGCGACCGCGCGCGCTATGCCGGTCCCGAGGCGCTCGGCCAGGAAGGCCCGGCGGCGCTGATGCGTCTGCCCTGGCTGATGGAAGAAATTCTCGACTGGTGGAACAAGACCAAGATGCGGCCGCAGTTCAAGGCCGAGTACATCCTGACCCACAACATCAAGGCGTCGCTGCGTAAGGCGGCGGAAGCGACTGCCAAGCGGCTGGGCCTCTCCGGTCCGGAGAAGGAAGCGCTGATCAAACGGTATCTGAGCCTGCCCTATCCGGTCACTGGCCCCGGCGCCAAGCCGGTGCCGCCGGTGCTGTTCGGCATCTCGAAGGATAGTCGCGACCACAGCCCCGAGGTCTATGAGGAGGTGGTGCTGCCGATGTTCCGCGACCGCATCGATCCGGCGCCCAAGGTGATGGTCACGCGCTTCGGCGCCGGGGTGCATGTTTACACCAAGGCCGAGACGGATCTGCCGCTCGGCATCGGCCCGGCGGTGGCGGAGTTTTACCATCAGGCCATCACCGGCGGCTATTTCGTCACGAAATAGCCGGCTTAACGAAGCGAATGCGAAGGGGCGGACGCGAGTCCGCCCCTTTTCCGTGCCCGCTCGGTCGGGGCATTTTCCTGGCGTGGGGCCGGGCCATCGGTTAACGTGCCGGCGTTTTCACGAGGCGAGTTTTTATGACGGGTCCGTCCCCCCAGCCCGCGCCCCTCACGTTTCCCAATAGCGGCATCTACAGCTTGCCGGGCGCGCTTCTCCTGCTCGCGGCGCTGACCTTGCTGCGCGTGATCTATCTCACGGTCTATCCCTTCGATCTGCATCCGGACGAAGCCCAATATTGGGTTTGGGCCCAGGATCTCGCCTTCGGCTATTACTCGAAGCCGCCGATGGTCGCCTGGCTGATCGCCGCCACCACGTCGGTCTGCGGCGACGGCGGGGCCTGCGTGCGCCTCGGCGCGCCGCTTCTGCATTTCTTCACGGCGCTCGCCGTCTATGGCATCGGCCATCGCCTGTTCGACCGCCGTGTCGGCTTCTGGTCGGCGCTGCTCTATGCCACCTTGCCGGGCGTCGCCTTCTCCTCGGTGGTGATGTCGACCGACCTGCCGCTCCTGCTGTTCTGGGCGGTCGGGCTCTATGTCTATGTGCGCGCCTTGCAGCGGGGCGCCGCCGTCGGCCATGCTTGGCGCTGGTGGCTGGTGCTCGGCGTCGCCCTCGGCCTCGGCCTGCTCGGCAAATACGCCATGATCTTTTTCCTACTGTCGGCCGGCGTGCATGTCGCCTTGGCGCGCGGCCGCCTCGCCGGCTGGAGCTGGCGCGGCATGATGATGGCCGTCGTGGTCGGCCTGGCGATCTATGCGCCCAACGCGTTCTGGAACGCCGACAACAGCTTCGTCTCCTATGCCCACACCAGCGATAACGCCAATCTCGGCGGGCATCTGTTCAGCATCGGCTCGTTCCTGGAGTTTTTCGGCGCGCAGTTCGGCGTCTTCGGCCCGGCGCTGTTCGCGGTGCTTATCGTCATCCTGGCGCGCTGGCGCGGCTGGTGGCGCGACGACCGCCAGCGCCTGCTCGTCGCCTTCGCGCTGCCGACCTTGGCGATCATGCTGCTGCAGGGTTTCCTGTCGCGGGCCAACGCCAATTGGGCGGCGCCGGCCTATGTCGCCGCCTCGGTGCTCGTCGTCGCCTGGGCGCTGCATGCCAATCCGAAGCTGTGGCGCGGCCGTGCGCTGTTGGCGAGCGGGTCGGTGGCCGTCCATGCCGGCCTCGTCGCCGCTTTTCTGATCTTCATCGCCGCGAGCTATGGCCGGCCCGACGCGCTGCCCAGCCAGGCCGATCCCTTCAAGCGGGTGCGCGGCTGGCTCGAGCTCGGCGCCGCCATCGCCCATGTGCGCGCCAACGATATGCCCGGCGCCGCGCTGCTGGTCGACGAGCGCAAATTGATGGCCGAGCTGCTCTATTACGTGAAGCCGCACCCGGTCGAGGCCTTCAAATGGCGGCCGACCAACCGCATCCACGATCATTTCGACCTGACGCGGCCTTATTACCAGGCGCTGTCGCCGGCCAAGCTGCTCTATGTCACCGAGCGCGCCGATGCCAGCGAGATCATCTCGCGCTTCAAAAGCGCCGAGCTGCTGGCTGAGGTGCGCACGCCGATTGGGGTGGGACGCGAGCGCGTCGTGCGGCTTTATGAGGTCGAAGGCTTCCAGGGCTATCCGTAGGACGCGCCCTAAAGCCGCGCCCGCTGCATCCTCGGCCGCGGCCGCCGGCTAGCGCGGCGTGCCCGACCAGAACAGCGAGATCTGCTCGAAGCGGCCGCGCGCCATGTTGAAGCCGCGCACCCCGTCGATGCGCCAAACCTCGGCGCCGAGATTTTTCACCGCATCGCGAAAGCGCTGATCCTCGCGGTCGTTGACCAGGGCGAGGCGGTTCTTGGCGCCGGCGAGATAAGCGGCGGCGTCGGCCGGCGTCGTCAGCATCGTGTTGGTGCCGAGGAAGAACACCAGGCTCGGTTCGTGATAGCCGACGGCGGCGACGGGCTCGCTCGGTGGCCAGCTTTGCGTCTGCGCGGCGACCATCAGCATCGCCTGTTGCGACGGCCAGAGCGGCTTCAGACCGGGCAGCAGGCGCCCCAGAATCGGCGGCCAGATCAACAGCACGCAGAGCGCGGCGATCACGGCGGCGCGCAGCGCTTCGCCCCGCCAAAAGGCGCGTCCGGCGAGGCCGATGGCGAGCAGGCTACCGACGATCGGAATGAAGCCGCTCGGCGCGATGCGCTGCTCGCCGATCCAGGTCGCGATGATGAAGGCGAAGCCGAGGATCAGCCCGATCGCGCTCCACAGCACCAGCAAGGTGCGGCCGGCCCAGTGGCGCATCATGCGGCTGACGGCATCGGGCGCGTCGCGCAGGGCGAGCGCGCTCATCAGCGCCACGGCGGGCAGCAGCGGTAGCACGTAATGCGGCAGTTTGGTCGGGATCAGCTCGAACATGATCCACGCCGGTATCGCCCAAGCGAGCAGGACGCGTGTCATCGGCGATTTGCGGTTGCGCCAGGCCCAGATCGCGCCGAACCAGCCGACCAGGGACGCCGGCCAGAAGGTCAACGTCGCGGTCAGCAGGTAATAGCCCGGCGGCGCGCCGTGGGCTTCCTGACCGCCGATCAATTTGGGCAGCAGATCCTGACCGACGGCCTCCTGCAGGAAGTTCGACTCGCCGAGCGAGATGGCGATGAACCAGGGCGCGGCGATCGCCAGCATGAGCGCCAGGCCAGGCAGCGGACGCAGCGCGCGCAGATGCGCCCATTTGCGGTCGGCGATGCCGAGAGTGACGAGGGTGAGCGCGGCGATCAGCGGCGTCACGGGGCCCTTGATGAGAATGCCGATGCCCTGCGCAACCCAGAACAGCAGCGGCCAGCGCCAATCGCTAATCTCGCCTTCGCGGCTTTGCAGATAGACGCGGGCCAGCGCGAGCTGCGCCGCGACCACGGTGAGCAGCAGCATCGAATCGGTCTTGGCAATATGCGATTCGACCGTCGGCATCAGCGCGGCGGCGAACAGCAGGCCGGCGAGCAGGCCGGCGCCGCGGCCGAAGCTGGGCTTGGCCAGGCCGGCGAGCAGGACGACCGCGGCCAGCGCGCCGAGCAGCGACGGCAGGCGGTAGGGCCACAGAACGTCCTTGCCGAAGACATTGGCGGCGGCGGACTGCAGCCAATAGATGCCGACCGGCTTCTTGTTGCGCGATTCGTCCTGGAAATGGATATCGACGTAATTGCCGCTCTCGACCATCTGGCGCGAGGCCTGAGCGAAGCGCGCCTCGTCGCGGTCGGTTGGCGGTATGCTGGTGATGCCGGGCAGGAAGAGCGCCAGGGCGAAGAGGGCGAGCAGAACATAGGCCCAGCGGCCGGCGAGCAGGCGCACGCATCGGCCCGAAGCCGGCGGCTGATCCTGCAGAAAGGCGTTCAAAAAGGCGGTCACAGCGGTCACGCGGGGGTTACGGACGAGGGGCCGGCAAAGCCGAGCGGGCGGGCGGCACTCTACCAGACCTTGCCCCGGGAAACCGCGAAAAACCTAGCCTTCCCGGGAGGGCCGTGCTAATGCCCGGATCGGAAATCACCCCGCGATTCGCAGTCATTTGGCCCCGTCTTTCATGGATTCCGCGCCCCTTCTTTCCGTCGTCGTGCCGGTCCGCAACGAGCAGGATAATGTTCTGCCGCTGATCGAGGAAATCCACGCCGCTTTGGCCCCTTCTGACGGGTCCGGCACATGGCCCTTCGAAGTGGTCTATGTC
>CAMAVH010000051.1 GCA_945861615.1 Rhizobium sp. Q54 | reverse complement strand
GTCATGATTTGGTTGAGCTCGCCGGCGAGCGAATCCTGTTCTTCCTCGCTCACGCGGATGCGGGCGAGGCGCGCGATACGCGCGACGGTGGCTTTGTCCAACGACATCTGTTTAAGTGTCTCCGACCGGATGGGAGGGCGGCTCTCAAGTACCGGAAAAATCTAGGGAAATTTAGGGCTCTGGCCGCCAGAGTCGGCACGTTAACACCCGATCATGCCCCTTCGCAACCCCGCGGACCTGGCCGGCCGAAGCGCCACCGGACGGCGCTTTCTCGGCCTCGACATCGGCACGAAAACCATCGGCCTGGCGCTGTCGGACGTGCTCGGCATGATCGCCACGCCGACCGAAACCCTGCGCCGCGGCAAGTTCATGGACGATTCGAAAAAACTGCTCGCCATGATCGAGCAACATGACATCGGCGTCCTGGTGCTCGGCCTGCCGCTCAACATGGACGGCAGCGAGGGGCCGCGCTGCCAGTCGGTGCGCCAATTCGCCGCCAACTTTCTCGCCCTGCAGGACATCGACATCGTCTTTTGGGACGAACGTCTCTCCACCGTCGCCGCCCATCGGGTGATGATCGACGCCGATCTGTCACGAAAACGCCAAGCTGAGGTGGTAGACAAGATGGCCGCCGCCATCATCCTGCAAGGCTTCCTCGATCATCTTTCCTATGCGAAGCGCAACGCCCCATGAGCACGAATAACGCCCCGACGCCCGGCCCTTTGGCCGGCCTCCGCATTTTCGACATCACCCGCGTCCTCGCCGGGCCGAGCTGCACCCAGATGTTCGGCGACCTCGGCGCCGACGTGATCAAGATCGAGCGCCCCGGCTCGGGCGACGATACGCGCAAATGGGGCCCGCCATTCCTCAAGGACCCGCAGGGCAACGACAGCAGCGAGAGCGCCTATTACATCTCGGCCAATCGCAACAAACGCTCGCTCGCGCTCGATTTCACCACCGAGAAAGGCGCCAAGCTGGCGCGCGAGCTGATCGCCAAGTGCGACATCCTCACCGAGAACTTCAAGGTCGGTTCGCTGGAAAAGCACGGGCTCGACTACGCCAGCCTCAAACCGCTCTTTCCGCGCCTGATCTATTGCTCGGTCACCGGCTTCGGCCAGACCGGCCCTTATGCGCCGCGCGCCGGCTATGATTTCGTCGTCCAGGGCATGGGCGGCATCATGAGCCTGACCGGCGAGAAGGACGGCCAGCCCCTCAAGGTCGCCGTCGGCATCGCCGATCTGATGTGCGGCATGTATGCCGCCGTCGGCATCCTCGCTGCCCTGCGCCACCGCGACGCCACCGGACAGGGACAGCTGGTCGACATGGCGCTGCTCGACACGCAAATCGCCTGGATGAGCTATCTCGCGCAATCGACCCTGATTTCCGGCGAGAATCCGCCGCGCCTCGGCAATAGCCATCCGAATATCGTGCCCTACGACGTCTTCCCCTCGGCCGATGGACATTTGATCCTCGCCGTCGGCAACGACGGGCAATTCCAGCGCTTCTGCGCATTCGCCGGCCGCGAAGACATCTCGGCCGATCCGCGCTTCGCCACCTCGGGCGCGCGCATCAAGAACCGCGCCGTCATCACGCCGCTGCTCGCCGAAGTTTTGTCGACCAAGCCGACCGCTTATTGGGTGGACGGTCTCGACGAGTGCGCCGTGCCCTGCGGGCCGATCAACAGCCTGCAGCAGGTCTTCGCCGACCCGCAGGTCATCGCCCGCCAGATGGTCGCGCCGATGGCCCATCCCTTCGCCGGCGACAAGCCGCTGCCGACGGTCGCCAGCCCGATCAAATTGTCGGAGACGCCGCCGAGCTACCGCCGTCCGCCGCCGACCCTGGGCGAGCATACCGACGAGGTTTTGCGGGAACTGCTCGATTTGCGCGACGGCGACCTTGCCGCATTGCGGGCGGAAAAGATCATCGGCTGATAACTAATCCTTGGAAAAGGTAATTTATTAGAAGAGGCTTCATCAAGGTCTGAAGAACAATTAGCCGGGGGGCTAAGATGGCAGATGCTAGAAAAGCTGTATTAGAAAAATTTAAACGCGCGAATCGTTACGCTACCTATGGTGCCGTTATAAATAAGCTCGAAATTTCGGGCTTTAGAGGCATCAACGAAAAAATAGAAATTAATAGTCCGATTGTCGCTATTACGGGTCTTAATGGCGCCGGAAAAAGCACGATAGGTCAAATTTTCCTTTGCGGTTACAAGGCTCCGCCAACATCAAAACTCGCAAAAAGATATTATTTGAAAGACTTTTTTCCAGCCTCGGTCGCCGACCCAACACCATTTACCGATAACGCATCCGTTAAATTTTTTTATCAAACTGATAAACCTGATGAAGATCAAAGCTTGACCATAAGTCGGGCTAACAAGGAATGGGCAGGCTACAAAAGACAGCCCGAACGTAATTGTTTCTATGTTGGATTCACTCTCTACATTCCGAAAGTAGAGAGACGAGATATGAGCATTTACGGCTCCAAACAAATTGAACTAACAGCAATCAGAGAATTCGCTAAGGGCAATGAATATGTTGGGAAGATTCTGGGCTGCGCGTATGACGGCGTACATTTCCAAGGCATAAAAAGAAAAGGCAAAAATGCGGAGCTGGGAATCGCCTCACGTTACGGACATCAATATTCAGAAAACAATATGGGCTTCGGAGAAGGCAGGGCCGTTTATATGGCTCATCTTCTGGAAACCTCTCCAGAGCAAAGCCTCTTCGTAATTGAAGAACCTGAAACGTCTCTTCATGAAAGCGCGCAGCACGAAATCATTAAATATTTTTTTGACGTCGCCAGTCGCAGGCATCATCAAATAATAATAACAACTCACTCCACCGCTATCATGGAGGCCGTCCCAACTGAAGGCCGCCTATTCATTCATCGTGACGCTACTGGCGTCAAAGCTTTTAATGGTCTTTCTTCAAATCGTGTGCGATCTGCCTTATCGCAAGGCCATGCCGGTAAAACACTTATATGCGTTGAAGATGAGTTCGCAAAAAGTTTCATCATCGAAATTTTACGACTCGCCGAACCCAATACGCTAAAGGCTGTTTCATTTGTCCCTGCGGGTGACACCAAGGCTGTAATCAATGCAAAAGAACTCTTCGATATAGCGAAGATCAAGTGCATTGCGATTCGCGATGGGGATATAGGCTCTGACGAATCTAAGAAAATTTATTCTTTGCCAGGGACGCTTCCGCCTGAAAAGGAAGTCTTTCTAAATCCGCTCGTACAAGAACGCATCCTCAAGGAATTGAATGTGGATTGGAAAGATTTATTGGCTCGTCATCCGGAAGCTAACCACCATCAATATGCTGAACTACTAGCGTCAGAGTCTTTGTCTCCAATCGAGCACGTAAAAACTTGTGCGATTAAATGGTTCCTTGAGGCCGTAGGCAGAGACTGGTGGGTAGGCTTCAGTAAAAAAATCATCGCCGAAATTTAAATTACCCTGATTATGGAGGCGAACTCCGTACAGCCGAGCCTGCTACAGTTTTCTCTTAAAAAGGGTTCTCGGCAGGATTCCTGACCAAAACAGTGGCCGAAACGCGACAATACCCTCTGATATCGCTGGTTTATCCGCCTTTTTCCCGTATTCGCTTGCTTTATTTGGAAATCGACCCCAACTATATCGGGTTCGACATTCTAGCTATCTTGCTGTTTGCCCTCTGGGCCCTTCTCAAGACAATGCTCTGAACTCGGATTGCAGGCGCTGTTGTAGCGTCGACAAACACGCATTCGTGCGTCTTATAAGGAGCCTCATAATGGCAACCGGTACTGTGAAGTGGTTTAACGCTCAAAAGGGTTTCGGCTTCATCCAGCCGTCCGACGGCGGCAAGGATGTGTTCGTGCACATCAGCGCCGTTGAGCGTGCGGGTCTGTCTGGCCTGAACGAAGGCCAGTCGATCAGCTTCGACGTGGTGAACGAGCGCGGCAAGGATGCCGCCGCGAACCTCCGCGCCGAGTAATCACTCGACACGAAATGACGAAGCCCGGTGGAGACATCCACCGGGCTTTTTCTTTGTCTGCTTTCTGGATCTGCGCTCCGGCTCACGCGAGCGCCGGATAGTCGGTGTAGCCCTTGGCGCCCGGCGAATAGAAGCTCGCCGCGTCCCAGTCGTTGAGCTTGGCCTGCTTGGCGAAGCGCGCCACGAGATCGGGATTGGCGATGGCGAGCTTGCCGAAGCCCACCGCATCGGCCCAGCCTTCCTGCAGCGCCGCCGTCGCGCTGGCATAGTCGAATTTCTCGTTGGCGATATAGACGCCGCCGAAGGCGGTCTTCAATTGCGGCCCGATGCTGTCGGGACCGACATATTCGCGGGCCATGATGAAGGCGATCTTGCGCTTGCCCATCTCGCGCGCGACATGGCCGAAACTGGCCAGCCTGTCGCTGTCGCCGATGTCGTGGCTGTCGCCGCGCGGCGCGAGATGCAGCCCGACGCGATCGGCGCCCCACACCGAAATCGCCGCATCGACCGCCTCGATCATCAAACGGGCGCGGTTCTCGATCGGCCCGCCGTACTCGTCGTCGCGCTTGTTGGTGCTGTCCTGCAGGAATTGATCGAGCAGATAGCCGTTGGCGCCATGCAGTTCGACTCCGTCGAATCCGGCCTTCTGCGCATTCTCCGCGCCTTTGCGATAGGCGGCGATCACGCCGGGCAGCTCGTCGCGGCGCAGCGCGCGCGGCGTGACATAGGGCCGCTCGGGCCGCACCAGGCTGACATGGCCCTTGGCGGCGATGGCGCTCGGCGCCACCGGCAAGTCGCCGTTCAAGAAAATCGGATCGGAAATGCGCCCGACATGCCAAAGCTGCAGGACGATGAGTCCGCCCGCCTCATGCACCGCCTGCGTCACGAGTTTCCAGCCGGCGACCTGTTCGTCGGACCAGATGCCCGGCGTATCGGCATAGCCGAGGCCCTGCGGCGTCACCGAGGTCGCCTCTGTGAGAATGAGGCCGACGCCCGCGCGTTGACGATAGTACTCGGCCATCAGCGCATTGGGCAGACGCACGGCGCCGGCGCGTTGGCGCGTCAGCGGCGCCATGACGATACGATTGGGCAGCTCCAGCGCGCCGACGCGCAGCGGATCGAACAAGGTGGGCATGACATATACTCGCGGCTGTGCCGGGCGCAGGACGCGCCCGATGCGATGAGCGCTTCACTTAAGCGCGAGGATGCGGCAGATCAAGCGGCGCCGACGGAACAGGGCCCTCATCCATCCGTTATGCACCGATGATCGGCAATATGAGCGCTGCATGATGCGAATCGGCGCAGCTATCTCCCGCGTAACCGCTTTCCTCGCCGTAACGGCAATCGTCGTCGCGGGCGCCGCGCTGTGGTTCGGCGCGATCGCGATTCCGAGCCGCTTGAATCCTTGGGCGCCGCTCGACATCGCCGACGCCCCCAACCTGTTGACCAAATACAAACTCAAGCGCCTGGGCGACGATCCGCAGCAATGTCTCGCCACGCTGGAAAGGACGCCGCTGCGCTTCACGCCGCAAGCCGATCGCGCCGTCGGCCCGCAATGCGAATTTCGCAATGTCGTGCGCGTGGCCTCATCCAGCGTGACCTATAGCAGCGGTTTCGTCGCCACCTGCCCGCTTGCTGTCGGCCTCGCGTTATTTGAACGCCACGCCTTGCAACCGGCCGCCGAAGCCGCTTTCGGTCAACGCGTGACCAATGTCACCCATCTCGGCACCTATGCCTGCCGCAACGTCTATGGCCGCGAGACCGGCCGGCGCAGCCAGCATGCTTCGGCCAACGCCATCGACCTCGCCGGCTTTCGCTTCGATGACGGAACAACGGTGACGCTGCAACGCGACTGGCGCGGCGACGATGCCGAATCGCAGTTTCTACGCGATCTCAAACGGCGCGCCTGCGCCATCTTCCCGACCCTGCTCGGCCCCGATTACAACGCCGCCCATCACAACCATTTCCACCTCGATATGGGCGGCTTTCGCATCTGCCGCTAGATATACACAGGCCGAGTCGCGAGCCTGTCACGAAGCCTTCGGCGCTATTGTCACATCGGCACGCTTCACTGCGCTATCGATCACCGTTCCGGGGTTTCCCAGCCAATGACCGCCTTACGCTCAACTGCCCTCGCCGCCCTCGCGCTCGGCGCGTTCGTTTCCACGGCTCACGCGCAGCAGAAGATCGAGGTTTATAACGGCGATGCGAAAGCGCTCAGCCTCGGCGACTTCGCCTTCGCCGGCGGCAAAACGGTGAAGCTGACCAACGGCATCGGCAGCGGCGCCTTCCACTTCGCCAAGGATCCGGACAGCGTGATCTACACGGTGAGCGACCGCGGCGCGAACTTCACCTGCGACGAGGAAGGCCAGGAAATCACCGGCCTCTCCCCCGAGAAGATGTGCGGCGCCACCAAGGGCGGCCGCATCTATCCGCTGCCGGATTATGCGCCGTCGATCTTCAAGGTCGAGCTGACCAGCGATAAGAAATTCCGCGTCGTCGAGACGATCCCGCTGAAGAACAGCGCCGGCAAGCCGCTCACCGGCATCGTCAACGCGCTAACCAAGGCGACAACGGAAACGCCGTTCGACGGCAAGGGCAATAAGCTGGCGCAGGATCCCGGCGGCATCGACCTCGAAGGCCTGGTGAAACTATCCGACGGGACCTTCTGGCTGTCTGATGAGAACGCGCCGGGCATCATCCATGCCGCCGCCGACGGCAAGGTCATCAAGCGCCTCGTGCCCGCCGGCTCTGAAGGCGACTTCAAGGACGCGGGCTACCTGGTCGAGGGCAAGCTGCCGGCCATCCTGGTCAAGCGCCAGAACAACCGCGGCATCGAATCGATCACCATGTCGCCAGACGAGAAGTTCCTCTACTTCATCGTACAGAATCCACTCGCCAATCCGAACACCGCCGCCTATCGCGACGCCGCCCACGCGCGCCTCTACAAGATGGACCGCGCCAGCGAGACGCTGGTCGGCGAGTACGTCTATGCGCTCGACGATTTCAGCGTGTACAAAGACGGCTCGAAGGCGATGAATGCCGGACGCATCAGCGAGATGACCGCCATGGGCACCGATCGCCTGCTAGTGCTGGAGCGCACCGACAAGGTGACGCGCCTCAACGAGATCGCGCTCGACGGCGCGACCAACATTCTCGGCACGAAGTGGGACGATCTCGCCACCTCGCCGTCGCTCGAACAGAGCAAGGACGCGGCCGCCATCGGCATCAAACCGACGCCCAAGACGTTGCGCCTCGACACCAACGATCACAAGGATATGCCGGTCAAGATCGAAGGCCTCGCCTTCCTGAACGACGGCCGCCTGTTGATGATCAATGACGACGATTTCGGCATCACCGGCGAGCGTAGCAAGATCCTGATCGTCACCGACCCGGCGCTCAAGCTGACGAAGTGATTGCGGGCTGAACTCCCACCCTCCGTCTGCCCTGACGCGGGGAACACGGCGCCCGGGCCGAATCCGGGCGCCGTTTTTTTTCGTCTTCATCAGCCGTCACCCTCGGGCTTGACCCGAGGGGGCCATATCTCAAGCGCCGGATGAATGGATTCTCGGGCATGGAGGAAACGATGAGCCTGCCTTGCATGGTAGCGCTCGACTGGTCACGCCTCCGGCACCAGCATCACCAGCTTCAAATCCGGCCGCGCCGCCAGGGTGAAGCCGATCTGGCGGTAGCGCAGGAAGCCGTCGTCGGGATGGTCGAAAGTGCGCTCGCCGCCCTCGCGGCCGAGCACCTCCTGGGCGTCCCACAGCTGCGCGAACAGCGCGCTCTTGGCGCGCAGTTCCTCGATCATCGCCTTGACCGCCTCGTCGGTGAGGTGCGCGCCGGCATCGGCGCGAAATTCGGCGAGCACGCGGCTGGCGCGTTCTTCCCAGTCGTGGATCAGCTTGCGCGCCGCCGGTTCGAGAAAGACGTAGCGCAGCAGATTGCGCTCATGCTTGCCCGATTTCCGATCCAGCCAGCCGACGAAGAGATGCGCCGCCTGCTTGTTCCAAGCCCGCGCCGTGCCGAGCCGGTCCATGGCATAGGCCGGGCAGCCGATCATATCGACGACGGTCTGCAGATCGACCGGCGGCTCGGGCGCGGCGCCCGGCTCGTCGGTCTCCGGATCGCGCTTGCCGGCCAGATCGAACAGATAGGCGCGCTCGGCCGGCGTGAGCCGCAGCGCCTCGGCGAGGCGCGCCAGGGCCGGTGCCGAGGCGGAGACCTCGCGGCCCTGCTCGATCCAGCTGTACCAGGTGGCCGAGACGCCGCCGAGCTGCGCCACTTCCTCGCGCCGGAGGCCAGGCGTACGCCGGCGGCGCGCGGCGCCGCCATTTGAAGGAGTCGGGCCGCCCGTCGCCAGGCCCGCCTCGGCCGGCGTCAGGCGCTCGCGCTGGGCGCGCAGGAAGTCGCCGAGCGCCTTGCGGCGGGCTTCGGCCGATTGAAAGCTGGGGCGTCGCATGGCGCCATCATACCAGGATAACCGCCGTTTTATACCTGGATAAAATGCGGCCTAATAGTTCATGCAGGCGGCGTTGACGATGCCCAGGGCGATCGAGGCGGCGCCGAGCGTGACGCCGGCGGCGACATTGCCCTCCTCGATATGGCGCGACACTTCGCGCAGCGCGATATCGACGATTTTCAGAACGACGATCTGCACGACGAGCGCGATGACGCTCCACACCGCCATGTCGAGAAGCGAGACGCTATGCTGGATGACGCTGGTGAGCGGCAGGGTAAAGCCGATCAAGGCGCCGCCGAAACTGATCGCCGCCGCCGTGTTGCCCTTCTTGATCAGATCGACTTCATGGTGCGAGGTGACGGCCATGTAGGCAACGACAAAGAGCGCCACGGCGATCAAGGCGGCAGCGAAGTAAATCGCGAAGTTGCCGATGGTCTGCAGCGACATCAGGATGGTCATGAAATCCCCCTATTCGAAATAATGCGGCACGAAGCGGCTGGTATCGCTCGTGATGGCGTTGACGTCCTCGCGGATGCCGATGCCGGCGGGCTGGCTGGCGACGACCCAGGAGCCGATGACGGGATGGTTGCCGTCGAACGCCGGAATCTGCGTATGGGCCTGATAGACGAAGCCCTCCGCCCCGTAGGCGCCGGGCGTCTCGGCGACGACGCGGCCGGCGTCGAGCAATTGCACATTGGCGCCTTCGCGGCTGTAGATCGGCTTGCGCACCTGCTTGCCGGCGATGGCGTTCGGATCGAGCGAGGCCGGCAACAGGTTCGGATGGTTCGGCGCCATCTCCCAGAGCAGCGCCAGCGCCGCCTTGTTGGACAGCACCATCTTCCAGGCCGGCTCGATGACCTTGGCGACGCCGCTCAACAGATGGACGCCGAACTCCTCCTGCACGAGCCATTCCCAGGGATAGAGCTTGAACAGGGCGCGGATCGGATTGTTGTCGAGATCGACGAATTGCCGGCCGTCCCAGCCGATGTCCTCGACGGCGATGCGGTCGGTCAACAGGCCGGCCTGCACCGCAGTGTCGCGCAGATATTCGGTGGTGCCGTTGTCCTCGGCATGGGCTTTGACGGCGGAGAAATAGAGCCGCTCGCCCCGCAGGTCGAAATTCGCCCAGGCCTCGATCAGCTTCTCATGGATCGAATTGAACTGATCGCGCTCGGGCGATGTGGCCTGCAGCCAATCCCACTGCACGACGGCCGCCTCGAACAGCGCGGTCGGCGTATCGGCGTTATATTCCAAGAGGCGCGGCGGCGAAGCGCCGTCATAGGCCAGGTCGAAGCGGCCGTAGAGATTTTTCTCCTGCGCCGCCCAGCTGCCGGCCACGGCGTCCCAGGCGACGCGCGGGATGCGCAGCCGCTCGAAGGCCTCTTCGCCGCTGTCGATCACGCGGTCGACCAGCCCCAGGCACATCTGCTCCAATTCGGCGGTCGCCGCTTCGAGCGCGTCGATCTGCTCCGCCGTGAAGCGGTAGCAGACCGTCTCGTCCCAATAAAGCGCACCGCCGATGGTGTGAAACTGGAACCCCAGGTCGCGCTCGACATGGGCGCGCCAGTCCGGCCGCGGCGCGATCGTCTCCCGCTTCAAATCAGGAGGCCGCGCCGCTGTTGAAAGCCGCCGACGAGCCGCCGAAGCCGCCGCGCGCGATCGGGCTGGCCTGAGACGGGCGGAAACTCGTCGTGCGGCCGGCCGTTTGGGCGCCGAAGTTGCCGACATTGAACATGCGGCCGTTGTTATTCATCACGGCGCTGCCGTCGGGGCCGCGATAGACCGGCTGGCTGAAGCGATTGCCGCCCAGCATGTTGCCCATCATGTAGCCCATGAGCAGCGGCATGAAGAAGCTGCCGCCCCCGGCGGACTGGCGGGTTTCGCAATTGCCGGCGCCGAATTCGGCTTCGCACTGCTCCTGGCGCGCGAACTTCGGCGCCTGGACGAGATGGGTTTCCTCGGCCTTGACCGCCGCGTCGGTGCAAGGCGCATCGCCGTAAACGGCGGCGCATTCCTTGGTTTCGGCGAAGAAGCGCGCATCATCGGGCGGGCCGTCGTCGCCGCAAGCCGTTAAGGCCATGCTGGCGCCGCCAAGCAGGGCCAGCTTGATCGAATGGGATTTTTTCATAGAAGGGTCAACTCCTCTGCGAATGCCTAATATGGCATTTTTCCAGCGGCTTAGCCCGTATTAATGACAGAGGGACCGGACCGACCTAGGAACTCGAATGCTGCAAGCGCGTTGATCCTACGGATCATTTTGTAAAGGCGGCCTGTCATGCACCCCGTTTCGCGTCTTCTCCTCATCGCCGCCGCCGGCTATTTCGGCATGGCCTCCACCGTTTCCGCGCAGGAGCCCGCCCAGAATGACTGGCGCGTCACGCTCGGCGGCGGGGTGATGCTCGCGCCCGACTATGAGGGCTCCGACGACTACGAATTCAAGCCGATCCCCGATATCGAGATCAATTACCGCGACTCGGTGATCCTCAAGAACAACAGCCTGAGCTACAACGCGTTGCGCGCCGTCGATCCGGCGAGCAACTGGCGCGCCGGTCCGCGCGCCCGCTACGCTTTCGGCCGCGATCAGGACGACAATGCCGCCTTGCGCGGCCTCGGCGACGTCGATGGCAGCGTCGAGCTTGGCGGCTTCGTCGGCTACGGCGCCGGCCCCTGGTCGGGCGAACTGTCCGTCCTGCAGGATGTCGGCGACGGGCACGACGGCCTCGTCGCCGAATTGAGCGGCGGCTATGGCTTCCGCTTCACGCCGCGCCTCGGCGCGCGGCTATCCGCCTCGATGACCTACGCCGACGACAGCTATATGCAGAGCTTCTTCGGCGTCACCCCGGCGCAAGCGCTGCGCAGCGGCTACGCGGCAGAGGACGCCGATGCCGGCCTGAAAGACGCCGGTATCGCGCTCGGCCTGACCTACGGGCTGACCGAGAGCTGGGCGCTCGGCGGCTTCGTCGGCTACAAGCGCCTGCTCGGCGATGCTGCCGACAGCCAGATCGTCGACGGCCAGGGCTCGGCCAACCAGGTCCGCACCGGCCTGACGCTGCGCTATTCGTTCTAGAACTGCGCATACCAGGATAAGCCGTCCCATTGTGGCGGCGCGGCCAATGCGCGACTGTCGCCTCCTCACTTGAGGAGAGACTCCATGACATCGACTGCCAACCAGCAAGCCCTCGTCGCCTCGCAATTCGGCCCGCGCGCCGAAGCCTATGTCACCAGCGCGGTCCATGCGCAGGGCGAGGATCTGAACCGCATCGCCGGTTGGGCCGCGGCGCGCCGGCCAGCGCGCGCCCTCGATCTCGGCTGCGGCGGCGGCCATGTCGCCTTCGCGCTCTCGCCCCACGCGGACGAGGTCGTCGCCTACGATCTATCGCCGGACATGCTGGCCGCCGTAAAAGCCACGGCGAAGACAAAAGGTCTCGCCAATATCGTCACGCGCCAGGGGGCGGTCGAATCCCTGCCCTTCGAGGATGCTAGCTTCGACATGGTGGCGAGCCGCTACAGCGCCCACCACTGGCGCGGCTTCGACGCGGCGCTGACGGAAGCGCGCCGCGTGCTGAAGCCCGGCGGCGTCGCCGTCTTCGCCGACATCACCGCTCCCGCCGACAAGCTCTGCGATACCTGGCTGCAAAGCGTCGAGTTGTTGCGCGATCCGTCGCACCAGCGCGATTACTCGCAGGACGAATGGCGCGCGGCCCTGGAGCGCGCCGGTTTCAAGCCGGGCAGCCCCTACAGGCATCGCCTGCGCTTGGAGTTTTCATCCTGGCTCGCGCGCATGGCGACGCCGCCCGTACAGGCCGAGGCGATCCGCGCCCTGTTCGCCCAAGCGCCCGTCGAAGTGCGCGCCTATCTCGCGCTCGAAGCCGACAACAGCTTCAGCATCGACAGCATGGTGATGGAGGCCTGCCCTGCTTAACGCGCGGCCCACAAAGCTTGGATATCGCCGCCGAGCCAACTCATGCGATAAGGCCGAAAGGCTTTCAGCGCCGCGTCCAGGGCCGGCTCGCTCGCTGGGCGCGAAACGCCCTGATTCGCTGGCTTGGTCAGCAGCCAAAGTTCGAGCCCGGCGCCCTGCACCAGGGCGGGGCGACCTTTGAGGAAGGGATCGTCCTGCGGCTCGCCGGCGAGCATGGCGATGCGGGCGGGATCCTGCGTCGCCTCGAAGGTGAAGCGCGCCAAGCGATCCAGCGCCGCCTGCTCAGACGCGTTCAACGCCATGCCGTTGGCCTCGGCGATACGCGCCAGGGCGGCGAGCGGCGGCAGGCTGAACAAGTGGTAATGCAGGGCCATGCGTTTGCGCGCCAGCTCGCGCGGCAGCCCGCCCTCGGCGGTCACCACGGTCATCGCCTGACGCAACCGCGACACGCCCCATTCGACCATGGCGCGGTCGTCGGCGACCAGGCCGGCAGCGGCCACCGTCAGGCCGGCCCAATAGTCGTGATTGTTCTGGTTAGCGATCGCGCGCTTGTCGTAATAGGGCCGCACGGCGCGGCCGACCTTGCCGATCCAGGCGTTCACGCGCGCTATCGTCTCGGGCGGCAGGTTCGGCGCGTCACGAATGCTCAAATAGGCGAGCGCCGCGCCGCCGAGCGTCCATTTGCGCTGGTAGCTGCCCTGCAGGGTGAACGCGCCGAGCAGCGCCCCCGCCCGCGCCCAGCTATCGAGCGCGGCGAGCGC
This sequence comes from Rhizobium sp. Q54, assembly GCA_945861615.1. Classification (GTDB taxonomy): domain Bacteria; phylum Pseudomonadota; class Alphaproteobacteria; order SMXQ01; family SMXQ01; genus CAMAVH01. The sequence continues at coordinate 7,644 of CAMAVH010000051.1, read as the reverse complement.
GCAGGCCGCCGCCCCCGGCTTGCCGCGCCGATGATCGTTGGCCGCCTGCTGCACCAGGTTGAGCAATTGGTTTAGCGGCTTGGCCGCAGCCTGTTCGCGCGCCAGCTTCTCCGGATCGATCACCGAAAAGGCGCCGTCCGTGTAATAGGGCTGCGAATTGAGACTGATGACCGGTTCGGGCAGCGGCCGACAAGCCACCGCGGCGCCGGACAAGGGCGCATGGGCCTTGGTGATCGGCGAGACCAGATCGGCCGCGCCGGCAGGCGAGACGGCGCAGAGCAAAACCAACCCGGCGGCGAGGGAATAACAGCGCTTCATGCCGCCAATCTAGCCCGATCCCGCGCCGCGCGCCTATAGCCGTGCGGCGCCGAATCCCCTAGAATTCGCGCTGATTTGGCGTCATCGGGGGACCAGGCCATGGGGGATATTTGGGACGATCGCGGCGCGGCGCGGCGCCTGCTCGGCGCCATGCTGGTCGCCGTCTATCTCGTCGCCCTGCTGATCGCCATCTTCTTCCTCGTCGCCCGCCCGGCCCAGGCCGAGGCGCTGAACGCCGCGACGGGCTATCAGCTGACTTACGACGTCTATAAGCCCGAGGGGACGGCCCTGCCGATCGCTCTCGTCTTTTTGCATGGCAAGAACGGCGCGCATGATTCGCCGGCCATGCGCAGCTTCGCGCGCGGCTTCGCCAACGAGGGCATTGCCGTCTATCTGCCGTCGATGCCCTGGAGCCGCAAGTGGAACGGCACGGTGGAAGACGCCGCCGCCGCGGTCGACGCCCTGGTCGCCGTCGCCGCGCAAGACGGCCGCAAGGTCGTCGTCGGCGGCCAGAGCATGGGGGCCGCCTTTTCGCTGGTCTGGCGTCCTGCCGATGCGCCGCCCGCCGTGGTCGGCAAGCTGCTAACCAGCCCGGGCCATATGCTCGACATGTTCCCGCCGACGGCGCAATTCTGGAAGGGCGTCATGCCGTCGCTCAACAAGGCGAAGGCACTGATCGCCGCCGGCAAGGGCCAGGAGATGGCGCGCTTCGAAGGCACAAACACCTCCGGCACCAATCTCCTCAGCGAAAATTATGAAATGCGTCCGGTCGTCTATGCCTCGTTCCACGATCCCGATGTCTTTCCCAGCCTGCGCAAGGCGCTGCCGCAGACCAAGCTGCCGGTCTATTGGGGCGTCGGCTCGCGCGACCCGGCGGGCGGCGGCAAGAAGCCGAGCTACGACCGCCTGCCGCCGAACGCGAAAAGCGTCTATGCGGAAATTCCCGGCGATCACAATTCCATCATGCGCGACGCGGTGCCGGCGATGGTCAAATGGGTAAAGGGCCTCTAAAGCCTTCGCCCTGCGCGCACGAGTCAAGTCGCGCGATTTGACAGGCATTGCCTCGGCATCGGATAATTCCCGCAAGCGGTATCAACGCCGCATTTCATAACAGGGAGTTACCCATGCGACATTCGCTCGCCGCCACAGCCGTATTTTGCCTTGCCGCCTCCACGTCCGCCGCCTCGGCGCAGGATTTCTACGCCGGCAAAACCGTCACCATCATCACCTCGACCGGCGAGGGCGGCACTTACGACTTCAGCGCCCGCACGCTGGCGCGCCATCTGCCCAACCATCTGCCGGGCAAGCCCACCGTCATCATCCAGAACATGCCGGGCGGTGGCCATATGCTGGCGACCAACCACATGTACAACGTCGCGCCGAAGGACGGCACGATGATCGCCACGGTCAACCAGAGCGTGCCGACCCATCAGGTGCTCGATGGACGCGGCGCGCGCTACGACGCCGCCAAGTTCAACTGGATCGGCGCGCTGGTCGACCGCAACCAGACCTTCGCGGTCTGGCACACCGCCGGCGTCAAGACCTTCGCCGACCTCAAGACCAAGGAAGTGATCGCCGGCGCCACCGGCGAAGGCTCCAGCGGCTTCCGCTACCCGACGGCGATCAACAACATCTTCGGCACCAAGATCAAGATCATCAAGGGCTACAAATCGACCGACGAAATCCGCGTGGCGCTCCAGCGCGGCGAGGTCAACGCCCAGGCGACCAGCCTCGGCTCCTACCTCACCGAGAACCCCGAATGGGTCACTGAGAAAAAGATGATCTTCCTGCTGCAGATCGGCACCAAGCGCGACCCGCTGATCGCCGACGCGCCGCTGTGGACCGAACTGGCCCAGAACCCCGAGGACCGCGCGGTGCTGAACCTGATCGGCGGCGCGATCAACCTCGGCCGTCCTTTCCTCGCCCCGCCGGGCCTGCCGGCCGAGCGCGTCGCCCTGCTGCGCAAGGCGTTCGACGCCACCGTCAACGACCCGGCCTTCAAGGCCGACGCCGACAAGCAGCGCCTCACGGTCAACCCGCTGACCGGCGACGAAGTGGCGAACATCGTTCAGGAAACGGTCAACGCCTCGCCCGCCGTCGTCGCACGGGCCAAAAAGGCCATGGGCGCGGGGGAATAATCTAGAGAAGTGCGCGCAGGGTGGGCCTGATCCCGCCCTGCGCCCTGTCTTCACGAAACTCTTTTAGGCCGCCGACGGCGCTAGCGGCGGCCGGCCCAGGATCGCGTCGCTCGCCTTCTCCGCGATCATCACGACGCAGGCGTTGATATTGCCCGAGGTCAGATCTGGCATCGCCGAGGCATCGACGACGCGCAGTCCCTCGGCGCCGCGCAGGCGCAAATCGGGCGTCAACGGGGCCGCTGAATCGGCGCCCATCGCGCAAGTCCCGCACGGATGGTGCGCGGTGACGACGGTTTTGCGAATCCAGCGGTCGATGTCGGCATCGCTCGTCAGGTCCGGTCCCGGCGCGGTCTCCCGGCCGCGATAAGGATCGAGCGCCTTGTCCGCGAGCAGCTCGCGGGCGAAGCGAATGCCGTGGCGCAAGGCGCGGATGTCGCTCTCGTCGGCGAAGAAATTCTGAAAGATCTGCACCGATGCCGTGGGATCGGCCGAGCGCAGGCGCAACCGCCCGCGGCTTTTCGGATGCAGCATCATGGGGCGCACGCCGCAGCGGTCGGCGTAGGGCTTGCGGATGCCGGGAAACCACAGATGCGGCTTGGAATTGACGCCGCGAAAGACGAACTGGAAATCCGGCGCGTCGAGCCGGCTGTCCGTCTTGAGGAAGCCGTAAAGCCCGCCGGGCAGAATGGTCGCCGGCCCGGTGCCGAAAAAATACGCCCGCAGCATGCTGACCGCCATGCGGTCGAAGCGCATTTCATGGCGGAACGGCCCCGCCACCGGCCGCGTGCCCGAGACCGTGGTGCCGATATGGTCCTGCAGATTGCCGCCGACGCCGGGCAAATCGATGCGCGGCGCGATGCCATGGACGCGCAGGTGGTCGGCCGGACCGATGCCCGACAGCATGAGAAGCTGCGGCGTGTTGAACGCGCCGCCGGCGAGGATCACCTCGCGCGCCGCATAGGCCTTCTGCAGCTCGCCGCGATGGAGATATTCGACGCCGCGCGCGCGAGTCCCCTCCAGCATCAGCCGCGTGGCGTGGGCCCCCGTGCGCAGCACCAGTCCGGGCCGCTTGAGGGCCGGATGCAGATAGGCGGTGGCGCCGCTCTGCCGGCGGCCGCGATAGATCGTCGATTGGCCGCGGCTGATGCCTTCCTGACTCGCGCCGTTGTAATCCTCGTTGTACGGGATGCCCTGCCCTTCGGCCGCCTTGAGAAAGCCCTCGAACAAGGGATCGGGGGCGCGCGCGAAGGTCACTTTCAGCGGGCCGTCGCCGCCGCGATAGGCGTCCGCGCCTTTTTCCCAACTTTCGCTGCGGCGAAAATAGGGCAGCACCTTCGCGTAGGACCAATCGTCGAGCCCATAGCGCGCGGCCCAGCGGTCGTAGTCGCCGCGGTTGCCGCGCACATGCGCCATGTGATTGATCGCCGACGAGCCGCCGAGCACCTTGCCGCGCATGGCATCGACGACGCGCCCGCCGAGCCCCGGCTCCGGTTCGCTGTCGTAGCCCCAATCGTGCCGGCGCGTCTCGTGCAGACGGCCCATGCCGAGCGGAATGTGAATGAGCGGATCGCGGTCCATGCCGCCGGCTTCGAGCAGCAGCACGCGCATGCTGCCGTCGGCGGTCAACCTGTCGGCCAGCACGCAGCCCGCCGAGCCGGCGCCGACGACGACGTAATCATATTCCTGCAACGGACGCACTCCCCACGCAGCGCAGTATCAGGCCGCGATCAGGCGAGGCCGTAAAGGATTTTCGGATTGTCCCACAGGATCTTGTCGACCGCCGCGGCGCCGACCGACTGATTGTCGCGCAGCATGCGGAGCGCCTCGATCTCGGTCGAGGAGTCGGAATGGCCGTAGTCGGTGCCGATCACCAGATTGTCCTCGCCGGCGACCTTCAGCACACCCGGCAGGTCGTCCGTCACCTCGCAGGCGATATAGATATTGTTCGCCTTCAACAGGTTGTCCGGCAGGCGCTTGCCGCGGCGGCGGAAGCGCAGCCGCAGGTCGTTGATGACATAGGGCAGCCAGTTGGCGCTGACCTCGACGATGCCCCAGCGCACCTTGGGGAACATCGCCGGCGTGCCCGACATGATCAGCGAATGGAAGCAGCCGACCGTGGGCAGCTTGAACTTCGTGAAGGTCGTGTCGCGGTTATAAAAATCGTGGACCGTGAAGCTGCCGTTGCCGAGATGCACGCAGATCGCCATGTCCAATTCGCCGGCGATCTCGTAGAGCGGATAGAAATAGGGATCGGACAGCGGCAGCTCGCATTCCAGGCCGCGCATGAAGATGCCGCAGGCGCCGTTGTCCTTGGCGAACTTCATCTCGTCGCGCACCTTGTCCATCGCCGTCAGCGGCGGCGCCGCGACCCAGCGCAGGCGGCCCTCGCCCTTGCGCCAAATGTCGGCGAGCCAGCGGTTGTAGCTGCGGCACAGCGCGATATCGAGCGGCGCATGGGCGGCGATCGGCCGCAGCATCAGCGTCGGGTAGAGAATCTGCATGTCGATCTCGAGCTCGTCCATATGGCGGATGCGCGCGCTCACGTCGCGCATCTCGCGCGAATCGTCCGAGATGTCCATGCTGACGTTCTGGTCCTTCTCGTGCAGCCGGCCGTCGACCACCCAATATTCCTTCTTGAGCACGCCGTCGGTGTTGCGCTCCTGGGCGCCGCCCGCTTTGCGCTCGACGATCATCGGCGTCAGGCGCGCCTCGGCGGGGGTGAGATAGTCCCAGGTCGCCATGCATTCGAGAACATGGGCATCGGAATCGATCGTCGGCATCGGCGGCTCCAAACTTGCGGCGCAAAGAACATACGGGGCGAACCGGCCGCCGCGCCCCGCGACCTTTGCAAAGCGGGCCGGGTAAAGAAATACGAATTTTTGGAGGTATTGGCGCCGCGAAGCGCTCGGATAGCCAACTCTAAACGGCATATCTCCGGCCATACGATGCTAGAAAAATATACCTATATTTTGAACTTTCATTCCCATCCTCGCCCTCTAATCTCGAATCAGGGAGACTGCTCGAAAGCGCGCCACGCCTAAGAAAAACGCGCGTCGCGAGCGGACATCAGCGCCGAATCAGCCTCAGCCAGCCGGCTGACGCGCTCCATATCCACGGGCATCTTCCTAGTCAATCGGTCCGGCCGCAGGTCGGACCGCATAAAAAGACGTCTGGGGAGAGAACGACATGACGACGAGCGGCTTCACTTTGACCGGCAAGAGCGCCGGCGCGACCATCACGGCGAGCGTCCTCGCCGCCACGGCCGGACTGCTGCTCGGCGCCGCCGCGCCCGCCTTCGCGCAAGGCAACAACTTCTACGCCGGCAAGACCGTCTCCTTTGCCGTCGGCTTTAGCCCGGGCGGCGGCAACGACCTCAACGCCCGCCTGCTCGCCCGCCATATGGGGCGCCACATTCCCGGCACGCCGACCATCATCGTGCAGAACATGCCCGGCGCCGCCAGCTCGAAGCCGGTGATGTATCTCGACCAGGGCGCGGCGCGCGACGGCACGGTGATCGCCACCTTCGGCAACGGCATCATCCTGCTGTCGCTGCTCGACCCGGAAAAGATGAAGCTCGACCTCTCGAAGGTCGCCTGGATCGGCAGCATCACGCGCGAAGACGCCGTCTGCTTCTCCTGGCACGCCGCCGGCATCAACAATTGGGCCGACCTGCAGAACAAGAGCAAGCGCTTCAATGTCGGCGTCTCGGCGCCGGGATCGAACGTCTATAACGCCGCCGCGATCCTGAAGAACATGTTCAACACCAACGCCCATATCATCATGGGCTATCCCGGCAGCTCGGAAAAGCGCATCGCCATCGAGCGCGGCGAGCTCGACGGCGATTGCGGCTCCTGGGCCAGCGTCCCGCAGGACTGGCTGCGCGACAACAAGATCGTGCCGCTGGTGCGCTTCGCCGCGCAAGGCACGCCCGGCATGCCGGCCATGCCCTACATCATGGATTATGTGAAAAACGACAAGGACAAGAAGATCCTCGACTTCCTCCTCGCCTCGGGCGAAGTCGGCCGCCCCTATGTCGCCTCGCTCGCCGTGCCGGCCGACCGGCTGAAGCTGCTGCGCAGCGCCTTCGATGCGACCATGAAGGATGCGGCCTTCCTCGCCGAGGCGAAGAAGCTCGAGATGCCGATCAGCCCGGTGTCGGGCCCCGAAGCGGCCAAGCTCGTCGGCGATATCTACGGCGCCCCGGCGGATGTCGTCTCGGCGGCGCGCGAGATCGTGAAATAGCCGCTTGAACGCGCCGCCGATCGGCCTTTTGATGCGCCTATGAACGAAAGGTCGATGCCGTTAGACGACGAGCAAGCCGGAGTCCGGCATGGCGACCCCCTGGAGTCCGCCATGCCGCGCCGGCCCCATCGCCGCGTCCCGCCCAGCCCGCCGAGCGGCGCCCTGTCCGCGGATGGGGCGGCCGCGGACAATGGCGATCGGCGCAATTGGTATCTCGCCTACACGCAATGGCGCATCGGCCATCTGCGCCACGAGAGCGTCACCTTCTTTCGCAACAGCCACCACCGCTCGCTGATCTGGTTCATGGTGATGCGCGGCTATTACGACGGCGCGCCGCCCAGCCTGCAGGACTGCATCGCGGCGAGCCTCTGCTCGACCGGCACCGCGCGCGGCATCATCACCACGGCGGAGGCCAAGGGCTATTTCCGCTTCGTCAGCGATCCGAGCGACAGCCGCAAGCGGCGGGTCGCGCCGACCGCGCTCTGCGTCGCCGAATATCAGGAGATGGTCGGCATCTTCCTGCGCCTGGCCGACCTGCTCGACCACCGCGACCTCGACAGCATGATCCGCCATGTCAGCGCGGTGCTGCATGCGCCGCACGGCGACGCGGCGAAATGGTACCGCGCCTACGCGCAATGGCGGGTGGCGAGCCACCGCGCCGCGCCCAAGCGCAAGAGCGTGCGCTTCTTCCGCCAGAGCCGGCCGCACACGACGATCTGGATGGCGGTGATGGAAGGCCATTACGCGGGCCGCCCCGTGGCGCTGAACGAATGCATCCGCAACGTGATGTGCTCGAAGGACACGGCGCGCAAGATCATCAACGCGGCGATCCACGCCGGCTATTTCATCCTCGACGGCGCGCACGACGACAGCCGCAAGAAACTCGTCCGCCCCTCCGCCCATTGCGTCGAGGATTACCAGGCCATGGTGGACCTGCTGCTGCGCC
>CAMAVH010000050.1 GCA_945861615.1 Rhizobium sp. Q54 | reverse complement strand
TCCGGCTGGCGGTTGGGGCCCGACGAGCTGTCGGCATTGTGGCGTCCAGAATTGACGTCGATGGCGACGAGCGCCTGGGTCGGCTCGATATAGAGAAAGCCGCCGCTCGGCAGGCCGACGCGCGCCGTCAGCGCCGCGTCGATGTCCGGCATGATGCCGAAACGGTCGAGCAAGGGAATCGGATCGCGATAGGCATCGAGCGCGCCGGCCAAGGCCGGCAGGCTGCGGCCGATCTCGCGGCGCGCCCCATCGAGCGCCGCGTCATTTTCGGCGACGATGCGCGCGATGCCGGGATGGCCGCGGTCGCGGATGACGCGCGCGAGCGGATCGAGTTCGCCCCATAGACGCGCCGGCGGCGTGGCGCGCGCCGCGCCGCGTTTGATCTCCGCCCAGGCGGCGCGCAATTCCTCGGCGTCGCCCGCCAGAGCGGCCTCGCTCGCCCCTTCGGCGGCCGTGCGCAGAATGTATCCTTCGCCCGGCTTGGCGATAGCCGCCATGGCAGCTTCGAGCCGCGCGCGTTCGGCGTCGCCCGCGATGCGGCGCGACACGGAGATTCCGGGTTGGCGCGGCGCATAGACGAGATAGCGGCCGGGCATGGCGATGTTATAGGCGAGCGCGGCGCCCTTGCCGCCCTGGGCGTCCTTCGCCACCTGGACGATGACGGCGGCGCCGGCATGCAGCGGCGATTCGCCATCCATGGGCGCCGGCAGCGGTAGAAAACCCGCGCGCTCGAGCCCGAGTTCGACGAAAGCGGCGTTCATCGCCGGCACGATGCGGGTGATGCGGCCGAGATGGACGGAGCCGACTTCGGCGCGCGCATTCACCGGTTCGACGATCAGTTCGACCGTGTGGCCGGCGTCGCGCAGCGCGATTACCGTGCCGATAGAAGTGGTGGCACTGAAAATCTCGTCGATCAAGGCCCCTCGCCTAGACCTTGGCCGAGGACCACGCCGCGCGCGGCGAGCAGCGTGCCGACCTCATGGAGCGGCAGACCGACGACGCTGGAATAGGAGCCTTCCATCCAGCGGATATAGGCGGCAGCCAAGCCCTGCACGGCATAACCGCCGGCCTTGCCCTGCCATTCGCCGCTGGCGAGATAGCCGGCGATTTCGGCATCGGTCATGCGCTTGAAGGCGACGGTCGAGGTGACAAGCCGCGTCGAGGGCTTACCACCAAAGGGAAGCAGCGCGATGGCGGTCAGCACGCGATGGCGGCGGCCCGACAGCAGTGCGAGGCAGCGCTTGGCTTCGGCTTCCGTCTCTGTCTTCGGCAAAATGCGCCGCCCGACGGCGACGACGGTATCGGCAGAAAGAATGAGATCGCCGTCGCGCACCTGCGTATCCTGGGCCGCCTTGGCGGCTTTCTCCGCCGCCAGGCGCTGGGCGTAGGTCGCCGGCAGTTCGTCCTTCTTCGGCGTCTCGTCGATATCGGGATGCAGGATCAGGGCGGGCGTGACGCCGATCTGCGCCAGCAGGTCGCGCCGACGCGGCGACGCCGAAGCGAGAATCAGGCGCGGCGCTGTCATGGCGCTCACCCGCGCGGAATGTTCAGGCGGATGGCGACCGACAGGCCGTGCGCGCCGAGCCCTTCGGCTTCGGCGAGCTTGACCGCCGCCGGGCCGATGGCGGCGAGGCCTTCGGGGCTGCAGCGCACGATGGAGGTGCGCTTGAGGAAATCCATGGTGCCGAGGCCCGACGAGAAGCGCGCGCTGCCCGAGGTCGGCAGCACATGGTTCGGCCCGGCGAGATAGTCGCCGATCGCTTCCGGCGTATGGCGGCCAAGGAAGATCGCGCCGGCATGGCGCACCTTTTCGGCGATAGCGTCGGCATTGTCCGAGGCGATCTCGAGATGTTCAGGGGCGATGCGGTCGACCAGGCCCGGCGCGTCGCGGAGCAAATCGCCGACGACGACGATGCCGCCGAAGCCGTCCCAGCTGGCGCGCGCGATCTCGGCGCGCGGCAGCACTTTGAGATGCGCCTCGACCGCCGCCGCCACCCTGTCGGCGAACATGCCGTCGTCGGTGATGAGGATCGACTGCGACGACGGATCGTGCTCGGCCTGCGATAGCAGATCGGCGGCGATCCAAGCCGGATCGTTGGCGCCATCCGCCACCACGAGAATTTCCGACGGACCGGCGATCATGTCGATGCCGACCGTGCCGAAGACCTGGCGCTTGGCCGCCGCGACATAGGCGTTGCCGGGGCCGACGATCTTATCGACCGGCTTGATCGTGTCGGTGCCGTAGGCGAGCGCGCCGACGGCCTGGGCGCCGCCGATGCGGTAGATCTCATGCACGCCGGCGATGTCCGCCGCCGCCAGCACCAGCGGATTAATCACGCCCTTGGGCGTCGGCACCACCATGACGACGCGCGGCACGCCGGCGATGCGCGCCGGCAGGGCGTTCATCAGCACCGACGAGGGATAGGCGGCGCGGCCGCCCGGCACGTAGATGCCGACCGCATCGATCGGCCGCCAGCGGGCGCCGAGCTGAATGCCGGCGCCGTCGGTGAAGCTCATGTCTTCGGGCAACAGCTTCTCGTGATAGGCGGTGATACGCTCGGCGGCGAGCTTGAGCGCATCCAGCGTCTCGGCGTCGACCGCCGCCACCGCCGCTGCGATCTCGTCCTTGGTGATGCGCAGGGTCTGCGGCGTCAGCGCCAGCCCGTCGAACTTGTTCGTGTAGTCGATGACGGCGGCATCGCCGCGCGCCTTCACGTCCGCCAGGATTTTACCGGCGGCCTCGCCGACGTCGGCATCCGAATCGCGCTTGGCGGCGATCAGCTCGGCGAAGGCGACGGCGCAATCGGCATCGGCGAGCGAGAGACGGCGGACCATCCCTTAGCTTGCCTTTTTGCGAAGCGATTTGGCGGCTTGTTCGGCGCGCACTGCGTCCTGGAAGCGTTCGATCCAGGCGCCGATCTCGTCGGGGCGGGTTTTCAGCGCGGCGCGGTTGACGATCAGGCGCGAGGTGACGTCGGCGATCTGCTCGACCTCGACCAGGCCGTTGGCCTTCAGCGTCGCGCCGGTCGAGACCAGATCGACGATGCGCTCGCACAGGCCCAGCGACGGCGCGAGCTCCATGGCGCCGTTGAGCTTGATGCATTCGGCCTGCACGCCGCGCGCGGCGAAATGCTTGCGGGTGATCTCGGGATATTTCGTCGCGACGCGGACATGGGACCAGCGGCGCGGATCGTCGCCGCTCACCATTTCGACCGGCTCGGCGACCGCCATGCGGCATTTGCCGATGGCGAGATCGAGCGGCGCGTAGATCTCCGAATAGTCGAATTCCATCAGCACGTCGTTGCCGGCGACGCCGAGATGCGCGCCGCCGAAGGCGACGATGGTCGCCACGTCGAAGCTGCGCACGCAGATCAGGTCGAAGCCGGGAATGTTGGTGGCAAACTTGAGCTGGCGCGAGGCCGGATCGTCGAACGCCGCTTCCGGTTCGATGCCGGCATGCGTCATCAGCGGGCGCAATTCGGAAAGAATGCGTCCCTTCGGCAGGGCCATGACGAGGGCTTCGGAGCTGCTCATGTCGGAATTCTACAATAAAATCAAAGAGCCAGACTGGGGATAAGTCCCCGCGTCTGGCCGGGCCGCCCTTTTAGCGCGGATCGCCGGGCGCTTCCAGCGGGTGTTTCGGCCGCCATTTGGTCGGCCAGGGCTCGCCGATATCCTCCAAAAAGCATAGGGGCGTGGCGATCTCGACACGGATGGCGACGTCGCCGGCAAAGATCAGGGTGAAAGCGCCGTACTGCCCTGCCGTGGCTTCCGCTTCGATGTCGAGCAGTTCGAGGAGCTGCGCCGCATCGAGCGCGTCGAGGCCGCGGCTTTTGACCGCCGTGACGTTCTCGAAGCGCAGGCCGCTATGGATGCGCTCGAAGCAATCGCCGTCGCCGAGTTCGCTCTCCTCCTCGCAAGGCATCGCCTCCCAGCGGAAGCGGTTGGCCACCAGCAGGAAGCGTTTGTCGGCCGGCTGATAGCTGATGTCGCCGACGGCGACGAGCGAGTCCTGCAAAAAGGCCGAGAGGACGCCGAGATCCTCGGCATCGACCGCCTTGAGCTTCAGCTTACCCGCTGACGGCTTATCGCCCGCCGAAGCCTTGTCACCCGCCGAAGCCTTGTCAGATGTCGCGTTTGCCATGCTCTCCTCCTGTCCGGCTGGAAGAGCGCGCCGCCCTAGCCCTTGAGGCGCTCGATATCGGCGCCGCAGGCGGCCAGCTTCTCTTCCAGGCGTTCGTAGCCCCGATCGAGATGATAGACGCGATGGAGGACGGTTTCACCCTCCGCGGCGAGGCCGGCCAGAACCAGGGACACCGAGGCGCGAAGATCGGTCGCCATGACCTGGGCACCGGTTAGCGACTTGACGCCGCGCACCATGGCGGAGGCGCCATGGACGGTGATATTGGCGCCCATGCGGCTGAGTTCCGGCACATGCATGAAGCGGTTCTCGAAGATCGTCTCGGTGATCATCGAGGCGCCATTGGCCGTCGACATCAAAGCCATCATCTGCGCCTGCAGATCGGTGGGGAAGCCGGGGAACGGCTCGGTCATGACATCGACGCCCTTGAGCCGGTGCTGGCCGCGCGAGACCTTCATGCCCTTAACGGTCGGCGTGATCTTCAGGCCCGACTCGGTCAGCTTTTCGAGCGCCGATTTGAGGAAATCGACGCGCGTGTTGGTCAATTCGACCTCGCCGCCGGCGATGCCGACCGCCATCACATAGGTCGCCGTCTCGATGCGGTCGGGGATGATCGGATGGGTCGCGCCATGCAGCGTCTTCTGGCCGCGCACGGTGAGCGTGTCGGTGCCGACGCCGGAAATGTCAGCGCCCATCGCCATGAGACAGTGGGCGAGATCGGTGATCTCCGGCTCGCGCGCGGCATTGGAGATGACGGTCTCGCCGTCGGCCAGGCAGGCGGCCATCAGCAGGTTTTCCGTCGCGCCGACCGAGGCGAAGGGAAAGACGATATGGCCGCCCTTAAGCCCGCCTTTGGGCGCGCGCGCGGCGATATAGCCTTCCGCCAGCTCGATCTCGGCGCCGAGCGCTTCGAGGCCCTTGAGATGCAGATCGATGGGGCGGTTGCCGATGGCGCAGCCGCCCGGCATCGAGACGCGCGCCTCGCCGATGCGCGCCACCAGGGGCCCGAGCACCAGCACGGAGGCGCGCATCTTGCGCACCAGATCGTAAGGCGCTTCGGTGTCCGTGATCGTCTGCGCGTTGAACGACATGACGCGGCCGCGATGGCCGCCGTTCGGCGCGTCGCCTTCGAGGCCGATCTTCACGCCATGATGGGCGAGCAGCGCCGCCATGGTCGAGATGTCGGCCAGATGGGGCACGTTCTCGAGTTTGAGCGTGTCTTCCGTCAGCAGGCTGGCCGCCATCAAGGGCAGCGCCGCGTTCTTCGCGCCGCTGATCGCGATAGTGCCGTTCAAGCGGTTGCCGCCGCGGATGCGGATACGATCCATGCTTTATAAAATCCCGAAAACGGCGCGATGCGCCAAAAAACTTACAGCTTGGCCCGTCACAACTTAGGGAGCGTGACGCCCTGCTGCTTCATGTATTTGCCGCCGCGGTCGGCGTAGGAGGTTTCGCAGGGCTGCTCGCCTTTCAGAAACAGAAACTGGCAGGCGCCCTCATTTGCGTAAATCTTCGCCGGCAGCGGCGTGGTGTTGGAGAATTCCAGCGTCACATGGCCTTCCCACTCGGGCTCGAGCGGCGTGACGTTGACGATGATGCCGCAGCGCGCGTAGGTCGACTTGCCGAGGCAGATCACCAGCACGTCGCGCGGGATGCGGAAATATTCCACCGTGCGCGCCAGGGCGAAGCTGTTGGGCGGGATGATGCAGACGTCGGTCTTGCGGTCGACCAGGCTCGACGGGTTGAATTTCTTAGGGTCGACCACCGCCGAATCGACGTTGGTGAAAATCTTGAATTCGTCCGCCACGCGCGCGTCGTAACCGTAGGACGACAGGCCGTAGGAGATCACGCCGTCGCGCCGCTGGCTCTCGACGAAAGGCTCGATCATGGCTTTCGTCGTCGCCTGCTCGCGGATCCAACGGTCGGACAGAATGGACATCGGGCGCGTCTCCATGCGGGAAATATCCGCCTTGACCAGGGCGGCAGTCGGGCCGCGCCGTGACGGTTTCAGGGCGCGCTCACCGGGTGTACCCGAGGATTTTGCATGGCTCAAGGCCGGACGCAAGATTTAGCCGGCGCTGACGCGGACAGCCCCCAAATCTGGGGATAACTTCGCCAAATGGACGGTCTCGGCCCTCAGTCCTTGCGATGCAGCGGCGAGGCGCGCAGAGCCGCTTCGCGGCGCGCTTCGCGCACGGCGGCTTCGGCTTCGGCCTCGAACAGGGAGGGGGCTTTCACCTCAGGCTTGGGCGGCGACGGCGGCAAGTCTTCGCGCGCCTGGTCCTGGGCCTTGCGGCGGCGCAGATTGGAGCGCAGCGACGCGGCGCGGCGCGCCTCGCGCACGGCCTCCTCGGCCTGGGCCTCCATGGAGAGAATGGGTTTTGCCGGCTTGTCGGTCATGATCGCCTCGTCTTTGGTCACTCGGTCTCAGTATAAATTGGGATCGACCAAGCCGTCGGCAATAAAAAAACGCGCCGCAACGAGTGCGGCGCGCAACGGACGACGGGATAAGCTCCGTCCGGAAGGAAAACTCTCGTTAGGCGGCGGCGCGGTCGTCGTTGCGCGCGGCCAATTCGACATGCTGCTGGCGGGTGGCGACGCGGACCGGCACATCCAGTTGGGCCGGAGCGACCAGACCGGCGATGGTGCGGACGAGGTAGCGCACGCCGACAGCGACGCCGTGGGCCAGCTTGACGATCGCGTCGCCGGCATGCGCCATGGCTTCGGCCTCGACGGTCCAGACATTGGTCCAGCCGTTCGGGGCGAGCGGGTTGCGGAGGCCTTCGTTCTGGCGGATATGGTGCACGACAAAGAGATCCATTCTGAGGTCCTCGCGATTGGTTGCGGCGGCCTGAGCGTGGCGCCTTGATGAGACCAACCTACGGAAAGGCGACCGCCTTGAGAATCAGCTTTGTTGCGCCGCAGCAATGCGTTTCATGCATGGCTCTGAAGTGATCCGCTTCATCGCCTGTTAACCTTAACCGGCTATCCTCCAAGGACATCGGTGCGTGGGGGAATCGACGGCTATCCCCTTGCCAAAGGCCAGTTTTCCCGTGATTGGAGGGCCCTCGCCCTTCGCTTGCGTCCCACGGGAGCCTGTGGCATGGTGCGCGCCCTTAACGACCCCCGCGTCAAAAACGCAGGTTTTGCACGGTTTGCTGCCGTAGCTCAGGGGTAGAGCAACGCCTTGGTAAGGCGTAGGTCGGAGGTTCAATTCCTCTCGGCAGCACCATTCCCAGACAAAAAATCCAGGCTTTACGCCGCGCGAGTCTTCGCGCGCGCCCCCTCGTTTTCGACCTGGGTCATGCGCGGGCGCGCCTGTTCGTCGATCAGGCCGGCGGCGAACAGCCAGCCGATGACCTGGGCGAAATAGCCCGGCGTGCCGGGATGGTCCGCCCGCTCGAGCCAGTTCTGCTCGGCGAAGGCCAGCACCGCCGGCTGGCCTAGCTCCGCTTCCCACAGGATGCCGAGCAGAGAGGCCATCGCCTCCTCGCGCTCCTGGGTGGCGAAATCGGCCTGGCGCGCGGCGTCCGCCTCGTCGCGCCGCCCGGTCTCCGGGCCCGCGCCGAGGCCGAAATCGTAAAGCCCGCGCCGCGCCGGCGGGCTGATCTGCCAATGGGCGATCTCATGCAGCAGCACGCAGGGCTCGCTGCGGGCGCGAATCGCCTGGCCGTCCCAGCTGAAGGCCTTGGCCGGTTCCTCGTCGAGCGTCGGGATGGGAAAGCGCGCCGCCAACTCGACCGCCTGCAAGCGCGCCGCCTCTTCCGCCGCCGCGTCGGCGAAGGCCATCGGCCCGCCGGCGATGCGCGCGAAGGCCGCCCGCGCCACGGCATCGCCAACCGGCAGCCCCCCGCCAAAGGCGGCGAGCAGGCGCGGCAGGTCTTCCGGGGCGATTGGCGTGAGAATCATGCCGGCGTTATAATCCTCGGCATGGCTACCGATCAACCGCATGACAAAAAGCTGGGCGATATCAGGCCCGCACTGGCCCCTTTGACGCCCGACGCCGGGCGCTGCCCGCGCTGCGGCCAGCCGGCGACAATGATCTACGTGCACGGCCACGCGCAATGCAGCGCCTGCGGCTCGAACATTCTCGATTGCTGCCAGGGCGCCGACTGCGATCTCGCGCCGGAAGGCTAAACGCGTTTAGTGCGGCGCGCCGATCGCGCGGCCGACTTGACGGTATTGCTGAGCCACTTGCGGATTGGCGAAGCAATCGACGTTCGCCAAAGTCACGTAGCAATAGGCGATGTCCGGCTGGAACGCCGGCCCGCCGGGCCATGTCTGCGGCTCGGCGCAGGCCGCGAGCGACAGCGCGCCGGCGGCAAGGATCATCGAACGCTGCAAGCGCTTACGCGGGTGTTTCACCTGAAACATGACGCCCTCCTGGCATATCCCGTTGTCCGAAGCATAAGCCTAGCGAAGCGCGCCGCGCCGCGCCATAGCGCGTTATGGTTAAAAAAACTTAAGAAACGGGGCTCGTAGCCAGCTTCCACGACAAGGTCTGGCCGGCCATGAAGGGCACCAGCGTCGTCTCCGCCGCGCCATCGAGTCGAACGGGCAGCGCTTCCGGCACCAGCCAACGCTCGCGCGTCAGCGTCACCGTCCCCGTGTTGGGCGGCAGGCCGTAGAAGGCCGCGCCGTTGAGCGAGGCAAAGGCCTCGAAATGTTCGAGCGCGCCCTCTTCGGCGAAAACGGTCGCGTAAACCTCCAGCGCCGTCGGCGCGCAGAAGATGCCGGCGCAGCCGCAGCCGCTTTCCTTGGCTTCGCGCGCATGGGGCGCCGAATCGGTGCCGATGAACAGCTTGCCGCTGCCCGACGCCACCGCCTTGCGCAAGGCCAGGCGATGCTTCTCGCGCTTGGCGACCGGCAGGCAATAGGCATGCGGGCGCAGGCCACCGGCGAACAGCGAATTGCGGTTGATGACGAGATGATGCGGCGTCACCGTCGCGGCGACATGAGCGCCGCCGCCGAGCACGAAATCCGCCGCCTCCTCGGTGGTGATGTGCTCCATCACCACCTTCAGGTTCGGATGGCGCTTCAGCGTCGGGATCAGCACGCGCTCGATGAACACCGCCTCGCGGTCGAAAATGTCGACCGCCGGGTCGGTCACTTCGCCATGGACCAGGAGCGGCATGCCGATCTCGGCCATCTTGTCCAAGACCGCATCGATCTTGGCGATGTCGCTGACGCCGTGGGCCGAGTTTGTCGTCGCATGGGCCGGATAGAGCTTGGCGGCGGTGAAGATGCCGTCCCGATGGCCCTGGGCCAGCAGCGTGGGGTCCGTCGCATCGGTCAAATAGCAGGTCATCAACGGCGTGAAATCGGCGCTACCCAGCAGGGCTTTAATACGGTCGCGATAGGCCACCGCCATCTCCGGCGTGGTCACCGGCGGCGCCAGGTTGGGCATGACGATGGCGCGCGCGAATTGGCGGATCGTGTGCGGCAGCACGCCGGCCAGCATGGCGCCGTCACGCAAATGCAGATGCCAGTCGTCGGGCCGGCGGATGGTGAGGCGGTCGGGCAAGGGAGTCGTCATGCGGCGAGGCTTTCGAACACGTCGCCGCTCGGCGCCAAGCCCTGGATATGGACGCGGTGCCACAGGGCATAGAACAACAGGATCCAGGCGGCGAAGCCCTTGTGCTTGTCGTCGGCCTCGCGGAACAGCTTTTCGACGCGGCCCGGCAGGCAGATCTCGGCGATCGCCGGCGACGCCGCCACCAGCGGGCCGAGCGCGCCCCCGCGCCGCGCGATCCAGCGCGCCACCGGCACGGTGAAGCCGCGCTTGCGGCTGAAGGCGTCCGCCTCGGGCAATTGCGCGTCGAGCCAGTGGCGCAGCAGCCATTTGCCGACGCCTTTGCGGATTTTCAGATTGTCCGGCAGGCGGAAGGCGAATTTGGCGACCTCGGGATCGAGGAAGGGCGTGCGCCCTTCGACGCCATGGGCCATCAGGCAGCGATCGAGCTTGGTCAGCAGGTCGTGCGGCATCCAGTCGGCGAAATCGACGGCCTGGGCGACTTGCACGCGCGTGCGGCCGGCCGTCGCCTCGGTCGCCTCGGCGGCGGCGATGCCGTCGCGCCAGCCGGCGAGATCGACGCGCAGCACGCCGAGCCGTTCGAGCGCGCCGCGCGCGCGCAGGGTGCGGCCGCCGCGCCACCAGGGGCGCATGACGCTGCGATAGCGGCCATAGCCGCCGAACAATTCGTCGCCGCCCTCGCCGCACAGGATGACCTTGACCTCGCGCTTGGCTTCGCGCGCCAGCTTGTAGGTCGGCATGATGGCGTAATCGGCGGCGGGATCGTCCATCGCGGCGGCGATCTCGGGCAGCAGCGTCCAGAAATCGCTCTCGGTGAATTCGACTTCGACATGGCGCGCGCCGAGCGCGTGGGCGACCTTGCGCGCATGATCGCGCTCGTCGCGCACGCCGGTCTCGGGAAAACCCGCCGTATAGGCGAGCACGGGGCGCGTGTTGAGCCGCGCCATCAAGGACAGGATCGCGCTGGAATCGACGCCGCCCGAGAGGAACATGCCGTAGGGCACGTCGGAGCGCTGATGCATCCGCACGCTGTCTTCCAGCACCGCGTCGAGCCGGGCCAGCGCGGTCGCCTCGTCGATGACGTACGGCTTGCCCTGCGGCAAAGCCTCCTGGCGATGACGCTCGACGATGCGGCCCTGGCTGATCACCAACGTCTCGCCCGGCAGCACGCGGCGGATACCGGCGAGTGCGGTCTCGCGCCCGGTGGTGAATTGCAGTTGCAGCAGCTCGTTGCGGCGCTGCGGATCGACGCTAGCCTTGACCAAACCGGCGCGGATCAACACGGCGGGCTCGGAGGCGAAGGCGAAGCCCTCGGCGTTCTCGACATAGTAGAGCGGCTTGATGCCGAACGGGTCGCGCGACAGGATCAGCCGATCCGCTTCCGGATCGTGAATGGCGATGGCATACATGCCGCGCAGCTTGCTCGTGTAGCCGAGACCGAGCCGGCGGTAGAGATGCAGCGGCAATTCGCAATCCGACTGCGTGGCGAAATTGACGCCTTGCAGTTCGCCGCGCAGCTCAAGGTAATTGTAGATCTCGCCGTTGGCGACGAGCGCGGCGCCGCCTGGCTCGTGGAACGGCTGATCGCCGGTCGCCAGATCGATGATGGCGAGGCGCGTCTGCACCAGGCCAACCGGGCCGCTGACATAGCGGCCGAAGCCGTCCGGCCCGCGATGGGCCAAGGCGCCGACGAGCTTGTCGAGCGTCGCCGCCTGTGGCGGAGCGCCGTCCGCCCGCATGAGTCCCGCAATACCGCACATGATGGCGCGACTTTACTCCAGCTGTCCGTCCGCCGCCACGCTCATGGCCGCTTCAACGAGGCGACCCAGGTGAGGAAGCCGGGCCAAATCTCGGAAACCGACGAGCGGTTGCGCGCGCCGAGCGAACCGGCTGGCTCGAAACAATCCCAATACAGCAATTCATTGCCCTGCGTGGCGATCGCGCCGATCCAATAGGTCACGCGCCCCTCATATCGCCCCGTCGCGACATACAGAAAGGTCGGCCCTTGCGACTCCTGCGATAGCTCGGAGTCGCGGATCACGAAACTCGTCGCCGATTTCCAGACTTTTTCGCTGAGATGCTCTTGTGCCAGTGCCGGCGCCGCCGACGCGAACTGCTGCGCCGACAATGCCGCCGGCAATCGATTCCATTCGATGGCGCATTGTCCGAAGGTTCGGAACGACGCGATGTCGCCTTTAAACGCGAAGCGCGCAAAGACCTGTGTCGCGTCGGTCTCGTCATCGACCAAAAGCCAATCTGGGCTCGGCATGCCAATCGAGAACGCCTTGTTGGGCGCGACGTAACGTTTGGGCTCGTATCTCTTCTGACTCGACGAACAAGCGGTCAAGGCCATCAAAAATACGAGGCAAACTGCCGGGGCAATTTTTACGAACCTTCTCTGCATCAGACTTTCGGCGAATTTTTTGCGGTGATCTCTTGCAAGAACGCGACATAGCGCGCGACCACGGCGGCTTTGGAAAATTGCTCGCGATAAGCCGAGCGCCCGCTGGCGCCGAGCGTGGCGGCGATCGAGCGGTCGGCGGCGAGGCGCGTCATGGCGGCGGCCAGCGCCGCGCTATCATCGGTCGGCACCAACAGGCCGGTGACGCCGTCGTCGATCAGCGCCGCCGGGCCTTGCGCCCGCGCCGCGATCACCGGCAGGCCGCGCGACCAGGCCTCGATCACCACATTGCCGAGCGGCTCGTGGCGCGACGGGCAGACCAGCGCGTCGGCGGCGGCCATCAGGGCCGGGCCGTCATTGCGCCAGCCGAGAAATCGCACGCGCTCGCCGATGCCCAGACGCGCCACCTGCGCTTCGAGATCGCCGCGCAGCGGGCCGTCGCCGGCGAGCCAGAGGTAAGCGCGCGGCAGGCGCACCATGGCGTCGAGCAGCACGTCGAAGCCCTTGTTCACATGCAGGCGACCGAGCGCCAGAAACAGCGGCGCGCCGGGCGGCGTCGCCAGGCTGGCGCGCGCCACGGCGGGCGCGGTGGTCTCGTCGGCGAAATTGGGTAAGTAGCGCACCCGCTCGGCTGGCCAGCCGCCATCGACGATATAATCGACGATGTCCTTGGTATTGCCGACCAGCCAGTCGCAATGTTTGTAATATTTCAGGTCGTAGTAGCCGCCGAGCCGCGCGACATGGACATAGGGCCGCGGCCGCGCCTTCGCCGGCGGCAGGAAGCGCGTCGCGCGGTTCATCCAGCTCAGCACCACGTCGGGCTTGAAGCTGTTGATGGTGCGGACCAGCCCGCGCCGCGTCTGACCGAACAGGCGGTCGCCAAGCCCGCCGAACGGCAGTTCGCTGACGCCGACGCCGGCGGCGAGCAGGATCTCGCTGCGCTGCGGATGCGGCCGCAGCGCGGCATGGCTGTGAACGCCCACCTCGGCCAGTCCGGCGGCGAGGCGCACGAAGAAATCCTCCGCCCCGCCCTGCGCCGCGCCGGCCATGACCTGCAGCACGCGCATCAGCGATCCTGTTGGGGTTTGATGGCCTGCGCCGCCGGAGCGCCCGGCTCGAGCTTGGCCTTCAGCCAGGAGAGCAGCGGGAACAGGCCGGCGAACAGCGCGATGAGAAAGCCGTAATAGCCTTCGCGATAGCCCTTGCGGCCGACGAAACATTTAAAGAAACGCGAGACCAGGCGGCGCAGATTGTTGCCGAACGTGCCGATATCGCCCGACGCACGCAAGTCGGCGGCGCGCGCCGTGGTGTAGCGGTCGAGCCGGCCGATCATGTCGGAGATGTCGCGATCGACATAATGGATCATCGGCGTGGCCAAGGTGCCGCGCGCACCCAGCAGGGTGACGGGCGGATGGATGCGGTTCATGCCCCAGCGCTTGGCGCCCTTGGCGAACAGCCGCACGGTGGCGCTCACCCCCCAGGAGGCACCCCAGCCATAGCGCACCAGGCGGTCGCCGACATAATTGTCGTAAGGGATAAGGAAATGGCCGAACGGCGCGGCGGCGATGACGCCGCGAATTTCGCGCGCCAGGCCTTCCGGCACGCGCTCGTCGGCATCGACTTCCAAGATCCAATCGCCCGAGCAGGCGTCGATGCCGAGATTGCGGCGCTCGCCCTCGATGGCCCAGGCGCCCTCGATCAGCTTGTCGGTGTAGCGACCAGCGATCTCCTTTGTGCCGTCGGTGCATTTGTCGAGCACCACGACGATTTCGTCGGCGAAGCGCAATGCGTCGAGGCAGGCGGCGAGCTGCGCCTCCTCGTTATGCGCGACGACCAGGGCAGAAAGTTTGGTCACGTCCTCTCCCCGCAGCGGCGCCACAGTTCTTCGGCGGCGGCGGCCGCGCTTTCGACCGACAGGCTGGCCATCAGCGTACCGGTGTTGCGCCAATCGTACCCCGGCGGGAAGATTTTGTCGTAAGGAACCGCGCGCGTCACGGCGGCCTTCGCCCCCCACGGCGCATAATGTTCGTCGCGCGACGGGCCGAACAGGCCGAGCGTCGGAATGCCGGCGGCGGCGGCCATATGCATGAGCCCCGAATCGTTGCCGACATAAAGCGCCGAACGCTGGAGCGCGGCATAGGCGGTGAGTAGATCGACCGTGCCGACCAGATCGATGCGGCGCTCGGCCGGGATCGCATCGAGCAGCGGCGCGGCGGCGGCGCGCTCGCCGGGCCCGCCGAACAGGGCGACGCGCGCGCCGGGCAGAATGCCGGTCGGCGCGGTCAGCCTCTCCATCAAGGCGACGAAACGCTCGGCCGGCCATTGCTTGCCGATCCAATTGGCGGTCGGACCCAGGGCCAACACCGGGGGTAAAGCGGACCCGGCGAGCGGAATCAGTTTTGCGGCGGCATCCTCATGAACCGGCAGCGTCCAGAGACGCGGCGGCGCCGGCTCGGCCAAACCGAAGACGTCGGAGAGCTGGCGCACGCGATGGACCAGCGCGTCGGAGGTGCGATAGAGGCGCCGCTCGCGCGCCAGCAGGCCCCAGGCGAGCGCCGAGCCGCGCAAGTCCACCACCAGCGACCAGGCGGTCGGCACGACCTGACGCCAGAGATCGAGCCAATGCAGGCCATAGCGCCGCTTCGGCATGGGAATGACGCGGGCGAGGCCGGGCAAGCCGGTAAACAAGCCGGCGGCGGCGGGTCCGCAAGCCACCGTGACGCGCGCGCCGGGGCGGGTGCGGATGACGTGATCGAGCAGCCCCGTCGAGAGCACGGCGTCGCCGATGCGCGTGGAGGTGACGAAAAGGACGTTCAAGGGACCGGCTTCCGGAACATTTCGGGGGTTATAGAGCCCGGACGGGGATATTGCCAGGGTTCGGGCTTTCCGGCGGGAAACCGCCAGAGTCGATGCCTGACAGGCCATTTGGCCAAGCCGCCTTTCCCTGGTAGTTTGCCGCCAACCCCTCACCCAGTCTCCCCAGGTTCCATGCTCGGCTTCGGTCAGAAATCCTTCGTGCCGCTCGACGACCGCGGCGTGCTCGCCGTCAGCGGCGACGACGCCCGCGCCTTCCTGCAAAACCTCGTCACCAATGACGTCGACAAGGCCCGGCCCGGCCAGGCGATCTACGCTGCGCTGCTGACGCCGAACGGCCGCTATCTGCACGACTTCTTCGTGCTCGAGATGGACGGCGTGCTGTTCCTCGACGTCGCCAAGAAGAAGCTCGCCGATCTGCAGGCGCGGCTGCTGAAATACCGCCTGCGCAGCAAGGTCGAGATCGACGATGTCTCGCGCATCTTCCGCGTCATCGCCCTGCTCGGCGACGGGCCGCATGACAGCCAATCGCTGCACGGCTTCGAGGGGCGCGGCGGACCCTTCGCCAACGGCTTCTGCTATGTCGATCCGCGCTACGCCGGCATCGGCGTGCGCGCGCTGCTGCCCGCCGACGCCCTTCCCATGCTGGAGGCCGCCGGCTTCACCACCTCGGATCGCATGGCCTACGAGACGCTGCGCCTGATGTTCGGCGTTCCCGAAGGCTTGTTCGATCTGCAGCCGGAAAAATCCCTGCCGATGGAGAGCAATTTCGATCTGCTCAACGCCATCGACTGGAACAAGGGCTGCTACATCGGCCAGGAATTGACGGCGCGCATGCATTACCGCGCGCTTCTGAAGAAGCGCCTGCTGCCGGTCGGCATCGAAGGC
Source organism: Rhizobium sp. Q54 (assembly GCA_945861615.1). Classification (GTDB taxonomy): domain Bacteria; phylum Pseudomonadota; class Alphaproteobacteria; order SMXQ01; family SMXQ01; genus CAMAVH01. The sequence goes on along the minus strand of CAMAVH010000050.1, from coordinate 5,687 downwards.
GACGTCCCCGATTTCGGCACGCCGATTTTTTATGAAGGCGAAGAGATCGGCGAGATGCGCACCGGCATGGGCGAACAGGGCATCGCCCTGCTGCGTCTGGAAGCGGTGCTGGCCTCGGTGAAGGCCGATGTGCCGCTCCGCGCCGGCGAAACCCGCCTGACGCCGCAACATCCGCCCTGGCTGCCCGATGGCAGCGAAGAGACGCAGGAAACCGGCGAAGCGCCGCCCGTGCCGGACAACGCCGGCTAGTCTCTAGGAAATCGTCGCCCTCGGGCTTGGCCGCGCCGACCGGAGGTCGGCCTTTGGCCGACGTGGTCCATGCGTCAAGCGCTCAGGCATCGGCCCGATGGATGCTCGGGTCGAGCCCGAGCATGACGATTTATAATGTGGCGGTCAGCCCTCGATCTTCGAGAAGTCGGCAACCTCGCCGAGCGTCGCGCGGATTTGCGACAAGAGTCGCAGGCGATTGGCGCGCACCGCAGGCTCGTCGGCGTTGACCTTCACCTTGTCGAAGAAGGCATCGACCGGGCCGCGCAGCAGCGCCAGCACGCTCATCGCCGCGCCGAACTCTTCCTTGTCCAAGGCGAGCTTGGTGCCGGCATGGGCCTGGGTCAGCGCCTGGGCGAGCTTGCTTTCCTCGGGCAGCGTCAGTAGCGCGGCATCGACGGCCTGATCGTAGGTCGTCTTGTCCTTCTTCTCTTCGATGCCGACGATGTTCGACGCGCGCTTGTAGGCGGTGAGCAGATTGGCACCGTCGTCGCTGGCGAGGAAGCTTTGCAGCGCCTCGACGCGGGCCATCAGGCGGACGAGATCGTCTTCGCCGCCGAGAGAGAACACGGCGTCGATCAGGTCATGGCGCACGCCCTTCTCGCGGAGCGTGACTTTCAGACGGTCAGCAAAGAAGTCGAGCAACGCGGCGGTCGGCACTGTGCCCTTCCTGGCATAGAGCTTGTGCGCGGCTTCGAACAGCTTGGCAAGCGACAACCGCAGCTTGTTCTCCAGCACCAGGCGGATGACGCCGAGGGCGGCGCGGCGCAACGCGAAGGGATCGCGCGAGCCGGTCGGCTTTTCATCGATGGCGAAGAAGCCGACGAGCGTGTCGATCTTGTCGGCGAGCGCCAGGGCGACGCTGACCGGTGCGGTCGGACAAGCATCGTCCGGGCCCTTCGGCGAATAATGCGCGGCGATGGCCTCAGCCACCTCGGGCTTTTCGCCGTCATGGCGCGCGTAGTAGCGGCCCATCAGGCCCTGCAATTCGGGAAACTCCCCGACCATGCCGGTGACGAGATCAGCCTTGCACAGTTCGGCGGCGCGTTCGGCAAGATCGGCGTCGGCCTTGATCAGGCCGGCGATCTCACGCGACAGTTTCTGCACGCGCGCGACCTTCTCGGCGACGGTGCCCAGCTTGTCGTAGAACTTGATGTCCTTGAGCGCCGGCACGCGGCTCGCCAACGTCTGCTTGCGATCCTGGTCCCAGAAGAAGCGGGCATCCGACAGGCGGGCGCGCAGCACGCGCTCGTTGCCGGCGACGACCTGCTTGCCGCCATCTTCCGTCAGCATATTGGCGATGACGACGAAGCGCGGTGCGAGGCTGCCGTCCGGCTTTTCCACGGCGAAATATTTCTGATGCGTACGCATCGAGGTGGTCAGCACCTCGGCGGGCACGTCCATGAACTGCTCGTCGATCGAACCGAGCAGCGCCACGGGCCATTCGACGAGGCCGGTCACTTCGTCCAAGAGGCCATCGTCGCGCTTGAGGGCGAAGCCGGCGTCCTTGGCGGTGGCCGAGGCATCCGCCAGGATCGACTCGCGGCGCTCATTCGCGTCGAGGATGACATAGGCCTCGCGCAGGCGCGCCTTATATTCCTTGAACGATTTGGCCTTGAAGGGTTTCGGCCCCAAGAAGCGATGGCCGCGCGACTCATCGCCCGAGGCGATGCCGGCGAAACTCACCGGAACCACTTTGCCGTCGAACAGGGCGACGATGCCGTGCAGCGGGCGGACCCAGCGCGTCGGCTCATGGGCCCAGCGCATAGACTTGGGCCAGGGCAATTCGGCAAAGATTTTCGGCAGCAGTTCGGCCAGCACCTCGGCGGTGGCGCGGCCCTTCTTCTCGACGACGGCGAAGTAAAACACGCCCTTGCCCGTGTCGCGCTGTTCGCACTGATCGAGCGTCAGGCCGCTGGCGCGCAGGAAGCCGTCGATGGCGGTCGGAGGCGCATCGACGCGCGGGCCGCGGCGCTCCTCTTTCACGTCGGCTTGCGCGACCGGCAGGCCGTCGACCACCAGCGCCAAGCGGCGCGGCGTGACGTAAGCGTCCGCCTTGGCGAAGGTCAGGCCCGCCGCCTTGAAGGCGTCGGTCGCCAAGCGCTTGAGATCGTCCGCCGACCGCGCCTGCATGCGCGCCGGAATTTCCTCGGAGAACAGTTCGACGAGAAGCTCGGCCATGATCAGGCTCCCTTCCCGGCTACAGGCTTATCGCCGGGGGGCTTCGCGTGCCCCCGGCTGACCAGCCAGCTTTCGCAGCAGCCTTTCGCCAGGGCGCGTACCCGGCCGATATAGGCGGCGCGCTCGGTGACGGAGATGACGCCGCGCGCGTCCAGCAGGTTGAAGCTATGGCTCGCCTTGATGCACTGGTCGTAGGCCGGCAGCGTCACGCCCTTGGCGAGCAGCGCCTGGCATTCGGCCTCGGCCTCGGTGAAATGGCGGAACAGCACTTCGGTGTTGGCGAACTCGAAATTATAGGCCGACTGCTCGCGCTCGTTCTGCTTGAAGACGTCGCCATATTTCACGCCCTGGTCGTTCCAGGCGAGGTCATAGACGTTCTCGACGCCCTGCACATACATGGCGAGGCGCTCCAGCCCGTAGGTCAATTCGACGGCGACGGGATCGCATTCGATGCCGCCGACCTGCTGGAAGTAGGTGAACTGCGTCACCTCCATGCCGTCGCACCAGACTTCCCAGCCGAGGCCCCAGGCGCCGAGCGTCGGGCTTTCCCAATCGTCCTCGACGAAACGGATGTCGTGCGTGGCCGGCGTCAGGCCGAGCTCGGCCAAGCTCTGCAGATAGAGCTCCTGCACGTTGGCCGGCGACGGCTTCATGATGACCTGAAACTGGTAGTAGTGCTGCAGGCGGTTCGGGTTCTCGCCGTAGCGCCCGTCCTTCGGGCGGCGCGACGGCTGCACATAGGCGGCACGCCAGGGCTCGGGGCCGAGCGCGCGCAGCGTCGTCGCCGGGTGGAAGGTGCCGGCGCCCATCTCGACGTCGTACGGCTGCAGCAGCACGCAACCTTGCGCGCCCCAGAAGGTCTGCAGGCGCAGGATCAGTTCCTGGAAGCTCGGGGCTTTCTTGGACGAGGACATGTGCAAAACCGGAGACAGGATCAGGGGCGGTGCGTGCAGACCACGCCTGACGGGTTATAAGTGCCGCAGACGGAGCATTTCACCATCAGCTCGGTCGCCGGCGGCACGCTTTTCGGTGGTTGCGCGGCTTCGGCGCGGCGCCGGTCGCGGCGGCGCACGGCCTTGAAGCCGTACCACAGGATGGCGGCCACGGCGGCGAGCAGGAGAAGCTTGGTGAGGCTCAGTCCGAACATGGCTTGTTGTAGTGGCTGGGCTTGGAGAGCGTCAAGCGCCGCCGCAGCCCCTCGCGCGGCCAAAAAGCCGGATTTGCCAAGGTTTTAGAGCGGCAGAGACGCCCCATCGCGCAGGATCTGGTCGGCGCTGGCGCTATAGCCGCCGCCCGCCTCGTGCAGCACCAAGCCGGCGGCGAGGCGCAGCGGCGTGAGCGAGCCCTTCACGGCGCGGATCAGCACCCGCTTGGCCGGGCGGCTGGTCTGGTCGGGCCATAGCGGAAACACCACGATGCCGCCGGCCTTGCCGTAGAGCTCGGCGAGCAGGCCATCGAGCCGGTCGGCGCGGTGGACGATGGTCAGGGTGCCGCGCGGGCGCAGCATCATCAGGCCCATGCGAACCCAGTGGCCGAGCGTCGCCTCGCCCTCGATGTTGGCGCGCGCCTTGCCCGGATCGGGCGACGGCGTGCCTGCCCCCTCCTCGACATAGGGCGGATTGGCCATGACATGGTGGAACGAGCCGGGCACCAGGCGCGACGGCGGACGGATCAAGTCGCCGACCATGACGTCGACGCGCGCGCCGACGTCGTTCAGCGCGATATTGTCGGCGGCGAGACGCACCAGGTCGCGGTTGATCTCGATGCCGCTGACGCGGCAGCCCGGCTCGCGCAAGGCCAGGCACAGCGCGGCGGCGCCGACGCCCATGCCGAGATCGAGCACGCGGTCGCCGCGCACGGCGGGTACCGACGCGGCGAGGAAGACCGGATCGATGGCGGCGCGATAGCCCTGCTTGGGCTGGCGCAGGCGGATGCGCCCGCCGAGGATGCGGTCCTCCGTGATCTCCATGGGGGTGATCTGCCGGCCGCCATTGGCGCCGCCGGTTTCGGCCATGCTCATTCCGGAACCTCTGTGGCGGCGCGCGCCGCCACATGTGCCGTTTCAACGTCGGCCATCGCCTGCTCGATCAGCGCCGCCGCGGCGGCATGATCGTCGTTTGGAACCATGAGGCGGCGCGGAATCGCGCCGATGCTGCCTTCGAGAATGGACGTATGGGTGTCGAGCTGCACGACCGCGATGCCGGCATCGCGCAGCAGCGCGGCGGCATAGGACAACAAAACATTGTCATTGGTGCGCAGCAATTCCTTCATCGTCTTCGTATCCTACAGGAAACTGCGGCAAAAAGCCGCGCGTGAGACGCCCGGCCGGGCCAGACCGCAGCCTTGACCGGCGCGGAGACGGGCTTATGCTCAAGCCGCACGCCGCCGTCAAGGCGCGGCACGGTTTTTTTCCGACATCAGACCCGACATTAGGAGACTATATTGGCGGTCATCGTCGATCTCGAAGCGGCGCGCGGCAAAGGGCCGCAACCCTCGCTGGACGCCCTGCAGGCGCTGGTGGCCGACGACATCGCCAAGGTCAACGCCCTGATCCTGACGCGCATGGAGAGCCCGGTCGCGCTCATCCCGCAGCTCGCCGGCCATATCATCGCCGCCGGCGGCAAGCGCCTGCGCCCGATGATGCTGCTCGGCGCCGCGCGCATGTGCGGCTATCGCGGCCCGCGCCATATCGGCCTCGCCGCCTCGGTCGAATTCATCCATACCGCCACCCTGCTGCATGACGACGTGGTCGACGACAGCGATTTGCGCCGCGGCCGCGCCACCGCCAACACCCTGTGGGGCAACCAGCCGAGCGTCCTGGTCGGCGACTTCCTGTTCAGCCGCGCCTTCCAGCTGATGGTGGCCGACGGCTCGCTCGACGTGCTCGCCATCCTGTCCAACGCCTCGGCGGTGATCGCCGAGGGCGAGGTGATGCAGCTCACCACCGCCAACGACACCGACACCAGCGAAGCGCAATATCTCGAAGTGATCCGCTGCAAGACCGCCGTGCTGTTCGCCGCCGCCGCGCGCATCGGCGCCGTGGTCTCCGGCCGCCCGAAAGTCGAAGAGCAGGCGCTCGAAGCCTACGGCCTCAACCTCGGCATCGCCTTCCAGCTGATGGACGACGTGCTCGACTACAACGCCGTGCAGGCGACGCTCGGCAAATCGGTCGGCGACGATTTCCGCGAAGGCAAGATCACCCTGCCGATCATCCTCGCCTTCCGCCGCGGCAGCGAGGA
>CAMAVH010000049.1 GCA_945861615.1 Rhizobium sp. Q54 | reverse complement strand
CGCCGCCCTTCTGGTTGGCGATGGCGATGACCCGGGTGCGGCTCGGCAGGATGTTGAGCGGCAGGACAGCCGGTTTGGCGTCCGCCTTGGGCTCGGGGGCTAAGCTGGTGATCGTCGCAGTCTCGCCGGCAATATCGCTAAGTTCTTGATCTGACACGGGAAATATCCCTGATGTGCAAGAGGTTGCCAGCTGTGCCGGATCGGCTGGGCAACTGTTCAACGGTCATTTTCCAGGATTTGGCCGCGGCGGTCAATTCATCCGCCGCCGTCGCGCCCTTTAGGAAAAGGCAGTGGCTCTCAGGCATCATAAAGGGTTCTGCATAATCGAGCAGAGATTCCAGCGAGGCCAAGGCCCGTGCGGTGACGATATCGGCGGCGAAGGGCGTCAGCTTTTCGATACGCGCGGGATGAATTTTCACCTCGGTCTTGGTCTCGCGCGCCACGGTCGAGAGAAAGGCGCATTTGCGCGCATCGGATTCGACGAGATGGACCTGCCATCGCCGGCCCGCGTCGTTCGCCATGATCGCCAGGACGAGGCCGGGAAATCCGGCGCCCGATCCCAAATCCACCAGGGTCAGCGGCTGGCCGTCAGGTCGGGCAGCGGCAATATGGTCGGCGAGCTGTGCCGAATCGAGCATATGACGGCGCCAAAGGTCCGGCAGCGTCTCGCGGCCGACCAAATTGATCGCCCGCTGCCATTTGATCAGCAGCGCCGCATAGATTTCCAGCCGGACCATTGTTTCACGTGAAACAATCCCCAATTGCGCAAAGATTTCAGCGCTTAAGGGTAATTCGGCCACGCGGTTCAGGCCGATTTGGCGAGCTTGAGTCGCTTTACATGGCCGAGTAGCGCCGTCAGGGCCGCCGGGGTCATGCCAGGAATGCGCCCCGCCGCGGCCAGGCTTTCCGGCCTGATGCGCTTGAGCTTGTCGCGCAGTTCCGTCGACAGCCCGCCGATGACGTCGTAATCGATGCTGGCTGGTAGTGCCAGGGCCTCGTCCTTGCGCAGAGCGCGGATATCGGCGGCCTGGCGCTCGAGATAGCCGGCGTAGCGGCCGTCGATTTCCAATTGCGCCCCGACCGCCGGATCGAGACCGCCGAGTGCCGGCCAGAGTGCGGCCAGCCGGGCAAGATCGATCTCGGGATAGGCCAGCAAGGTCATGGCCGAACGGCGCTGGCCGTCCTGATTGATGTTGAGGCCGGCGCGGGTCAGTTCGGGCGGCGTCGCGCTCAGGGATTCGGCGAGCGCGCGAGCTTCGGCGAGGGCCGCGGCCTTGACGGCATAAGCCGCGGCGCGCACTGGACCGACACAGCCGATCGCCTGGCCCTTGGCGGTCAGACGCTGGTCGGCGTTGTCGGCGCGCAGGGTCAGGCGATATTCGGCGCGCGAGGTGAACATGCGGTAGGGCTCGGTGACGCCCTGGGTCACCAGATCGTCGATCATCACGCCGAGATAGCCGTCGGCGCGGTCCAGCACGAACGTCTCTTGAGAGCCACCGGCCCGCAGTGCCGCGTTGATGCCGGCGATCAGGCCCTGCCCGGCGGCTTCTTCATAACCGGTGGTGCCGTTGATCTGGCCGGCGAGAAAAAGGCCCGGCAAGCGGCGCGTCTCCAGGCTCCGGTTCAGCTCGCGAGGATCGACATAGTCATATTCGATGGCGTAGCCGGGCCGCAGAATCACTGTGTTTTCTAGGCCTGGAATGGTCTTGAGCAAAGCCTGCTGCACATCGGCAGGCAGCGAGGTCGAGATGCCATTGGGATAGACTGTCGGATCGTCGAGCCCTTCCGGCTCCAAGAAGATCTGATGACGCTCGCGCCCGGCGAAGCGCACCACTTTGTCCTCGATCGACGGGCAGTAGCGCGGCCCGCTGCTGCTGATCTGCCCGCTATACATGGGCGCGCGATGCAGATTGGCGCGGATCAGCGCATGGCTCGCCTCGGTCGTGCCGGTCACATGGCAGGAGACCTGCGGCGTGGTGATCGCCCGGGTCATGGTCGAGAAGGGCACGGCAGGATCGTCGCCCGGCTGGGCATCGAGGCCGGCATAATCGATAGTGCGGCCATCGAGACGCGGCGGCGTGCCGGTCTTAAGCCGCCCCAGCGCGAAGCCCGCCCGCTCCAAGGTCTGCGACAGACCGAGGCTCGGCGCCTCGCCGACGCGGCCGGCCGGGATTTGCGTCGCGCCCATATGGATCAGGCCGCGCAGGAAGGTGCCGGTGGTCAGCACGGCGGCGGCACAGCGCAGAATGCGACCGCTGGCCAAGACCACAGCCGCGACGGCGCCGCCGGCATCGAGCCGCAGGTCGTCGGCCTCGCCGGCGATGATGGTGAGATTCTCTTGTTCGGCGAGCAATCGCTGCATCGCTTGGCGATAGAGCTTGCGGTCGGCCTGGGCGCGCGGGCCTTGTACCGCGGGGCCCTTGCTCTTGTTGAGCATGCGAAATTGGATGCCGCCGGCATCGATGGCGCGGCCCATAACGCCGTCGAGGGCATCGATCTCGCGCACCAGATGGCCTTTTCCTAAGCCGCCGATGGCGGGATTGCAGGACATCTCGCCGATGGTCTCCGGCTTATGGGTCACCAGCGCCGTGCGCGCGCCCATGCGCGCCGCCGCAGCCGCGGCTTCGCAGCCGGCATGGCCGCCGCCGATGACGATGACGTCGTATTTATCCACAGATTCAAACATGGCGGCGCAATCTAGGGAGCGCTGGAAAAGGCGTCAATGCGGCGAATATGTTTCACGTGAAACATTCTCCCAAGTCCTTATTTTCCAATGCAAAAGTCGCGAAAGATTTTATCGAGCAGGTCTTCGACGCCGACTCTGCCGGTAATTTGGCCGAGCGCCTGCGCCGCCTGGCGCAGCTCTTCGGCCATCAGTTCCGGCGCCGTCACGTGTAGCGCTACTTTCAAGTAGTTCCGGCAATTCTCCAATGATTTCCGATGCCTAAGCCGGGTCAGCGCGGGACTACCGGAGAGGTCCATGCGCCGCGCCACCTCCTTTTGCAGGCGGGCCAGCAGCTCTGTCATGCCAAATCCGGTTTTTGCCGAAATGGCGAGCGCCGGATGTCCGGCAACCCCCGCGGAGGCGGTATGGAGGTCGGTCTTACTGAGTATTACAATGCTATTTTCATCAATTAAATCAATGGTATGGCTGTCAGGTATGGCCGTTCCGTCAAACAAAATGAGTTTCACGTCGGCCTCGTCGGCGCGCACCCGGGCGCGGCGCACGCCCTCGCCTTCGATCTCGTCTTCGGCGTCGCGTAAACCGGCCGTGTCGGTGAGGATGACCGGCCAGCCGCCGAGATCGAGATGCACGTCGATAACATCGCGCGTCGTCCCGGCGCGCGGCGAGACGATGGCCGCGTCACGCTGGGCCAGGGCATTGAGCAAACTCGATTTACCGGCATTGGGCGCGCCGAGGATGACCACCGACAACCCGCCGCGCAGGCGCTCGCCGCGCCGCCGGTCGGCGAGATGGGCGTCGATGTCGGCGACCAGGCCGGCGATCTGCCCGGCGGCATCGGCCAAGATGTCGGGCGGCAGATCCTCGTCGACGAAATCGATCGCCGCCTCCTGATAGGCCAAGAGGCTGAGCAGCCGGGCGCGCCAGCCTTCGTAGAGCGCGCCCAGCTCGCCGGCCAATTGGCGGCGGGCCTGGCGGCGCTGCGCCTCGGTCTCGGCAGCGACCAGATCGGCCAGCCCCTCGGCAGCGGTCAGGTCGAGCTTGCCGGCGATGAAGGCGCGCTTGGTGAACTCGCCGGGCTCGGCCAGCCGATAGCCGTCCATACGGCCCAGGGCCGCCAAGGCGGCGGCGATGCTGGCGCGCCCGCCATGGAGCTGCAATTCGACGACATCCTCGCCGGTGAAGCTGTGCGGGGCGGGAAACCACAAGGCCAGGCCGTCATCCAGCGCCTCGCCCGTCGCCGGGTCATGCAAGGTGACGCGCACCGCCTGACGCGGCGGCGGTAGCTCGCGCCGGCAGAGCCGCGCGAAAGCCTCGCCGGCGCGCGGCCCCGAGACGCGATGGACCGCGACGCCGGCCGCGCCGGGCGCGCTGGCCAGAGCGTAAATGGTCGGTTGATCGAACTTTGTCACGGCTTCGGGGACCCTTGGGGGTTGTCCTATCACGACGAAAGATCAAACTACGGAATCGCGCGCATCGCCGCAACGCAGCGCCTATAACCTTCTCCGCTTCACCGTCCCCCGCGTTACTCAGAGAGCCCCATGCCCCTGCCCGCCAAGACCCTGCCCGCCAAAAACTTGTTGGGTCTCGAGACCAGCCCCTATCTGCTGCAGCACAAGGACAACCCGGTGCATTGGCGCGCCTGGGGGCCCGACGCGCTCGCCGAATCGCGCGCCAGCAACAAGCCGATCCTGCTGTCGGTCGGCTATGCCGCCTGCCATTGGTGCCATGTGATGGCCCATGAGAGCTTCGAGAATCCGGCGACGGCGGCGGTGATGAACAAGCTGTTCGTCAATATCAAGGTCGACCGCGAAGAGCGCCCCGACATCGACGGCATCTATCAAGCGGGCCTGCAGTTGCTCGGCGAACAGGGCGGTTGGCCGCTGACGATGTTCCTGACGCCGGACGCCGAGCCGTTCTGGGGCGGCACCTATTTTCCGCCCGAGACGAAATATGGCCGCCCGGCCTTCATCGACATTCTGCTGAAAGTCTCGGAGGTGTTCCGCACCCAACCGCAGGGCATCGCCGAGAACGCCGCCAAGCTGAAGAACGCGCTCGACGGCATGGGCCAGCCGAAGAAGGGCGCCTTGGTGCCGATCTCGATTCTCGATCAGGTCGCCGATCGCATCCTGCGCGAATTCGACATGGAGCATGGCGGCCTCGGCACGGCGCCGAAGTTTCCTCATAGCAGCCATTTCGAGCTGATGTGGCGGGCTTATCTGCGCAGCGGCAACAAGGCCTATGGCGACGCGGTGAGCTTCAGCCTGGAGAAGATGTGCCAAGGCGGCATCTACGATCATCTCGGCGGCGGCTTCGCGCGCTATGCCACCGACCAGAAATGGCTGGTGCCGCATTTCGAGAAGATGCTCTACGACAACGCCCAGCTGATCGAGACGCTGACTCTCGTCTGGCAGGAGACGCGCGAGCCTTTGTTCGCCCAGCGCGTCGAAGAGACGGTGCAATGGCTGCAGCGCGAGATGATCGCCGAGCCGGACGCCGATGGGCGCGGCGCTTTCGCCGCGACGCTCGATGCCGACAGCGAACATGAGGAAGGCAAGTTCTACGTCTGGAGCGAAGCCGAGATCGACGCCGCGCTCGCCGATGTGCCGCCGCAGGATCTCGCGCTGTTCGAACAGGTCTATGACGTCAGCGAAGCGGGCAATTGGGAGGGCAAGATCATCCTCAACCGCACCGCTCACTCGAAGCTGTTGAGCGACGAAGAGGAAGCCGCCCTCGCCCGCCTGCGCGCCAAGCTGCTCAGCGTCCGCGCCGGCCGCGTGCGCCCCGGATGGGACGACAAGGTGCTGGCCGACTGGAACGGCATGATGATCGCCGCGCTCGCTTTCGCCTCGGGCGTGTTCGGCCGCGCCGATTGGCTGGCGATGGCCCAGCATGCCTATCACGTCGTGCGCAGCAAACTCGGCAGCGGCGGCGGCATCGAGGACGGCCGGCTGTTCCACAGCTACCGCGCCGGCCAGACGCGCGGCGCCGGCATGATCGACGACTACGCGCAAATGGCGCGCGCCGCCCTGGCGCTGCATGAGGCGACCGGCGATCCGATCTACATCGCCCAAGCCGAAGCCTGGGTCGATACGCTCGACACCTATTTCTGGGACAAGGCCGACGATCAGGACGGCGGCGGCGGCTATTTCTTCACCGCCGACGATGCCGAAGGCCTGATCCTGCGCCGCCGCGACTGCACCGACAACGCCACGCCGTCGGGCAACGCGGTGATTGCCGGGGTGCTGGCGCGGCTGTGGTATCTCACCGGCGAGGCCGCCTATCAGGCGCGCGCCGAAGCGACCATCTCGGCCTTCTCCGGCGAGATCGCGCGCAACTTCTTCCCACTGCCGACGCTGCTCAACGCCAACCAGTTCCTGCAACATGGCGTGCAGATCGTGCTGGTCGGCATGCCGGAAGATCTGAAATCGCTGCGCGGCGCCGTCGAGGGCGTCTCGTTGCCCGACCGCGTGATCCAGGCCATCGCGCCGGACCAAGCGCTGCCCGCCGGCCATCCGGCCTTCGGCAAAGCGATGGCCGGCGGCAAGCCGACGGCCTATGTCTGCGTCGGCCAGACTTGCACCCCGCCGATCACCGATCCTTTGCTGCTCACCGAAGCCTTGAGGGCCGCCCGTGCGATCAAATGAACCGCTCAATTCGCTGAGCCAATTTCCGACCCAGCCTGGCGATCATCGCTTCATGATCGACAGCCCGCTCGGCACCCTGACCCTGACCGAACGGGCCGGCGCCTTGGTCGCGCTCAACTGGGGCAAGCAGGGCACGCAAACGCCGACGCCGCTGCTCAAGCGCGCCGCCGAGCAATTGCGCGCCTATTTCGCCGGCACATTGACGGTCTTCGATCTGCCGCTCGCGCCGGAGGGCAGCGCCTTTCAAAAGAAGGTCTGGGCGCGCATGGCGCAGATTCCCTACGGCCAGCTGCTGACCTACGGCGCGCTCGCCAAATCGATTCATTCGGCGCCGCGCGCCGTCGGCGGCGCTTGCGGCCGCAATCCGATTCCGATCATTCTACCCTGCCATCGCGTCCTCGCCGCCGACGGCAGCCTGACCGGCTATTCCGGCGCCGGCGGCACCGACACCAAACGCCTGCTGCTCCATCTCGAAGGCGCGCTCGCGCCGGAGTTGAGCGCGTAACTCTCATCGCATCCAACCATCCAACCTTGTGAGTCCGTCCATGACCAAAGCCGTGCGCATCCACAATTACGGCGGGCCCGAAGCCCTGCGCTACGAAGACGTCGCCGACGAGGCGCCCGGCGCCGGCCAGGTGCATCTGCGCCAAACCGCGATCGGCCTCAATTTCATCGACGTCTATTACCGCACCGGCGTTTACAAGGCGCCGCAATTTCCGATCACGCTGGGCTGCGAGGCGGCCGGCGAGATCGACGCGATCGGCGAGGGCGTGACCGAGTTCAAGGTCGGCGACCGCGTCTGCTACGGCGGCGGCTTCGGCGGCTATGCCGAAGCGCGCACCATGCCCGCCGACCGGCTGATCAAGATTCCGCACGGCATCACCGACAAGCAAGCCGCCGCCATGACGCTGCAGGGCCTGACCGCGCAATATCTCCTGCGCCTGACCTATCGCGTGCAGAAGGGCGACACCATCCTGGTCCATGCCGCGGCGGGCGGCGTCGGCCTCATCATGTGCCAATGGGCGAAATATCTCGGCGCCACGGTGATCGGTACGGTCGGCAGCGACGAGAAGGCCAAGCTCGCCGCCGCCCATGGCTGCGACTATCCGGTGGTTTATACCAAGGAAGATTACGTGCAGCGCGTGCGCCAGATCACCAAGGGCGAGATGCTGCCGGTGGTCTATGACTCGATCGGCAAGGACACCTTCGAGCGTTCGCTCGATTGTCTGCGCCCGCGCGGCCTGATGGTCAGCTTCGGCAATGCTTCGGGCAAGGTCGATCCGGTCGATCTGCAGATCCTCAGCCAGAAGGGCTCGCTCTTTCTCACCCGCCCGACGCTCTACAGCTACAACATCACGCGCGCCGAGCTGCTCGCCAACGCGGCAGAACTGTTCGACGTGGTGAAGCACGAGCATGTGCGAATCCAGATCGGCCAGACTTACAAGCTTAAGGACGTCGCCCAGGCGCAGATCGACCTGGAGGCGCGCAAGACCACGGGCTCGACGGTGATTCTGCCGTAAATCGGCGGGGCGGCCGGAAAGGCAAGTCTCGGCTTGATATGAATCAATACGCGGCGGCGCCGAATGTGATGGACTGTACCTCCCCCACCTCCCGGAGGTCGTCATGCGCTTCCTCACCGCCACCGCCTGGTCGCCCTATGCCGCCGGCATCGTCATCGGCCTGCTGCAGATTCCCGCCTTTCTGCTGATCAACACCGCTCTCGGCGCCTCGTCGTCCTACGTCACCGTCAGCGCCCATCTCGCCGGCTTCCTCGATCCCGCCGTGGCGCAGATGGATTATTTCGCCAAACATATGGCCGGCGCCAAGAACTGGTGGCAGGTCGCCCTGGTGGTCGGCATCGTGCTCGGCGCCGCCTTGTCGGCCCGGCTGTCCGGCAGCCGGCGCGGCGCCATGTCCTTCGTCTGGCCGCGCGCCCTCGGAATCAGCAGCCTGACGGCGCGATTGCCGCTCGCCTTCGTCGGCGGCTTCCTGCTGTTGCTCGGCGCGCGGATCGCCGACGGCTGCACCAGCGGCCACGGCATCTCCGGCATCGCGCAACTCTCGATCGGCTCGTTCATCGCCGTCGCCGCCATGTTCGCCGGCGGCATCGCGACGGCCGCCCTCATGCGCCGCATCTGAAGGAGAATCAAACCATGACGGTTCTTTCGGCAATCTTCGTCGGCTTGGCCATGGGCCTGATCTTCGGCTTCGCCCTGGAGAAATCGCGCGTCTTCGAACCCGGCGTCATCGTCGGCCAGATGCAACTGTCGAACTTCATCATGCTGAAGGTCTTTCTCAGCGCGGTCGTCACCGGCCTCGTCGTCCTGGCGGCGCTGAACGGCTTCGGCCTCGTCAAGCTGGCGCCCAAGGGCACCTTCTATACCGCCGACATCGGCGGCGGCCTGTTGCTCGGCATCGGCATCACCCTGGCCGGCGCCTGCCCCGGCACGGTGCTGGCGCAAGTCGGCGCGGGCTACAAGGACGCCTGGCTCACCTTGCTCGGCGGCCTCTGCGGCGCCGCCACCTTCGGCTATCTCGAACCCGCCCTGCGGCCCTGGATCGGCGACGGGCCCGGCAAGCTGACGCTCGACGCGATGATCGGCCTGCCTTTCTGGATCGCCGCCCTCGTCCTCGCCCTGCTGTTCGCCGCCGCCCTCGTCGGGCTCGAGCGCTGGCGGTCGTGGCGCGGCGAGGTCGGCGCGAACGGCGATGGCGACCGCGCCGGAACGATCGCCGCCTATGACATCACGTCGGTTCGCGTCACCAAAACCTCGATCTAACCCAAGGACATATCATGACCACGAATGTTGGCGGCATCGACCGCATCCTGCGCTTTCTCGTCGGAATCGCCATCCTGTCGGCGATCGTCTGGTATCCCGGCGACGCCAAATGGTTCGGCCTGATCGGCCTGATCCCGCTCGGCACTGCGCTGTTCCGCACCTGCCCGCTCTACAGCATCTTCGGCATCAATAGCTGCCCGATGAAATAGGACCGGGCGACTCATCCCTCATGATCGCCGGCGTCTCTGCAAAATAAACCGTCACCCCCCGGACTTGGTCCGGGCATGACGATGGGTTAGAGGCTTGTGGTCTGCACAAACAAAAAGGGCGCTCCTGGCGGGGCGCCCTTTTCGATTCATATATGCGTCGGCTTAGGTGTTCATCGAGTCGAAGAAGTTGGAATTGGTCTTCGTCTCTTTGAGCTTGCCGAGCAGGAACTCCATCGCGTCGGTGACGCCCATCGGCATCAGGATGCGGCGCAGCACCCACATCTTCGACAGGGTGCCCTTGTCGACCAGCAGCTCTTCCTTGCGCGTGCCCGACTTGGTGATGTCGATGGCCGGGAAGGTGCGCTTGTCCGACAGCTTGCGGTCGAGGATGATTTCCGAGTTACCGGTGCCCTTGAACTCTTCGAAGATCACTTCGTCCATACGCGAGCCGGTGTCGATCAGCGCGGTGGCGATGATGGTGAGCGAGCCGCCCTCTTCGATATTGCGCGCCGCGCCGAAGAAGCGCTTGGGGCGCTGCAGGGCGTTGGCGTCGACGCCGCCGGTCAGCACCTTGCCGGACGACGGCACGACGGTGTTGTAGGCGCGCGCGAGACGGGTGATCGAATCGAGCAGGATGACGACGTCGCGCTTGTGCTCGACCAGGCGCTTGGCCTTTTCGAGCACCATTTCGGTGACCTGGACGTGGCGGGTCGCCGGCTCGTCGAAGGTCGAGCTGACGACTTCGCCCTTCACCGAGCGCGACATGTCGGTCACTTCCTCGGGGCGCTCGTCGATCAGCAGCACGATGAGATAGACCTCGGGGTGGTTCTGCGAAATCGCGTGGGCGATGTTCTGCAGCATCACCGTCTTGCCGGTGCGCGGCGGCGCGACGATCAGCGCGCGCTGGCCCTTGCCGAGCGGCGCGATCAAATCGATGACGCGGGTGGTGTTGTCCTTGGTGGTGCCGCTCTTGCTTTCGAGATTGAGCCGCTCGTCGGGATAGAGCGGCGTCAGGTTGTCGAAATTGATGCGGTGGCGCACGTCTTCGGGCGGCGCGAAATTGATGGTGTTGACCTTGAGCAGCGCGAAGTAGCGTTCGCCGTCCTTCGGCGCGCGGATCTGGCCTTCCACCGTATCGCCGCTGCGCAGGCTGAAGCGGCGCACTTGCGAGGGCGAAACATAGATGTCGTCGGGGCCGGGCAGGTAGTTCGCCTCGGGCGAGCGCAGGAAGCCGAAGCCGTCCTGGAGGATTTCCAACACGCCGTCGCCGTAGATGGCGGTGTCGTTGTCGGCGAGCTGCTTGAGGATCGCGAACATCATGTCCTGCCGACGCAGGCTGGACGCGTTTTCGATCTTCAATTCCTCGGCATAGGCGAGGAGATCCGCCGGGGATTTCTTTTTGAGTTCTTGCAGGTTCATGGATGTATCGCGGTGGGAGGAACGGGAAAAACGGGGGGAAGCTCCGAACCTGCGCCCTATCCCGCTGTGGGACGGCTGCCACCGAATGGGCCGCCTGCGGTGGTTCTGGATCGGAAGATCGGAAGGAAGGCGAACGGCGAGGGGGACTCGCCGAGGCGGGTAGCGCTCATTTAGCCAAGGACGCGGGCCCCTGTCAAAAGGATTTACGCGCGATTCCGGGGATTTACGCTTTATGAGGCTGGGTTCCCCGCCGCGCCGGGACGAAACCGAGTCGGCCGGGCCGGGTCAAAAGGGCTTCACGATCACCAGGATGACGACGACGATCAGGATCAGCGTCGGCGCTTCGTTGGCGAAGCGGTAGAAGCGGGCCGGCCGGCGGTTGCGGTCGGCGGCGAAATCCCTCTGCCAGCGGGCGAAGGCGCCATGCAACCCACCCATGCCGAAAACCACCAGCGCCAGCTTGAGCCAAATCCAGCCGGCGGACCAATCGACCAGCCCGGGCGTCGCCAGCAGCAGGCCGCCGAACAGGAAGCTCGCGATCATGGACGGATTGATGATCGCTTTGAGCAGGCGGCGCTCCATCACCTTGAGCATCTCGGAGGCCGGCGTGCCCGGCGCTGCGTCGCAATGATAGACGTAGAGGCGCGGCAGATAGAGCATGCCCGCCATCCAGGCGATCACCGAGATGACATGCAGCGCCTTGATCCACAGCGCCCAGCCGACGAGAAATTCCATGGCGCGCTCCCCCTTCTGTCTCGGCCCTAGTTCGCCTGGGACGATGATTGGCGCACGAGATCGGCCAGCGCGGCGATGAAGCCGGCGTCGGTGCCGAGCGCCGGCACGCGAATGTAGAACGGCACGCCGTGATGCTCGGCCAATTCGCGATATTCGATGTCCAGCTCGACCAGCGTTTCCGAATGTTCCGAGACGAAGGCGATCGGCAGCACGACGAGGCCGAGAGCTTCCTCGCCGGCGCGCTTGATCTCCGCCTCGGTCGGCGGACCGATCCATTCCAAAGGCCCGACGCGGCTCTGATAGCACACCCGCCAGTCGAGGCCGGCGGCGTCGGTGCCGAGCGCGGCGATCACCGCCGCGGCGGTGCGTTCGATCTGCGCCTGATAGGGATCGCCGCCGTCGATCACTTTCTTCGGCAGGCCATGCGCCGAGAACAGCAGGCGGAACGCACCCTTGAGGCGCGCCTGATCCAAGGCGTTGCGCAGCTGCGCTGCGAGTGCGGCGACATAGCCCGGATGGTCGGGGTATTCACGCACGCTCGCCGTCGGCTGGGTCAGGCCCGCCGCCGCCGCGGCGCCCGCCCAATCCTTGAAGGACGAGCCCGTGGTGGTCTTGGAATAATGCGGATAGAGCGGCAACAGGACGATCCTGTCCGGCGCATAGGCCGCCACCGCCTTGGCGGTTTCATCGGCGAAGGGATGCCAGTAGCGCATCGCCACGAAGCAGCGATGATCGCCGGCGCCGCCATCGTTCAAGCGCGTTTGCAGCGCCGCCGCCTGCGCTTCGGTCAATTCGCGCAAGGGCGATTTGCCGCCGATTTGCGCGTAGATCGCTTGCGCCGTCGTGCGGCGCCTCGACGAAATCAATTTCGCCACCAGCCAGCGCAACGGATTGGGCAGGCCGATGATCGCCGGATCGGAAAACAGATTGCGCAGGAAGGGCTCGACCGCCTCCAGGCTGTCGGGCCCGCCGAGATTGAAAAGAACGACGGCTGTTTTCATGAATCGGCGCTATTCCGTGAGCGTTCGGGCGGTTACGTCGGTTGCCAGTTTTGCAGCAGGGCCGACAGTTCGGCGACATGGGACGGCGGCGTGATCTGCGGCACGCCATGGCCAAGATTGAAAATGAACGGGCCTTTCGCCAGGGCCGCCAGGATGCGGCGGGCGTCGGCTTTCATCGCCTCCCCGCCCGTCACCAGCATCATCGGATCGAGATTGCCCTGCAGCACCACGCGCGGCTGCAAACTGTCGCGCGCCCAATCGAGCGGCACGGTGGCATCGATCGACATAGCATCGATGCCGCTCTCCGAGGCGTACATGCCGTACAGCGCGCCGGCCCGGTTGGGAAAGCCGATGATCGGCACGTCGGGATGAACGGCTTTGACCTTGCGCACGATCATCGCCGCCGGCGCCACGCACCAGCGCTGGAATTGCGGCTCGGGCAGCACGCCGGCCCAGCTGTCGAACAATTGCAGCGCTTCGGCGCCGGCCTCGACCTGGGCGATCAGATGGGCCGCCACCGCCTCGACGAGCATGTCGATGATCGCCGCGAAGGCCGCCGGCCGGCCGTAAGCGAAGGCTTTGAGTTTCTCGAAATCGCGCGACGAGCCGCCCTCGATCATGTAGGCGGCGATGGTCCAGGGCGCGCCGGCAAAGCCGATCAACGCGGTCTCGGGCGGCAAGGCCGCCTTGGTCAGGCGTAAGGCTTCGTACACCGGCGCGAGATAGGCTTTCTGTTTTTCAGCGTCGAACGGCGACAAGTCTTTCGCTTCGCCGATCGGCTCCAGCACGGGGCCGCGGCCCGGCTCGAAGGCAACCTTCTGGCCGAGCGCATCGGGGATCACCAGGATGTCGGAAAAGATGATCGCCGCATCCATGCCGAAGCGATGCACCGGTTGCAAAGTCACCTCGGTCGCCATCGCCGGATTGTAGCAAAATTCGAGGAAGTTTTTGCTGCGCGCGCGGATCGCCTGATATTCCGGCAGGTAACGCCCGGCCTGGCGCATGAACCAGAACGGCGGGCGATCGACGACCTCGCGCCGTAGCGCGCGCAAAAAACGCTTCTCGCTCGGCTCTGACTTGCTGGTCTCAGGCGTTTTTGCGGAATCGGTCACGGGGTGCTCGCTCGTTGTCGGCAGCGCGGTTCTACTACAATCTAAGAATCTTAATAAGGTTGTAGTTGTAGTTGGTGCTGTGGATATCGGGGATTGCGCGTTGCCCGCGATTCATCCGGACATACGTTCGTCGTCACATCGGCGGATGCCGGGCCGGGGAAAAATCCGGGATGACCGGGCGGAACAGGATGATTCGCCCGATTTCGTGGCCTGTCGAATGACGGGGATAAAAAGGATAAGTCGCTGGCCGGCCGGGCTTGTCCGCCTGACTCACAGGGGCGGATAAAAGCGCCGCACAAAAACGATCGGCGTATCGTCGGTCGGTCAGGGGGTGTGATTCCGAACGGCCTGTGGGCAACTGCCGACTTATGCCCATTGCTCCCCATCTCATACCGGGCTTTTCCGCCTTCACCTGCCGTCATCCTGTTCCAAGCCTTTAGCACAGCCTCTACCACTCCGGCGCGCCGCCGCTTATAACGATGGCATGTCGAACGACGTTCCGGTTCCCCCCCTCGTTCTCGCCTCGGCCAGCGCTTCGCGCGCGGGCATGCTGACGCGCGCCGGCGTGCCCTTCGTCAAGGATGCCTCGGCCGTCGACGAAGACGAGATCAAGCGCGCCATGCGCGCCGAAGGCGCCAGTGCCGACGATCTGGCCGTGACCCTGGCCGAAATGAAGGCGCGGCAAGTCGGCCGCCGCCATCCCGGCGCGCTGGTCGTCGGATCCGACCAGGTGCTGGTCTGCGAGGATCGCTGGTTCGACAAGCCGGCCGATCGGTCGGCGGCGCGCGCGCAGCTCCTCGCTCTGCGCGGCAAGACCCACAGCCTGATCAGCGCCGCGCTCGTGCTGCAGGACGGCGAGCGGCTGTGGCACCATATCGGGCGGGCGCGGCTGACGGTGCGGCCGTTCAGCGAGGCTTTTCTCGACGATTATCTCGATCAAGCGGGCGACGCGGTCCTCGGCTCGGTCGGCGGCTATCAGCTCGAGGGTCTCGGCGCGCAATTGTTCTCGCGCGTCGAGGGCGACTATTTCACCATTCTCGGCATGCCGCTGTTGCCGCTGCTGGATTTCCTGCGCAACCATGGAGTCGTCACGGCATGATATTGACCGGGGAAGCGAAGCTCGCCGGCGTGATCGGCTGGCCGGTCGGCCATTCGCGCTCGCCGCGCCTGCACGGCTGGTGGCTGCGCCATTACGGCATCGACGGCGCCTATCTGCCGCTCGCCGTCGCGCCCGAGCAGTTCGCCCAGGTGCTGCGCACCCTGCCCCATCTCGGTTTTCGCGGCGCCAACATCACCGTGCCGCATAAGGAAGCGGCGCTGGCGGCGGTCGACGTCGCCGACGATCACGCCCGCCGCATCGGCGCGGTGAACACGGTGATCGTCCGCGAGGACGGCGCGCTGGAAGGGCGCAATAGCGACGGGCTCGGCTTTTACGCGCATCTTGTCTCGAGCGCGCCGAACTGGACTCCCGAAGCGGGCCCCGCCGTCATCGTCGGCGCCGGCGGCGCGGCGCGCGCCATCGCGGTGGCGCTGCTCGATGCCGGCGTTCCCGAATTGCGCCTCGTCAACCGGACCCGCGAGCGCGCCGAACAGCTGGCCCTTGCCCTGGGCGATGCGCGCCTCAAGGTGATGCCCTGGCTCGCCCGTGCCGCGGCGCTGGAGGGCGCGACCCTCGCCGTCAACACGACGACCCAGGGCATGCGCAGCCAGCCGGCGCTCGATCTCGATCTCATGCCCTTGCCGGTGGGCGCGGCGGTGTTCGACTGCGTCTATGCGCCGCTGGAAACGCCGCTGCTCACGGCGGCGCGGGCGCGCGGCCTGATCGCCATCGACGGCCTCGGCATGCTGATCCATCAGGCGCGGCCCGGTTTCGCCGCCTGGTTCGGGCGCGAGCCGGAGATCACGCCGGAGTTGCGCGCCTTTCTCGCCGAAGGTCTCTGACATCGTGCTCGTGCTCGGGTTGACCGGTTCGATCGGCATGGGCAAGAGCGAAGCGGCGCGCGTGCTGCGCCGCTTGGGGATTCCGGTGTTCTCCGCCGACGACGAAGTGCATCGCCTGACGGCGAAGAACGGCCCGGCGCTCGGGCCGATCTCGCGCGCCTTCCCCGGCACGGTGACCGACGGCGTGCTCGATCGCGCGGCGGTCGCCAAGCATGTCTTCGATCCCAAGCGCGATCCCGAGCGCAAGAACCTGCGCAAGCTCGAGCGCATCTTGCATCCCCGCGTGCAGGCCGCCGAGCGGCGCTTCCTGCGCGCCGCGCGCGCCGCGCGCAAGCCCATCGCCGCGCTCGACATCCCGCTGCTGTTCGAAACCAATGCGCGGGGCCGCGTCGATGCGGCGCTGGTCGTCAGCGCGCCGGCCGCGGTGCAGGCGGCGCGCGTCTTGCGCCGCCCCGGCATGGACAAGCGCAAGCTCGCGGCGGTGCTCGCCAGCCAGATGCCCGACGCGCAAAAGCGCCGCCGCGCCGATTATCTACTGCGCACCGGACTTTCAAAACGCGACAGTCTCGCCGCGCTCACCCGTCTCGTCGTCCGGCTGCGGGCCGCCCCGCCCCGCCCGGCGCGCCGCAGCAAACTCAGGCGCAAAGGCCGCATCCATGCGTGAGATCATCCTCGACACCGAAACGACCGGCCTCGATCCCGCCGCCGGCCATCGCCTGGTGGAAATCGCCTGCATCGAACTGCTCAACCGCGTGCCGACCGGCAATGTGTTTCACCGCTACGCCAATCCCGAGCGCGACATGCCGCTCGAGGCATTCAATGTCCACAAGCTGAGCGCCGAGTTTCTTGCCGACAAGCCGCTGTTCGCGAGCTATGCCGACGATCTGATGGACTTCATCGCCGGCGATGACATCGTCGCCCATAACGCCGAATTCGATATGCGCTTCGTCAATGCCGAACTGGAGCGCGCCGGCCGGCCGCGCTTCACCGGCCGGTCGATCGACACGGTGACGATGGCGCGGCAGAAATTTCCCGGCCAGCCGGCCTCGCTCGATGCGCTGTGCAAGCGCTTCGGCATCGACAATACGATGCGCACGGTGCATGGCGCGCTGCTCGACGCGGAATTGCTGGCGGCGGTCTATCTCGAACTGACCGGCGGCCGTCAGCACGGCTTGGTGTTGACCGAAGAAGCGAGCGCGACGGCGGCGTTCGGCAAGGGCCGTCCGGCGCAAGCCTTGCGCGACGCGCCGGTGCGGCCGCCGCGGCCCCATGCGGCGAGCGCGGCGGAGCTCGAAGCCCACGCCGCCTTCATCGCCAAATTGAAGTCGCCGATCTGGTCGATGTGAGGCCGGCGAACGCGTCGCGGCTTAGACCGTTCCCGTCACCTGGCCGGCGCCGTTGCTGGTGCCGGTCGCCTGGTACTGCTGATAGAGCTGGGCGAAATCGATGACATTGAGATAGAGCGGCGCGAAGCCGCCGTCGCGCGTCGTTTCGCTGACGATGTTGCGGATGAAGGGGAACAGCAGGCTGGCGCAATGGACGCGCAGGATCGGCTCGATCTGGTCCTGCGGAATATTGACCAGGGCGAACAGGCCGCAATAGGTCAGCTCGATCAGGAAGAGGCTTTTCTCGCCCGACAGGGTGTGGACCTGCAGGGTGATGGCGAGCTCGTGGATCGAGTCCTGCGCCGGTCGCGTGGCGACCGAAACGTTGACGTTGACGGTCGGGTTCGGATTGTTGAGCGTCAGCGATTCGAGCGGCGACGGATTTTCGAAGGACAAGTCCTTGAGGAATTGCGCCAGGGTCTGCAGCAGCGGGCCCTGTTGGGCCTGGTCCGCTCCGGCGCCAGGCTCGGTGGCGGGCGCGGTCGGCGGAACGGAACTGTCGGACATGCGAGGACCTTTCGGGCGAACGATGGGGGGCCGGGAGACGCGCCCTGACGGCGCCGGAGCCTGAGGAAGTGGGGCCGAGGTACCACGAAATCCGCGCCCCTGGCAACGGTAGCGGGGCAACGGTAGCTGGGCAACGGCAGCGGGGTAACGGCAGCCAGGCTCCGCCGGTTCAGGGCAGCCGGGGCGGCGCGGAATCCCCGTTGCCGCCGCGCGGCTCCGTCACGTCGCGATATTCGCCCTCGATGACGGTGGTGGCTTGCGCGCGGAACGGCCCCCGGCCGCTGGCGGCATAGACCCGCATGCGCGACGAACCGCGCAGACCGTTCCATAGGACGCGGCCGATCACGCGGCGCAGGCTCGGAATGAACAGCAGGATGCCGACGGCATCGGTGAGAAAGCCCGGCAGGATGAGGCAGACGCCGGCCACCACCACGGTCAGGCCGTCGAGCAGTCCGCCGGCCAGGGCGGCGCTGTCGGGCCGCCCCTCGGGGCCGGCCTGCGCCAAGGCGGCGCGCACGCGCGCCGTGGCCTGGGTGCCCTGACTGCGCAGCAGGAAGCCGCCGATCACGGCGCTGAGGATGATCCAGCCGATGGTCGCGCCGGCGCCGATCTCGCCGCCGATTTCGATCAGCAGCCAAATCTCGACGATGGGGAGGAGCAGAAATGCGATCAGCAGCGGCATTGCAGCGTAAAGGTCGGGCGGACGAGGCGGAAATTCAAGGCGAATCGACCGGGTTGGTGATTTAAACCCGGTCGATTAAGCCTTTGTCGCGAGATGTGGCGCGCAGCCGGGTCCTCGCGCCGTTATGCCGCGCGCACCCGCGCGACGAACATGTCGACCTTTTCGCGCAGCGTCTCGCCCTGCTTGGACAGATCGCCGGCCGACGACAGCATTTGCTCCGCCGCCGCCCCGGTTTCGCTCGCCGCCTGGGTGACGTTGACGATGCTCGACGAGACATCCTGCGTGCCGCGCGCGGCCTGCAGCACATTGCTCGAGATTTCCGCCGTCGCCGCGCCCTGCTCTTCGATGGCCGCGGCGATTGCCGTGGAGATCTCGTCGATCTGGCCGATGGTTTCGGTGATGCTCTGGATCGCCGTCGTCGAATCGCGCGTCGCGCTTTGCATCTCGGCGATCTTGCCGGTGATCTCCTCGGTCGCCTTGGCGGTTTGCGTCGCCAGGTTCTTCACTTCGGAGGCGACCACCGCGAAGCCCTTGCCGGCGTCGCCGGCGCGCGCGGCTTCGATGGTGGCGTTGAGCGCCAGCAGGTTGGTCTGCGACGCGATGTCGTTGATCAACTGCACCACGTCGCCGATCTTCTGCGCGGCGTCCGCCAGGCTGATGATCTGCGCGCTGGTGCGTTCGGCTTGCTCGACCGCTTTGCGCGTGATCGTGTTCGATTCGCCGACCTGGCGGCCGATCTCGGAAATCGACGACGACAACTCCTCGCTGGCGGTCGCGACGGTTTGCACGTTGTTCGATGCCTGTTCCGACGCGGCGGCGACGGTGGTCGCCTGGGCGTTGGTCTCTTCGGCGGTGGCCGACATGGCTTGCGCGGTGGCCTGCAATTCGGTGGCCGCCGAGGCGACGCCGTTGACGACGCCGCGGATCGAGGCTTCGAACTCGTCGGCGAGCTTGTTCATCGCCGCGAGCTTGTCGATCTCGGCCTGCTTCTTCAGGCGTTCCGTTTCGGCGCGCAAGCGCTCGGCTTCCTGCATGCTTTCCTTGAAGACCTGGACGGTGGTGGCCATTTCGCCGATCTCGTCCTTGCGGCCGCGCGCCGGGATTTCGGCGTTCAGGTCGCCGGCGGCGAGCTTGACCATGGCCCCGGTCATGGCGATGACGGGCTTGGCGATTACGCGGGCTATCAGGACAGCGAGAAGGCCACCGAGCGCGACGGCGAGCAGGGCGAGAATCGACGACAGGCTGAGCGAGCGGTCGATGCTGTCCGCCGAGGACTCCAGCGTTTCCTTCAAGGTCACCTTCTGAGCCAGGGCGATTTCTTCGATGGTATCGCCGATCTGCGTCGCCGCCGCCGCCATGGTCCCGTTCACCAGGCCGTCGATCTCGTTGATCTTGCCGATGATGGCGCGGAAGGCCTCGTTATAGCGGCCGACCGAGTCGTTCAGCGTGGCGGCGACCGCCCGGATTTCCGGCTCGCGCGCGCGGGCGAGGAAGTCGGCGCTCAGTTTGTGCATGTCGGCCATGGCTTTTTCGGCGCGGGCCTCCTGCTCCTTGCTCGGCGCCGAAAGGAACCGCAGCGCATTGACCCGCATGTCGGTCATGCGGTTGGTCAGATCGGACGCGGCTTCGATACTGGCGATGTCGCGGCTGCGCAGGGCTTTGCTCAGCAAATCGTCGCTCGTCGTTTCGGCCTTTTCGCCGTTGACGTTCATCACCTCGGTCTGCAGCCGGTCGCGTTCGGCGCGCAGGGCGACGACGCGGTCGAACTGGGCGAGATAGGACGTCAGCGGCTGGCCGATGGACGCGAATTTCGCGCGGCGCTCCGGCGACGCGAACCGCGTCACGAGCTCGCCATGGACTTTGGGCAAGGGTTGGGTGATTGCGCGGAAGCTTTTCGCGCTTTCCGCATCGCCGGTCGTGGCGAAGGCCAGGCTGTAGCGGCGGGCGCGGGCGAAATCGCCATCGAAGTCTTTAACGTCGACAGCGACGCCCGAGACGACCGCATAGGAGGCGAAAGATTGCTTGGCCCCGGTCAGGCTGAAAAAACCCAGCGCGGCGAGGGCGCAGAGCAGGACGAGAACAGCCCCGAACCCGGCATAAACCTTGGTGCGGATTTTGAGATTGGCGAAGGAGAAAGCCTTGGCGGCGGCGCTGGACGACATTGTCGGGGCTCCTGATCATATAGATCCAAATGGAAGCCGCCGGGCGGCTATGCCTTAAGGAGTAACCCTATAGTATTAATATCCTATTAAAACTGATGTGAAATTTGACACAATATCGCCAAAAGATATGACCATAGGGTTAGAAGACCGCCGAAAAACCTGAATGGCGTTTGGCGGAACTTAGGGCCGGGCGGGCCGCTTACCTTGTATTCCGGCCTTTGGAAGGCCAAATCCAGAGGACAAGAAACCCGCTCCAGGCTGCGCCGGACCCGGTGTCATGCTAGGGTGAGGAAATTTCGCCGCGCCTCTCTGTTCAATCAGATGCCGGCGGCCAAATCGTTTCGACAGGAACCTTCATGGGTAGCGGCGTCCCGTTCGTTGACATCATCTTCTTCGCCCTGGTGGCGGGCTTCATCATCCTGCGGTTGCGCAGCGTGCTGGGCAAACGCACGGGCAACGAACGCCGCCGCGATCCGTTCGCCAAGCCGCCGGCCCCCGCCGAAGCGCCCGATACCCGCCGGACCGGAGACGTCGTCGCCCTGCCGCGGCGCGACGGCGCCGATTTGGGCCCTGTGGCCGCAGCCGGGTCGCTCGGCGGCGCCCTGACCCAAATCAAGCTGGCCGATCCGGCCTTCGATGACGCCAAATTCGAGGAAGGCGCCCGCGCTGCCTTCGATTATATCGTCGGCGCCTTCGCCGCCGGCGAGCGCGACAAGCTCAAGCCGCTGCTCTCGGAAGACGTCTATGCCAATTTCGAGCAGGCCATCGCCGCGCGCGAACAGGCCGGCCACAAGGCCGAGACGACGCTGGTGCGGATCAAGTCGGCCGATATCGTCGAGGCGCGCATGGAAGGCCAGAGCGCCTTCGTCGGCGTGAAATATGTCAGCGAGCAGATCAACGTCACGCGCGATGCCGCGGGCGAAGTGGTCGAGGGGAACCCCGACCGCATCACCGAGGCGACCGACATCTGGACCTTCGCGCGCAACACGCGCTCGTCGGACCCCAACTGGACTCTCGTCAGCACCGACGTTCCCCAATAGTCCGTTCTGCAGTAATCTCTGCGGCATGATCGCCGCAGAGAAACTCTCCCCCCGCCCCCTCCTCCTCATGGCCGCCGCGCTCGCCGCCGCGCTGGCGCTTGCCTCTTGCGCGCCCCGCGAAGCCGAGAAAAAGCCCGACGCGCTGACGCTGACGCCGGTGGCCTTCAGCGCCCTGCCCGGCTGGACGGAGGACGACCAGTCCGCCGCCCTGCCCGCCTTGCGCAAAAGCTGCGCCTATTTCGCCCGCCAGGCCGAGACGACGCGCCTGCAGCCGGCGCCGACCGAGAGCCAAGTCCCCGGCGTTGGCGGATTCGTCGGCGATTGGCGCGGCGTCTGCGCAGCGGCGAGCCAAGTGCCCGACAACAACCGCGCCGCCGCGCGCGCCTTCTTCGAGCGCGAGTTCAAACCGTTCAAGGCGGCGAACAATGCCGATTCGCGCGGGTTGTTCACCGGCTATTACGAGGCCGAGCTGCGCGGCGCGCGCCAAGCCTCGTCCCGTTACAACGTGCCGCTTTATAAAGTGCCGCCCGATCTCGTCGCCGTCGATCTCGCCGAATTCGGCTCGGAGTTCTCGGGACGCACCATCGCCGGCAAGGTCGTGCAGGGCAAGCTCAGGCCCTACGACGACCGCACCGCCATCGAGCGCGGCGCGCTCAAGGGCAAGAACCTCGAACTCTTGTGGGTCGACGACGCGGTCGATGCCTTCTTCCTGCATATTCAAGGCTCGGGCCGCGTGGTGATGGACGACGGCTCGGTGATGCGCGTCGGCTATGCCGGCAAGAACGGCCAGCCCTATGTCGCCATCGGCCGCGAGCTTGTCGCGCGCGGCGTCATGCCGGCCGAGCAAGTGTCGATGCAGACGATCCGCGCCTGGCTCAAGGCCAATCCGCGCGAGGCCGA
>CAMAVH010000048.1 GCA_945861615.1 Rhizobium sp. Q54 | reverse complement strand
TGGTCGGCAACCAGGTGATGATGATGCAGTGCCATTACAAGGATCCGGCGCTCGACATCGTCGACACCGACAAGTGGGACGGCTATGCCGCCGCGCGCAAGCGCCTGTTCGACGGCATCCAGGCGCGCAAGACCAAAGGCCTTGTCGTCGCCACCGGCGACATCCACCGCGCCTTCGCCGGCGATCTCAAGGCGAATTTCGACGACGCCAAATCGCCGACGCTCGGCGCCGAGTTCATCTGCAGTTCGATCTCGTCGGCCGGCGACGGGTCCGCCGGCGCCGCGACCTCGGCCAAGCTGCGCGCCGACAATCCGCACATCAAATTCTACGATGGCCGGCGCGGCTACACGCTGTTGGATTTCGACCGCAAACGCTGCGAAGCGAGCTATCAGGCGGTGAGCAAAGTCACGATTCCCGATGGCAAAATCTCAACCATCAAAAAACTCGCGGTCGAAGCCGGCAAGCCAGGCATCGCTTGATTATTTAGACCACGGCCTTCGCCCGCGCTCCTCGCGCACAGTGGCGATCGCCACGCCCTCCGGCGTTAGCCACAGCGCGTGCGTGCCGTTGGCGGTCAGGGTCCGGCGGTCGAGCAGCCGCGGCCCGCGGCAGCGCGCCGGCCAGAGCGCACCCCAGCTCACCACCACATCAGCCTCGCGGCAATCCTCCGCCAAGGCCGCATCGTCGCGCAGCAAGGCGACCGTATGGCCCTGCGCCTGGTAAATGCAACCGAGCGCGTCGCAACGCAACCGCGCCGCATCGTCGCCAGATGCGAAGGCGGCGCTACGCCGCCGCCAGACGTCGCGCAGGAAGGCCTGTCCGGCGGCGCTGCCAGATGCGAACTGCAGATCGCCATCCGCTCCACGCACGGCGAACAGGCCGGGTTCGGCGGCGACCAGCAGGTCCGGCGGCCGCACGGTCGCCAAGCTGGCGAGACCGAGCAGGATCACCGGCACGCCGGCATAGCGCCAGCGCCGGCGCCAAAGACACAGCCACAAGCCGCCGAGCGTGACGAGCGCGAGGCCGCTTTGCGACAGCGACGGCAAGAGCAGCACGGCATCGGGCCAGGACGCGACGCGGCGCGACAGTTCGATCAAGGCTTCGACGCCCCAGCTCATCGGCACGAGGGCGATCTCCTCCAGGCCGAAGGGCATCAGCAGATAGACCAGCAGCGACCAGGGCATGATCCAGATGGCGGTCAGCGGCACGGCGATCATGTTGGCGACGAGCTGATAGACCGCGAAACGGTTGAAGTGAAAAGCGGCGAAGGGCGCGGTGGCGAGGCCGGCGATCAGGCTGGTGGCGACGATGCCGCCGGCATAGAGCCAGACCCGCCGCAGGCTGCCGCCCTCGGCGCGCTGGCGCCGCGCCCAGGCGCGCGACGCCTCATAGGCGGCGATCAACGCGATGACGGCGGCGAAGGACATCTGGAAGCTGGCGCCGAGCAGGCTTTCCGGCGCGACCAGGATGAGCGCGAGGCCCGCCGCCATCACGAGGCGCAGCGAAATCGCCGTGCGGTCGAGCATCACCGCGATCAGCACCACCGCCGTCATCAGGAAGGAGCGCAATGTCGGCAGGCTGGCGCCGGTGATGAGCGTATAGGCGAAGATGCCGAGGATGGTGAGCGCCGCCGCCCATTTCTTCGTCGGCCAATAGAGCGCCAGTGGACCCATCGCCGCGAACAGCAGGCGCAACGAAACGAACAGCGCGCCGGCGACGAGCGCGACGTTGAAACCGGAAATCGCCAGCAGATGCGCCAGGCCGGCATCGCGCATGCTGTCCATCACCGATCGCGGAATCCCCGACTGCTCGCCCTGCAGCAACGCCGCCGTCATCGCGCCGGTCGCATCGTCCTTGGTCCGTTGCGGCAAGACCGCCATGACACGGGCATGGATGGCGAGCCGCAAGGCGGCGATGCGTTCGCCCGCGCCGGCGAACCAGCCGGCCTCACTCGGTTTGGCTTCGAGGATGGTGACGCGACCGAACGTGTAGCCGACCGCGCCGATGCGGGCGAAATAGGCTTGCCGTCCGAAATCGAAGGCGCCCGGCATGGCCGGCGGCGTCGGCGGCAGCAGCATGGCGCGCGCCCGCACCGTCGATCCCACGGGCGGCAGGCTGTCGGTGCGGGAAAGGCGCAGGCGGATGCTCTCCGGCGTGGTCTCCGCGCTCAGGCGGGCGATGCGCGGCGCGGCCAGCACGATACGACCACCCGCCTCGCCCGGTTCGGCGGCGATCACCCGGCCTTCGACGGCGACCGGGCCGAGATCGCGTTGCAAGATCGGCGCGGCGACGGAGAGGGTACGCAATTTGGCCGCCGCGAATCCGCCGCCGCCGGCGCCGAGCGCGACGGCCATTAGGGCAAAGGCCGCATGCCGGCGCAGCCCCCAGGCAGAGGCCCCCGCCACGGCCATCAACGCGCCGGCGGGCCACAGCGGCGGCTCCATCGGCAGGGCGTAATAGAGCGCGACGCCGGCGGCCACCATCACCGGCAGCCAAAGCAGCCAGCGATCGCGTTCCGCACTCGCGGTTTCGGCCAAGGCGCGGCAAAGCCGCGCCGTCTGCTCGGCGAGCCGGTCCAGCCACAGCGCGGAAAGCGTCCGAAGGCCCATAGGCCAGCCCATGCGACGGTTGGGTGGAGGGGTGCGATATGCTACAGAGGGCGCCCCGCGACGGCCAGTCCCCCTCCTCGCCTGGGCCGGTCCCGCCCCGTCTTATCCCCAGCTTTTGAGCCTCGTTATGACCGTCGTCACGCGCTTCGCCCCCTCGCCCACCGGCTATCTGCATATCGGCGGCGCGCGCACGGCCCTATTCAACTGGCTATTCGCCCGCCACCACGGCGGCAAGTACCTGCTGCGTATCGAGGACACCGACCGGGCGCGCTCGACCCAGGGCGCCATCGACGCGATTCTCGATGGCCTCAGCTGGCTCGGCCTCGATTGGGATGGCGACGTGATCTATCAATTCGCCCGCGCGAGCCGCCATGCCGAGGTGGCGCACCAACTGCTCGCCGAGGGCAAGGCCTATAAATGCTTCGCCACGGCCGAAGAGCTGACCGAAATGCGCGAGAAGGCCCGCGCCGAGGGCAAGCCGCTGCGCTACGACGGCCGCTGGCGCGACCGCGATCCCGCCAAGGCGCCCGCCGGCGCGCCCTTCGTCGTGCGCATGAAGGCGCCGACCGAAGGCGAGAGCGTGATCGCCGATCATGTGCAAGGCGACGTGCGCGTCGCCAATGCCCAGCTCGACGACATGGTGCTGCTGCGCAGCGACGGCACGCCGACTTACATGCTGGCCGTGGTGGTCGACGACCATGACATGGGCATCACCCATGTGATTCGCGGCGACGATCATCTGACCAACGCCTTCCGCCAGACGCAGCTTTATCAGGCCGCCGGCTGGGCGACGCCCGAGTTCGCCCATATCCCGCTGATCCACGGGCCGGACGGCGCCAAGCTGTCGAAACGCCATGGCGCGCTCGGCGTCGATGCCTATCGCGACATGGGCTACCTGCCCGAGGCGCTGACCAATTATCTGCTGCGTCTGGGCTGGAGCCACGGCGACGACGAGACCATCTCGCGCGACCAGGCGATCGCATGGTTCAACCTCGGCTCGGTCGGCCGCTCGCCGGCGCGCTTCGACTTCGCCAAGCTCGGCAATCTCAACGGCCACTATCTCAAGCAGGCCGACGATTGCCGCCTCGCCGCGCTGACCGCGCCGCTGATCGCCAAGACTCTGGGCCGTGCGCTGAGCGCCGACGAGACCGCCCTGCTGGCCCGCGCCATGCCGGGCATGAAGGAGCGCGCCAAGACGCTGGTCGAGCTCGCCGAGGGCGCCGGCTTCTTCTTCGCCGCGCGTCCGCTGGCGATCAACGACAAGGCGGCCAAGATTCTCTCCGACGACGCCAAGGCACGCCTCGTCAAACTGAAGAGCGCGCTCGAAGCCCTGCCGACCTGGGATGCCGCTGGCATCGAGGCGGCCGTGCGCGCCCTGGCCGAGGCCGAGGGCGCCAAGCTCGGCGATCTGGCCCAGCCGCTGCGCGCCGCGCTGACCGGTTCCAACGTCTCGCCGCCGATCTTCGAAGTGCTCGCCCTACTGGGCCGCGACGAGGGTCTAGGCCGTATCGGCGACGTAACCGCCTAAAAAAGCGTCCCTGTCACGAGATCTATCGGCAAAGCCGCAGGATTCCTCGGCTTTTGCCTATACTCACGAATTGCGGCAGCGCCGAAAGACCGATATTCTTCGGGTATCCCGTTCCCAATCAGAACAGGCAGGCCGCCCTTAACCTTTGGCGCGGCATAGTCTGTCACCCCAGTCCCCTAGTCCCATCGCGCCAGTCCTAGACCGAGCGAGTCCTACACCGAGGAAGTAACCGATGCCCGCGGACAGCAAGACCAACGAGACCGTCTCCATCACCGACAACACGACCGGCAAGAAGGTCGATTTTCCGCTTCTGACGGGCACCGAAGGTCCCAAGGTCATCGATATCCGAACGCTGTACAGCGGCCTCGGCTTCTTCACCTACGACCCGGGCTATACCTCGACCGGCAGCACCGAATCGAAGATCACCTACATCGACGGCGACGCGGGCATCCTGCGCCATCGCGGCTACTCCATCGAGGAGCTGGCCGAGAAGAGCGACTACATGGAGACCTGCTACCTGCTGCTGCACGGCGAACTGCCGACCGCGGCGCAGAAGGAAGACTTCGAAAGCACGATTACGCGCCACACCATGGTGCATGACCAAATGAACAACTTCTTCCGCGGTTTCCGTCGCGACGCGCACCCGATGGCGGTGATGTGCGGCGTGGTCGGCGCCATGGCGGCCTTCTATCACGACTCGACGGACATCACCGATCCGCACCAGCGCCTGGTCGCGTCGCATCGCCTGATCGCCAAGATGCCGACGATCGCGGCGATGACCTACAAGTACTCGATCGGCCAGCCCTTCATGTATCCGCGCAACGATCTCGATTACGCGGAAAACTTCCTCTACATGATGTTCGCCGTGCCCTGCGAGGCCTACAAAGTGAACCCCGTGCTGTCGAAGGCGATGGACCGGATCTTCATCCTGCATGCCGACCACGAGCAGAACGCCTCGACCTCGACCGTGCGCCTCGCCGGCTCGACCGGCGCCAATCCCTTCGCTTGCATCGCCGCCGGCATCGCCTCCTTGTGGGGCCCGGCGCATGGCGGCGCCAATGAAGCCGTGCTCGCCATGCTCGGCAAGATCGGCACCAAGGACAACATCCCCGCCTTCATCCAGAAGGTGAAGGACAAGGAAGAAATGCTGATGGGCTTCGGCCATCGCGTTTACAAGAACTATGACCCGCGCGCCAAGATCATGGCCCGCACCTGCCATGAAGTGCTCAGCGAACTGAACATCAAGGATGAGCCCCTTCTCGACATGGCCATCGAGATGGAGCAGATCGCGCTCAACGACAAATATTTCGTCGACCGCAAGCTCTACCCGAACGTGGACTTCTACTCGGGCATCATCCTCAAGGCGATGGGCATCCCCGTCAGCATGTTCACCGTGCTGTTCGCGGTCGCACGCACCGTCGGCTGGATTGCCCAGTGGAGCGAGTTGATCGCCGATCCGGCACAGAAGATCGGTCGCCCGCGACAGCTCTACACCGGCGCCGCGCCGCGCAACTACGCGCCGCTGCATCTGCGCAAGTGACGCGGCGCTAAAAGCGCGCCGAGACGAACGAGAGAGTTCGCCGAACACGGGTCTGGGAGGCCCAATGGATGGCAAAATTTCTAAAAAGCGGCTCTGAAGACGGCATCCGGCAGGAAAACAAGGCCTCCAAGGCCCCCCTGCCCTTCGCCCAATCGGCGACGACGGTCAAGCTCATCCGCCTCGCCAAAGCGGCCAACGACAATCCGGTGCCCCTCGGCGCGCGCTTGCGCTGGTGGGCGCCGCTCATCCTGATGGCGATGGCCGCGGCGATCTGGCAACTGCTGCGCTAAGAGCGCGACATCGAAATAAAAAAGGCGGCGCCTGCAGGTGCCGCCTTTTTCGTATCTGCCGTCGGGTTTATTCGTCGGTGATGTCGATCCAAGTGCCATCCGGGTCGGTCATCTGATATTTGCCCGTGGCGCTTCGCTTGAGCAGGTTGGCGCGCACGTCCGACTCGGTGCTGCCGCCGAGCGGTACGCCGGCAAGATAGGGATTCATGCCGCCGACCTTCTTGGCATCGGCCTGCAGCGCCGCAATGCTCTCGACCTTGAAACCGATGTGATCGGGCCCCGGTCGCTTGATCGACATGCCTTCGAAGATATCGATCGACCAGGGCAAGATCGACAAAGTGACCCGCCCATCCGTCAGATGATAGCCGCCGAGTTCACATTGTTTATTCGTCGGCTGCAGTTCGAAGACATCCATGTAGAAGTCGGCGCATTGCTCCGCATTCGGCGTCCGGATCGCGAATTTGTTCAAATAGCGCTCCTGGCTCCAGCCCTGAGCGGCCTGATCGGCGTAAATATCCGAACGAATATCGTCCTTCTTTTGCGCCAGATCGAAAACATTGCCGTCAGGATCGTGTCCGCTATAAGCGGCGAAGGGACGCGTCGATGGCCGTTTGACGATATTGGCTTTCGGATGTTTCGCTTTCATGCGAGCCAGTACCTTTTCGCAGTCGTCGACACCCATCCCGAAGTGGTCCAAACCTCCGACGTAGCCGTCGCGCCGTGGCAATATGTTCAGGCCGACATAACCATCGCCATACACCACCGAGCCGGTCGGCTTGGTCTTGCCTGATGTCTTCAAGCCGAACACAGCCTCATAGAACTTACCGAGCATCGGATATTGATGGCTGATGGTCGCCATATGGTTGATTTGCGCGAACATTGCTGTGCCTTTCCAGTTACCGCTTATCGATTACTTACCTTTGCCGCCGATGTCGCCCGCGACCTGGCTGCGCGACATCGCATCCTTGGCCTTCTCTACGACCGACGGCGATGCGTTGATGGTCGATTGCACGATCTTGGTGATCCTTTCCCAACCGGCCGGCCGCAGATCGAATTTGAGGCGCTTGGCTTCGGAGAGGAATTCGGCATCCTTCATCGTCGCGTCGAACGCTTTGCGCAGCGCCGCAAGCCGGTCGGCCGGGATCTCCGGCGTCGTCAACAACGGACGACCGAGAGCGACGGTTGAGGAGATCAGATCGAGAATCTGCTTTTCCTCGTCGTTGCGCGCGAGATCGGACATGAGCGGCACGTCGGGGAACATCGCCTCGCGCTCGTCGCCGACCTGCATGAGAAAGTTCACCTTCTTCTCGCTCACCCATTCTGGATGCTCGATCAGGAGGCTGCCGAGGCTGAAGCCATTGCGCGAATGGACCTCGCCGCGCTGCATCGCCAGATCGATCTCGCCGGCGCTGCGAAAGCCGATGATGAGCTTGAACTTAGTGCCGAGAACGTTGTTCGCCACCGTCGGATAGAGAGCCGTGCCGGACCCGGTTCCCGTCGCGCCGGCGACGACTTCGCGCTTGAAGGCGTCCTCGATGGTTTTGATGCCGGACGTCGCCCAGGCCACGGTCATCAGATTGCTGATACCGGTGCTGCCGATCCAATTGAACTTAGCAGCGTCGTAGCGCACACCCTTGCCGTCGAGCACCTGATGCAGCGGAATGGTGTTGCCGACGGTCGCGACATGGGTGCCGTCGCTCGGCGCCTGGTTGTACATGAAGTTGGTCGCGTTTACATGGCCGGCGCCGGGCATATTCTTCGCAACGAACACAGGATTGCCCGGGATGTGCTTCGTCATCACCCTTGTCGCCGTGCGATAGACCAGATCATAGCTTCCGCCGCTCGAGCTGATGATCAAGGTGATCTGCTTGTCCTTGTAGAAATCGGCAACCGATTGAGCCGACGCACCGCTGGCGAGCATGGCGGTCGCCGCAGCGATTCCCAGCGTAAGAGTTTTCATGGCCGTTTCCTCCCTGTGGCGCGCGCGGCTTATATCGCCGCGTCGCGCTTGTTATTGAGCGAGTCCTATTTTCCACCCTTGGCGGCGGGCTTGGCGACCGATTCCTTGACCATGCCCTTGTCGTCGGCCGCCGCCTTGGCAGCGGCGATTACCGAAGCCGGTGTGGCGATGATGTCTTCGACGATCTCCTGCAGCTTCGCGCCGCTGGTCGGCGAGATGTCGAGCTTGACCTTCTTCGCCTCGGCGAGGAACTCCTTATCGGTCATGGTGGCGTCGAAGGCTTTGCGGAGCAGCGCGACGCGGTCCGCCGGCACGCCCGGGGTCGTCAGTAGCGGCCGGCCGATGGCGACGGGCGCGGCGAACAGTTTGAGGATGCGCTTCTCCATGTCGTTGCGGCCGAAGTCGGTGAACATCGGCACGTCCGGATAGTCCTTGTCCTTCTCCAGGCCGATCTGCGCCAGGAAAGTGATCTTCTTGTCACGCAGCCAATCGCCATTGGTCGCCGCGACGCTGTTGAAGTTGTTGCCGGCGCGGCCGTGGACCTCGCCGCGCTCCATGGCGAGATTGATCTCGCCGCCGGTGGCGTAGCCCGGCACGACGCGGAATTTCGTGCCGATGATGTTGTTGAGCAAGGCGGGATAGAGCGTGGTGCCGGATCCGACGCCGGTCGCGCCGAGCAGCACTTCCTCTTTTTTCGCGTCGTCGAGCGATTTGACGCCGCGCGCCGACCAGACGTAGATCGTCGAGTTGGTCACTTCGCTGGAGCCGAGCCAGGCGAATTTGGCGGCATCATATTCCGCGCCTTTGCCGTCGATCACCTGATGCAGCACGAAGCTTTGGGCCAGCGTCGCGATGTGGCTGCCGTCCTTCGGGGCCTGCACGGCCATGAAGTTGGCGGCGCGGACATGGCCGGCGCCCGGCATGTTGCGGGCGACGATCGTCGGGCTGCCCGGCATGTGGCGCGGCATATGGCGCGCGATCAAGCGGCCGTTGATATCGTAGCCGCCGCCGGGGCCGGTGGAGATGATCATGGTCATCTGTCTGCCCTTGTAGAACTCGGCGGCCGATTGCGCCTGCGCGGATGCGGCGACGGCGACGACGCTCAGAACGGCCATAGCGGAAAGACGTGCGGTCTTGATGGTCATGTGTGATTCCCTGTTTGCGGCGACCGGCGTTTGTTCTGCCGGCCTGCCAAAATTGTTGTGCGACGACTATGAATCGCGCCGATCAGGCCTGACCGGGACGCGGATCTCCGTCCTCTGCGATGGCGATATAGACGCCTTCGACGTCGGTGATATGCAGGCGGCCGACCGACGAGCGCTTGAACAGGTCGAGGCGTGCCTTCCCCTCCGTGCCATAGCCGAGCGGGCGGCCGTGCAGATGGGGGTTCTGGCCGACGATATCGTCGAGATCACGTTGCAGAGCTTCGATGCTCTCGACCGTGAAACCGATGTGATCCGGCCCGACTCGCGCCGGATCCATGTCGTAGTAATCCGACAGCTTCCACGGCAAAATCATCAGCGTCACGCGGCCGTCGGACAGGTAGTAGTTCGGATCATCCGCGCCCTTGTTGAGCAGATTGAGGCCGAAGACTTCGTGATAGAACTTGGCGCAACGCTCCGGATGGCGCGTGCGCAGGGCGAAGTAGCTGACCTTGCGCGGCGCGTCCCACGCCCCGTCGCTATAGATGTCCTTCTGAAAGCCGATATCGTTCTGCGACAGATCGAAAATGTTGCCGTCCGGATCGCAAGCGCTGTAGGCGGCGAAGGGCCGGACCGGCGGACGCTTCAGCGTGTCGCACTCCGGATCGAAAGCGTGAATCTTCTTGCGGATCTCCTCGATATTGTCGACCTCGATGCCGAAATGATCGAGACCGCTCGTCCGCCCCTCGCGGCGGGGAATGATGTTGAGGCCGAGATAGCCATCCTTAACCGCGACGGCCCGGGCCGGACGCGGCTTGGTGCCCGTTTTCATGCCGAACAGCGCCTCGTAGAACTTGGCGTTGACCGCGTAATGGTCCGTGGCGATGGCGATATGGTTGATCTTCGCGGGCATATCAGGCGTCCTCTCGTACTGCAAGCATGGTGAAATCGGGATCGGAAACGAAGAAGTCGCCGATCGGGCACTGCTTCTTCAGGAGATCGAGGCGCGCGCCGCCTTCCTTGCCTTTCCCCACCGGAATCGGGTTGAAGACCGGATTGATGCCGACGATCTCATCGAGATCTTCCTTCAGCTTGTCGAGGCTCTCGACCGTGAATCCGATATGGTCCGGGCCGGTCGGCAAGATGCTCTGGCCGATGAAATTGTCGATCTTCCAAGGAATGAACATGATCGTCATACGGCCGTCCGACAGATATTCGTTGGGATCACCGGCCTGCTTGTTTTGCGGCGTCAGCTCGAAGACGTCGGCATAGAACTGTGCCATCTGCTCGGGATGCATGGTGCGGATGGCCATATGGCTGATGCGGCGCGGCGCCTTCAGGGTGCCCTGCTTCTCGTTCTCGACATAGACCTCGGAGCGATTGGCCATGTCCTTCTGCGAGATGTCGAACACGTTGCCGTCTGGGTCGTTGGCGCTGATGCCGGCGAAAGGGCGCGTGCTCGGGCGCTTCACCCAAGCCGATTGCGGATATTTCTTGCTCATCCGCTCGAATACCGTCTCGACATCCTGCACCTCGATGCCAAAATGATCGAGCCCCGAGGGGCGCCCCGCCTTGCGCGGGTTGATGTTCAAGCCGACATAGCCGTCGCGCACGGTCACGGCGCGGCCCGAACGGCCCGAGGTCGAGCCCTTCATGTCGAAAAGGGTCTCGTAGAACTTGGCCAGGAGCGCATAACGCTCGCTGACGATGGCGACGTGATTGATTTTCGCAAATGACATAACCGATCTCCTTGCTACTCGCCGGCGCCTTCTTGCTCGCCGACGCTTTCCTTATCCATATTTTCTTAGCGGTCGGCGATATCGATCAGCACGCCATCGCAATCGGCGAAACGGTACTCGCCGAGCGGGCAGCTACGAGCGAACAGCTTTTCCAGCGCGATACCCTCGGCGCCGGTCGCGACCGGCGCGGGCGTCAGACGCGGGTTGTTGTCGGAGATCGTCTGGATATCGCGCTTCACCGCCTCGACGCTCTCGACCTTGAAGCCGATATGATCCATGCCCATCGTGATGATGCCGGTGCCATCGTAGTCGGTGATGTCCCACGGCATGATGGCCAGAGTGACATGCCCGTCCGTCAGGTAATAGTTCGGATCGTCGGCGCTTTTAGAAACATTGGCCGGCGCCAATTCAAACACGTCGCGGAAAAACTCCGCGCTCAGCTCCGGATTCATGACGCGAAAAGCCACATGATTCACATGCCGCTCTGCGGCATTGCCGTCGTTCTCGACATAGACCGAGGTGCGGTTCGTCATGTTCTTCTGCGAGATGTCGAACATGATGCCGTTCGGATCGTGCGTGGTGACGCCGGCAAAAGGCCGGGTCGACGGACGCTTCAGCCATTTCACCGACGGATATTTCGCCCGCATGCGCTCATAGACCGCATCGGCGTCCTCGACCTGGATACCAAAATGATCGAGCCCGGCGCGGCGCCCGGCGCGGCGCGGGTTGATGTTGAGGCCGACATAGCCGTCGCCGACCGTCACCGCCCGGGTCGGGCGGGTATTGGCCGATGTCTTCATGCCGAAAACAGATTCGTAGAATTTGCACAGCTGAGCATAATTGTCGCTGACGATGGCGACGTGATTGATCTTCGAGAACATGCTTCGGCTACCTCTCCTACTCGCAGGCGATCAAACTGGCTTCGGACTTGTCGCCCAAATAAGTGATGTTGCAGGTCTGACCGGCTTTGAGGGCGGTGCGCTCGCCGGCTTTGCCGCCGAACGTGACCTTGCTGCGCGACCCGCTCAAAGATGCCGTGTGCGTATCGCTTCCCGCCTTGAAGACGATCTCGCGACCGCCGCCCTTCACTTCCTGCAACGCCGTTTTCACCGTTTGGGCTTCCGAGGCTTTCTTGCTGACTTGAAGCTTGTCGGTCCGGTTGATGGCGAGCGAAGCCCTTTCGACCACCGGCTTGGGCAGAGCATAGAGACGCTTCACCATCTCCTCGATACGCTGGCCCGACACATGGGAATATTCCAGATTCTGCTTGTCGGCATCGGCTTTGAAACCCGGATCGGCCATCGCTTTGTCGAAAGCCGCGCGCCAGGCTGCAATGCGGTCGGCCGGCACGTCGGCCGGTAGCAGCAGCGGCCGACCCATGAGCTGCGGTAAAACAATCACTTCGACGATGTCGCGCGTCTCCTGGTCCTTCGCCAGTTCGGAGAGCAGCGGAATGCCGGGGAGCGCTTCATGCTTATCGACGCCGATCTGCACCAGGAAGTTGATCTTCTTGTCGCGGATCCAATCGGGGCGCGTGCTGATGATGCTGGAAACCGACCAGCCGCAGCGGCCCTGCAGTTCGCCGCGCTCGATCGCGAGCTGTATGGCGCCGCCGCTATTATAGCCCGTCACCAGCTTCATCTTCGTGTCGAACAGATTGTTCATCATGTTCGGCAGGATGTCGGTGTCGGACCCGGGCCCGAGACCGCCGACGATGAAGGTCTGTGCCTTCATGTCCTCGAAGGTTTTGATCGGCGCCGTGCTCCACGACGCGCAGACCGAAATCTCCGAATTCATGCTGCCGATCCAGCCGAATTTCGGCGGCTCGTATTTGATGCCTTGCGCGCCGAACAAGGGGGCGGTCGAGACGGCGCCGCGATGGATCAGCGCGATGGCCGTGCCGTCTTTCGGCGCGACGTTGCCCATCCAGTTGGCGGCGACGACTCCGCCGGCCCCCTGCATATGCTGGATGAGGATCGTCGGATGACCTGGCAGATGCTTTTCCAGGTACGGCTTGATGGCGTGCGCGTAAGTGCCGTAGCCGCCGCCCTGGCCGGCTGAGAGCACGAAGCGCACGTCCTTGCCCTTGAAGAATTGTTCGACGGATTGCTGCGCGCCGGCGGGCGCGGAGATGGTGAAAAGACCGGCGATTGCGGCAACGGCAACGGCCGGACGGACGGCAAGCGCGAGCTGCATTTTTGTGTTCCTCCCAGTCGGCGCGCCGCTTCAGCGGTCTTGCGCGAATATGCCGATATAATACGCGGCTTTAGCCGAGAGCGGCAAGCCAAGCGACGTCCGCGGCATGCCCATTCGCTAAGCTGGCCGTTTCAAAAAATTGCTATGGAATGGCTTATAGTCGAGGACGGAGATCGCAGCGGGATTAAGCGCGCTGAATCAATTCGATCTTGTAACCATCCGGGTCTTCGATAAAGGCGATGACGCTGCCACCGTGGGCCATCGGGCCGGCGGGACGGGGAATTTTTACGCCTTCCGCCTCAAGCGTTTTGCAGGCCGCATAAACATCCGGAACGCCCAGGGCCAAATGCCCGAATCCGCTACCCAGCGTATAGGCCTCGGCCTGTTCCCAATTATGCGTCAGCTCGATCACCGTGTTCGACGCCTCATCTCCATAGCCGACGAAGGCCAGCGTGAACTTGCCGGTCGGATAATCCTTCCGGCGCAGCAGCGTCATGCCGAGCAGCCGCGTGTAAAAGTCGATCGATTTGTCGAGGTCGCGCACGCGGATCATCGTGTGCAGGAAGCGTCCACTCTGAAGGCCAGTCATGCTCTCTCTCCTATCACGCGCGATTGATGCCGCGCCGCATGGTCTAGCACGACGCCCGCCGCGATCTCGCTCGGTGGCGGGCCGCCCATGCCGAGGCGCCGGGCAACTTCCGCT
Organism: Rhizobium sp. Q54; assembly: GCA_945861615.1. Classification (GTDB taxonomy): domain Bacteria; phylum Pseudomonadota; class Alphaproteobacteria; order SMXQ01; family SMXQ01; genus CAMAVH01. The sequence goes on along the minus strand of CAMAVH010000048.1, from coordinate 8,561 downwards.
CCGCCATCGATTTGGGCCCGCCGCGCTGTCTCGTCAAGCAGCAAGCGCCCCACAGCATCCGACAGCTCTGCCGGGTTGCAGCGTTCCTGCAGAAACTCGGGGATCAGGCCTTGATCCAGGATCAGATTGGGCAAGCTGGCATATTGCACTTTCACCATCCGGCGCACGATCCAAGCGGTCAGGCCGCTGACCTGATAGGCCATCACGGTCGGGCAGCCGGCGACCGCCAGTTCCAGCACCACGGTGCCGGAGGCGGCAAGCGCTGCCTTGGAGGCCTTGAAAGCAGCGAATTTATCTTCGTTGCCCGTCACCACGATGGCCGGCACCGGCCAGGCGGCGGTGGCGGCGCGCACGCTGTCGGCGACATGGGCGACGGTCGGCACGACGAGGCGTAGCTTCGGCATGCGCAGCGCCAAGCGCCGCACCGTCTCGCCGAAGATCGGCAGAAGGCGGGCGACTTCGCTGCGCCGGCTGCCCGGCAGCACGCAGAGCAAATCATCATCTGGCGCGATGCCATGCCTGGCGCGGAACGACGCGCCGTCGATGCGGTCCAATCCCGCCTCGACGATGGGATGGCCGATGAAGGTCGTTGGCAGGCCGACGCGCTCGAAATAAGGCGGCTCGAACGGCAACAAGGCCAAAAGATGATCGAGGAACCCGGCGATCATCTTGGCGCGGCGCGGGCGCCAAGCCCACACGGTCGGCGCGACGCAATGGACCAGGGGCACTCCGTCGCCGGGCAACTGCTTGAGCACGCGAAAGGCGAAGGCCGGCACGTCGATGCTCAGCACCACGTCGGGTTGGAAGGCGCGGATCGCCGCCACGGTTTCGCGTACCCGGCGGAAGATGCGCGGCGCGTGCGGGATCACCTCGACGATGCCGAAAATCGCAAGGTCGGAGATCGGAAACAGGCTATGCAGCCCCTGCTCGGCCATCGCCTCGCCGCCGAGGCCGGAAAACTCCACCGTCTGGCCGTTCTGCGCCGCGCGGCGGCGAATCGCCGCCATGATATGGGCGCCGAGCTGATCGCCCGAGGGCTCTCCGGCGAGTAGAAATATCCGCAGCGGCGCGCTCATGACGCAGGATCGGCCGCGATGCCGACGATAAACAGGCCGAGCCGATCCGCTTCGGCGATCACGCCGTCGCGGTCCAGCAGCAAGCCCTGGCCGGCTTCCACCGCGATACCGCGCAAGCCCGCCTTGGCGGCGCCAGCGACCGTTCGGCGACCGACCGTCGGCAAATCGACGCGGCGCTCCTGGGATGGTTTCTTGGCCTTCACCAGCACGCCGCCGGGCCCCTCGCGCTTGAGCTCGGCGCAGCGCGCCAGCAAGGCGTCGGTGCCTTCGATGGCTTCGACGCCGAGCACCAGTCCCTGCTGCACGACGACGGCCTGGCCGATGTCGAGGGCGCCGATGCCATGGGCGATCGCCAGGCCATGACGGATGTCGGTCCAGGCGGTCGCATCCGGCTGCACTCGGCCAAGCACGCCGTCCGGCATCAGAAGATCGCCGAGCAGTTCGTCGGGGCCAAGGACGCGAAAGCCCTCCCCCTCGAGTTCGGCGATGACGGCGCGCAGCAGCCCGTCGTCGCCGAGCGCCTTGCCGGCGACCTTGGCCATGAATTTGGCGCCGCGCGCGTCGGGCATCAGGCCGATAAAGGACGGCCGCTTGATGCGGCCGGCGAAGATCAGGTCATGCACGCCCTGGGCGCGCAGCAGATCGAGCATCCTGCCGACCTTGCCGATGCCGACCCAGTCGTGCGGCACGGCGGCCAGGCTTTCTGCCGGCAGATCGGCCTGCCCGTCGATGGCGAGAACGTAAATGTCGCGATTCTCGGCGCGGGCCGCAGCGATCAGGCGCAGCGGCAGATCGCCGCCGCCGGCGATCAGGCCGAGCTTGCCCTCCCCATTGGCCCCTTGGGGGGGCCGGGCGGCGTTACTCACCGCCTCCGCTCACAGGTGCGCTCGCCGGCAGGCAGAGGCCGCGCGAGGAGTCCTGGCGCACGAAGGCGAGCACTTCGCCGATCAGGGCATTGCCGGGAAATTGCGTTTCGACGTCGGCGACGCGCGCCTGCAGCGTGCCCTCCTGGGCGAACAGCAGCTTGTACGCGGCGCGCAGCTGATGGATCGCCTCGCGGTCGAAATTGCGCCTCTTGAGGCCGACGAGGTTGAGCCCGGCGAGGTGAGCGCGGTTGCCCAGCACCATGCCATAGGGAATCACATCCGACTCGACGCCCGACATGCCGCCGATCATGGCATGCGGCCCGATGCGGACGAATTGATGCACCGCCGCGCCGCCGCCGATCACGGCGAAGTCGCCGATGTCGATATGGCCGCCGAGCAAAACGTTATTGACGACGATGACATGATTGCCGATACGGCAGTCATGGGCGATATGCGCCGCGACCATCAGCAGGCAATCGTCGCCGATCGAGGTCAGCATGCCGCCGCCCTCGGTGCCAGGGTTGATCGTTACATGCTCGCGAATTACGGTGCGCGCGCCGATCTCGAGGCGCGACGGCTCGCCGTGATATTTCAGATCCTGCGGCGCATGGCCGATCGAGGCGAAGGGGTAGGCCTTGGTCTTGGCGCCGATCCGTGTGCGGCCGGCCACGGCGACATGGGAGACCAGCTCGACGCCGTCGCCGAGTTCGACCTCGGCGCCGACCGTGCAGAACGGGCCGATGACGACATCTTTGCCGAGTTTGGCGCCCGCCTCGATGACGGCGGTCTGGTGAATGGCGGACATTGATGCGCCTAACGGTCGAGGATCATGGCGGCGTAGGTCGCCTCGGCGACCAGCACGCCATCGACTTTCGCCTCGGCGTTGAATTTCCAGACCATGCCGCGGTTGCGGTCCTTGACGACATGGATGTGCAGGCGGTCGCCCGGCACCACCGGCTTGCGGAAGCGCGCGCTATCGACCGACATGAAATAGACGAGCTTGCCCTCGAAGTCCTTGCCGAGCGTGTGGACGACGAGCACCGCCGACGTCTGCGCCATGGCTTCGATGATCAGCACGCCGGGCATCACCGGCTCGGACGGGAAATGGCCCTGGAAGAACGGCTCGTTGATCGTGACGTTCTTAATCCCGACCGCGCTTTCGCCCGCGATGACGTTCTCGACCTTGTCGATCATGAGGAATGGATAGCGATGCGGGATCATCTGCATGATGCGTTGCAGATCGATCGTCAAACCCGCCTTCGGTTCGCCGGCCTTCGATTCACTGCGCGTTTCAGCGTCCATACCGTTTCGCTCTCTCTCACTCAACCTTGTCGCCAGCGGCATCTATTCTGCCGCCCAACGCATCGGGCGCCGGTTTGGCTTTGCCCATACGCACCATGCGGGCGATCTGGCGCCGCCATTCGCGGACCGGCACGGCGGGAATGCCTGCCATTTCGAGACCGGCCGGAATATTGGAATGCACGCCGCTTTTGGCGGCGATACGAACCCCCGAACCGATGTTCAAATGCCCCGCAAGCCCGGTTTGGCCGCCGATCACGACGTAATCCCCCAGCTTGGTGCTGCCCGAAATGCCCACTTGAGACACGATCACGCAGCCCCGGCCCATCTGCACGTTGTGCCCGATTTGCACCAAATTATCAATCATGCAGCCATCGCCGATGACCGTATCCGGCCCGGCGCCGCGATCGATCGTGCTATTGGCGCCGATCTCGACGTCATTGCCGATTATGACACGGCCGAGCTGGGGAATCCGCAGATGGCCATTGGGGCCGCTGGCAAAACCGAAGCCGTCCTGACCGATGCGCGCGCCCGCGTAAATGTAGGCCCGCGCGCCGATCAAGCTATGGCTGATGCTGGCGCCGGCCCCGACGACGCAATCCTCGCCCATCGTGACGCCATCGCCGATCACTGCATTCGGTCCGATATGGCACCGCGCGCCGATCTGGGCGCCGGGTCCGATGACCGCACCAGGATCGATGCGGCAGCCCGGCGCGAGCTTGGCCGAAGCAGCGACCGTGGCGGTGGCGGCGATGCCCGCGCTTACCGCCGGCGTCGGATAGAAGGCCCGGGCGATCTTGGCGAACGCCAAATAGGGCGCTTCGGAAAACAGCAGCGCCATGCCTGCGGGCGCGCGGTCGGCATGCGCTTTGGCGAGCACGCAGGCCCCCGCCAAGCTCGCCGAGAAACTGTCGAGATAGCGGCGGTTGTCGAGGAAGCTGATTTGTCCGTCGGCAGCCGTATCGAGCGGTGCCACGTCGTGAATCACGCGATCGACATCGGCGCCGGCCGACAGGCTTGCTCCGGCGATCTCCGCCAATTGGCCGAGTGTGAAAGGCCCCGCGGCCGCGAAGAACCTGGGATCGGCCATCGCCTCACTTGCCTGGCGGCGGAACCTTGACGGAGGGCAGCTTGGCGTTGATACGCTTCAGCACTTCCTCGGTCACTTCCATTTCCGGCGCGTTGTAAGCGGTTTGCGACTTGATCAGGATCAGCGTGTATTTACGCTCCGTCACGAGGGCTCCGATGATATCGCGCAGGGCGTTCTGCACGGTGATCGTCGCGCCGTTCAACGATTTGTCCAACTCGCGCTTGCGGTTCTGCACATCGCGCTGCAGATTGCCGACGCGCTGCTCGAAGGCCCGCCGACGCTCGGCGAAGGCTTCCGGCGATATGATCGTCCGCTGCTTGTTGAGCTCCTGCTCGGCATTGCGCAGATCGTTTTCCTGCTTGGTGATCTGTTGCTGATAGGAGATCCGCTGCGCTTCGATCTGGGTGGTGATCGACTTGGTCGCGCTCGATTCCCGCATGATGCGCTGAATGTCGACGACCGCGATGTTCTGCTGGGCGTAAGCCGGCGCGGCGACGATCGCCGCGGCAAAAAGTCCCGCCAGCAGCAGGAGATGTTTGAACTTACGCATCATCGTTAGAACCTTGAACCAAAGTTGAAGCTGAAGATTTCGGTCTGGTCGAACTCTTCCTTGACGACCGGAAAGCCGAGATCGACGCGAACCGGACCGAAAGGCGTTTTAAGCCCAAGGCCGACGCCGACCGTCACGCGCGGCGACGATGCATCGTCGATGCGCGGACCCGGGGTGTTGTCCTCGACACCGGTCGCCGCGCCCACATCCGTGAAGAAATAACCCTTCATGGCGAATTCGCGGCCGATGTTGATTGGAATGCCGAGCTCGACGCTGCCGACATAATAGGCCGTACTGCCGAGCGCGTCGTTCGTCGACGAATCGCGCGAGCCGAGGCCGCCGCGCTCGAAGCCGCGGAATGTATCGCCGCCTATGAAGTAACGATCGGACAGATTGAGCGGCGCATCGTTCAAATTCGCCGTGTAACCGGCCCTGAAGCCGGTGCTGAGAACCCAAGTGTCGAACAGCGGCAAGTAGTTGATGGCCGACAGGTCCGTCTTGATGAACTTCTCGCTGCCGCCGAGGCCGGCGACGCTGTTGCCGAAACGGATCAAGTAACCTTCGCTGGGCTCCAGCTTGCTATCGCGCGTGTCGTAGGCCAGGGTATGGCCGATCGCCGACGTCGTCGAATCGCCCTCTTGCGCCTGCAGATAGACGGACGAGGTCGAGTTGACGTTGGAAATGCTGTCTTGCGCGAGCCTGTAATTGAAGCCGTGGCTCAAGCGTTCGTTGTAGTTGAAGCCCGTGCGCAGCGTAATGCCGGTGACCTTCTCTTCGAACGCGATGCTGTTCGCCTTCTCGCGCGTGATCTGCGACAGATCGACGCCCGCCGAAAGGTTGCGATCAAGGAAATAGGGTTCCGTGAAGCTGACCTGGGCTTCCTGGGTCTGCGTGCCGACCAGCAACTTGGCGGTGGCGCGCTGGCCCTTGCCGAGCAAGTTGCGCTCCGACACCTGGATGATGCTGATAAGACCCTGCGACGACGAGAAGCCGCCGCCGATGTTGAGCGATCCCGTAGATTGCTCTTCGACTTCGACCTGCAAGACCGCCTTGTCCGGCGCCGAGCCTTCGACGCGGCGTATTTCGGACTTCTTGAAGTAGCCGAGATCGCGGATGCGCTGGCGCGAACGGTTCAGCTTGGCCGTGTTGAAGGCATCGCCCTCAACCAGACGGAACTCGCGCCGAATGACGCGGTCCTGCGTGCGCGTGTTGCCGATGATGTCGATGCGCTCCACGAAGACGCGCGGACCCTCGTTGATCTCGTAGGTGATGTCGATCGTCTGGCTGTCGCGGTTGCGATCGACGCGCGGCCGGATATCGACGAAGCCGTAGCCCTGGCTGCCGACCGCATCCGTTAGCTTATTGATCGTCTCGTCGACTTCGGTAGCGCTATACCAATCATCCGAACTGTGCGTCAGCAGCGTGCGCAAGGACTCCGTATCGAGATCCTTGAGTTGCGTCGTCAGATCGACCTTGCCGAATTTGTAGCGCACCCCCTCATCGATCGTGAAGGTGACGAAGAAGTCCTCGCGGTCAGGCGTCAATTCGGCAACGGCGGACACCACGCGGAAGTCGGCATAGCCGTTGCTGAGATAGAAGCGGCGAAGCAATTCGCGATCATTCTGCAGCTGGTCGGGATCGTAAATGTCGTCGCTAAGCAAAAAGCTGAACCAGCTCGACTCCTGCGACGTGATGACGCCCTGCAGCTGCGAATCGCTGAAGCGCTTGTTGCCGACGAAGGTGATCTGCTGAATTTTGGTTGCCGGGCCCTCGTTGATCTCGAACACCAGATCGACGCGATTTTGCGACTGCTGGATGACCTTCGGCTCGACCGTGGCGGCAAACCGGCCGCGGCGGCGATAAAGGTCGAGAATGCGCTTCACGTCGGCCTGCACGCGCGTGCGCGTATAGACGACGCGCGGGCGCAGTTGGACTTCCTTCTCGAGGGCATCGCGCTCGATGATGTCGTTGCCCTCGAAGGCCAAGCGATTGATGATCGGGTTTTCGACGAGGCGGATGATCAGCGCGGCGCCTTCGCGGCGCAGCGACACGTCGGCGAACAGGCCCGTCGCGAACAATGCCTTGAGCGAACCGTCGCTTTGCTCCGCGTTGAAGCTGTCGCCGGCCTTGACGGTCAGGTAGGACAGCACCGTTTCTGGCTCGATGCGCTGCAGTCCCTCGACGCGGATTTCGCTGATGCGCGGGCCATCTTGCGCGAGCGCCGCGCCTGATAGGCCGCACACAAGTGCGGCAACCAGCCAAGCCGCCGTGAGAACACCGGCCATGCCGCGAAGCATCGTCGCTACTTTCTTCATATTTTTTCGCATCTCGATGTCAGGTCATCAGACCTTTGAAGAACGCGACCACGCCCTCGAACCGCATGAGGTCTTGGTAAGTCACGAACACGAACAACGTCAGCACCAAACCGAGGCCAACGCGAAATCCATTTTCCACCACGCGCTCGCTGAGCGGACGGCCGCGCAACGCTTCGATGCCGTAGAACATCAAATGGCCGCCGTCGAGCATCGGCACGGGGAAGAGATTGATCAGGCCGAGGTTGATCGACAACACGGCGAGAAACCAGAAGACGTCGGCGATATGGCCTTCGGCGACCTGACCCGACATCTGCGCGATGCGGATCGGTCCGCCGAGATCTTCGGCCGAGCGCGAACCGTTGACGATCTGCCCGACCGCTTGCAGCGTGAACAGGCTCATGCGGAAGGTTTCCTGCGAGGCGCGCCACAGCGCCGTCGCCGGATCGTAACGCGTATAGGCGCTGCTGCCCGTCCGGCTGACGCCGAGCATGCCGACCTTTTCTCTATTGCCGAAGCGATCGGTGAGCTCGCTGCGCTGCGGCGTGGCCGTCAGCGTCATGTCTCGTCCGTCGCGCTCGACGGTCATGCGCAACGGCACATCGGGATTCATGCGCACGATGCGCTGCACGTCTTCGAAACGCTCGGTGCGGCTGCCGTCGATGCTGCGGATCACGTCGCCGGGCTGCAGGCCCGCCTGCTCCGCCGCGCTGCCCGGCTGCACGGCGCCGACATCGGTCGGCGTGAAGGGCTGGCCGACGATGGAGAACATCGCCGTCAGGATGACGATGGCCAGGAAGAAATTGGCGATCGGGCCGGCGGCGACGATGGCGGCGCGCTGGCCGACGCGTTTGTGATGGAACGACACGGCCTTGTCCTCGGCCGACAGCTCCGGCGCATCGGGCGACTTCGCCGCGCCGCCTTCGCCGAACATCTTCACATAGCCGCCGAGCGGCAACAGGCTGAGCTTCCAGCGGGTGCCGCTGCGATCGTTCCAGCCGAACAGCTCCGGACCGAAGCCGACGGAGAACACCTCGACGCGCACGCCGTTGTGCTTGGCCACCAGGTAATGGCCGAGCTCGTGCACGAACACGATCACCGTGAGTATGAACATAAACGACGCGCCGTTAGTCCAGATGAAGTTGAGAATGTCCATATCAGCCCAAGAGTTCAGCTCATCTCCACATCACGCGGCCCCGGTTCGGGGGCCTCCATCCGTTCGCCAAGCTCACGCCTGACGGGCGGCAATCCAGCGCTCGGCCTCGCGCCGCGCCCTGGCGTCCACGTCGATGACGGCATCGAGCGTATCCACTGCCGGCGCCGGCAAGGCCTCCAACGCGCGCTCGACGACCTGGGTGATGTCGAGGA
>CAMAVH010000047.1 GCA_945861615.1 Rhizobium sp. Q54 | reverse complement strand
CCCGACGATGCCGTTGAATGTTTTGCCCGCGTCTTATTTCTCGGAGCCAGAGACGCATAAGAATACCGAACGGGTCGCCTATCAAAACAGCGTGAAGACTATTGATCAGGCAATATCGCCCAAGGCACATATGTCACAAGACGCGCGGCCATATCTTCGCCACAAAGCTCCTGCCATTTCATCGCCGCGCATTATCGTTTCATAGATATCGTCGATCGTCAGAGAGTCCCCATGCTGAAGCAAGACGTCCTGCCGTTCTTCCGCGCTTGGCTCGACAATCCCCTCGGCGTTGCCGCCGTCGTCCCGTCCAGTTCGCCGCTCGCCGAACTGATCACCCGCGAAATATCGCCCGAAGACGCCCCCGTGCTGGAGCTTGGCCCGGGGACCGGGGTGTTCACCCGCGCCCTGCTGGCGCGCGGCGTTGCGGAAAGCGACCTGGTCCTGGTCGAGACCAACCCCAACTTCGCCCAGCTCCTGCGCTTCCGCTTTCCCGATGCGACGATCCTGCAAAGCGACGCCACCCTGCTCCGCCACCTGCCGGTCGGACCCGAGACGGCGGTCGGCGCCGTGGTCAGCGGCCTGCCCCTGCTGTCCATGTCGCCGCCGACGGTGCTGCAGATTCTGTCCGGCGCCTTCGCGCATCTGCGCGAGAACGGACATTTCTATCAATTTACCTATGGCTGGCGCTGCCCGGTACCGACGCGGGTGCTCGACCGGCTTGGCCTGACCGCGACGCGGATCGGCGGCGTCCTCGCCAACGTGCCGCCGGCCTCTGTCTACAAGCTCAGCCGGCGTTAGCGGCTGCAGTCGTTTTGAGAAAATCGGCCAGAGCCGCCGGCTCGTCGATGTCGAGCAGCACGCCGTCGTCCTGCATCGCCACTTCGGCGACCGCTTCGGGATAAGTCCCGATCAGATGTCGCGCGCCGACATCGCCCTGCAACTTGCCCATTTCGTCGAAGAAGGCGCGCCCCCACAGCACGGGATTGCCGCGCTTGCCACCGGCGGTCGGCACGACGATGGCGCGCCCTTCCAGCGGATTGAACGCCGCGATCAGGATATCGAGCGTGGCCGCCGGCACGCTCGGCATGTCGCCGAGTTGCACCAGCGCGCCGTCGATCTCCTTGGGCAGCGCGGTCAACCCCGCCTTCAGCGACGTGCTGAGCCCCTCGGCATAATGCGGATTTTCGACAAAGGTCACATCGAGCCCGGCGAGCGCCGCGCGCACCTCCGCCTGCTGGTGGCCGACGACGACGACGACGGGCCGCGCCTGCGAGGCGATCGCCGCCTTGACGACGCGGACGATCATCGCTTCGCCGGCGATGCCTGCCAGCAGCTTGCTCGCCCCGCCCCCGTTTTTCTCGATGAAGCGGCTGGAACGGCCGGCCGCGAGAATCACCGCCGCCACCTGCGGCATCCTGGACTTGCCCTTGGTCCGAGCGGCTTCGGCGCGCGGCAAGGGGCGCGACGGAATCTCCATCAGCAGGCCGCCGACGCCCATGCCCTGAATATCGCGCGGCGTGACCGCAATCCCTGCGAGCAGACGCTGCATCACCCAATCGACGCCGTTGAGCTTGGGCGAGCGGGCACAGCCCGGCAGGCCGAGAATCGAGGCGCCGTCGGCACCCTTGGCGAGCAAGAGGAGGTTGCCGGGATCGACCGGCATGCCGAAATGTTCGACCTTGCCACCGGCCAATTCGATCCCGGCGGGAATCACGTCGCGCTGGTCGGCGATCGCCGAAGCGCCGACGATCAGCAGTATGCCGCAGCCGTCCGCCTTGAGTGCCTTGATCGCGGCGGCGATCTCATCTGCCTTATGGCCGCAGCGCTTCTCGGCCTTCAGAGTGCTGCCGAGCGCTTCGAGCCGCGCGGCGGTGATGTGGGCCGTCTTGTCGAGCACGCTGTCCTTCATGTCGGGCAAGCGCGTCTGGATCAGGCCGACCTTATCATGGCGCAGCGGGGCGACGCGGATCAGCGGCTGACCGTCTTTGGCGGCGATCTCGGCGCAGGCCTTCACCGCCGCCGCCGGCGCGGCATAAGGAATGATCTTCACGGTGGCGACCATTTGCTTGGGCTCGACCAGGGCATAAGGCGCCAGCGTGGCGATGGTGATGGCGGGATCGACGCGATTGATGTCGTCGATGCGCGCGGCATCGAGCAGCACGAGCCCCGCCGTCGCGGCATGCAGATTGACGCGGCCGGTCGATGCCGGCCCGGCTTCCAGCCCGTCGCCACCGCCTGGGCCCACCGCAGCTTTGGCGACGATGCCGGCCGCTTCGTCCTCGCTGATGTCACCCGGCTCGAAACGCACGACGGTGACGCGCGTGATCCCAGCGCCGCGCAGCGCGGCGACGTCATCCTCGGTCAGCAGATGGCCTTTGGCAAAGCTGCGCGCGCCGGCGCGTTGGCGGTGCACCAGCCGCGCCCCTGCCGCCCCGTCGATGGCGACCTCGCCGTAGATCACGCCGCGCTATCCTTTTTCTCCGGCGACTTTTCTGCGCGCAGCACTTGCGTCATCTGCGCCAGCACCGAGATGGCGATCTCCGCCGGAGAGACGGCGCCGATGGACAGCCCGACCGGGCCGTGAATGCGCGCCATATCGGCAGCGCCGAAACCCTGCTCCTTCAGGCGATCCAGGCGAGACGCGTGCGTCTTGCGACTGCCGAGCGCGCCGATGAAGAAGGCGTCCGAGCGCAAGGCGGCGGCGAGCGCCGGATCGTCGAGCTTGGGGTCATGGGTGAGCGTGATCACGGCGCTGCGCGCGTCCGGCTTGAACGCGACGAGCGCCTCGTCCGGCCAATCGTTCGACAGCGTCACGCCGGGGAAGCGAAATTCGCTGCCGAAGGCGCTGCGCGGATCGATTACCGTCACCTCATAGCCGGCCATGGCGGCCATCGGCACGAGCTGTTGGGCGATATGCACCGCACCGACGATTGCCAGCCGGCGCGGCGGCGCGATGACATTGACGAACAGGCGCTGGCCGTCGGCTTCGACAGGCGCGCTCTTCTCGCGCGCCAGCGCCCGCTCGGCTTCGGCGCGCAACGCCGGCGCGAGCGTCAATTCGCTTTTGACCGGCGCCGACGGGAGCAAAGTCTGCGCCCCGGTCTCGATGTCGGTGGCGATGGCGAAGGGCGTTTTGGCCTCGGCGGCGGCGAGCGTCGCCGTCAGCATCGGCTCATGGCCGTTCACGGCGGTCACCAGGATCTCGACCTTGCCGCCGCAGGCCAGTCCGACATCCCAGGCCTGTTCGTTGCTGATGCCGAACGTGAGAAGGCGCGCCTTGCCGTCCTTGATGGCGGCCTGGGATTCGGCGATCACCGCGCCTTCGACGCAGCCGCCGGAGACCGATCCCTGAAAATTGCCCTGATCGTCCGCCACCAACTGGCTACCGACCGGGCGCGGCGACGAGCCCCAGGTGGCGACCACGGTGGCCAAGGCCACGCCCTTCCCCGCCTGGCGCCACTCGGCGGCGGTCCGCAGGATATCGAGGGTGGTTTCCTTGGCATCGGACGCGGGAATGTCGGTCATGGGCGGCTCCGGGTTATATCTTAATAAATATAACCCCTCGCGGCCGACGATCCAAGGTCCTTCGCCGAGACACTATTCGCCGGTGAAAGCCTGAATTCCGGTCTGGGCGCGGCCGAGGATCAGGGCATGGATGTCATGCGTGCCCTCGTAGGTGTTGACCGCTTCCAGGTTCATGACATGGCGGATGACGTGATACTCGTCGGCGATGCCGTTGCCGCCGTGCATGTCGCGCGCCATACGGGCGATGTCGAGCGACTTGCCGCAGCTGTTGCGCTTGAGCATCGAGATCGCCTCGGGCGCCGCCCGCCCCTCGTCCATCAGCCGGCCGAGCCGCAGGCAGCCCTGCAGGCCGAGGGCGATTTCCGTCTGCATGTCGGCGAGCTTCTTCTGGATTAGCTGGTTGGCGGCGAGCGGACGGCCGAACTGCTTGCGCTCCAACGTGTAGCTGCGCGCCGCATGCCAGCAGAATTCGGCGGCGCCGAGCGCGCCCCAGGAGATGCCGTAGCGCGCGCTGTTCAGGCAGCCGAACGGCCCCTTGAGGCCCGAGACGGTCGTGAACATGTTCTCTTCCGGCACGAAGACGTCTTCGAGCGCGATCATGCCGGTGGCGGAAGCGCGCAGGCTGAACTTGCCGTGAATCTCCGGCGCGCTCAGGCCCTTCCAGCCCTTCTCCAGCACGTAGCCGCGAATGGCGCCGGCATCGTCTTTCGCCCAGATGACGAAGATGTCGGCGATCGGCGCGTTGGTGATCCAGGTCTTGCTGCCGCTCAGCACATAGCCGCCATCGGCCTTGCGCGCGCGCGTCTTCATGCCGCCGGGATCGGAACCGGCGTCGGGCTCGGTCAAGCCGAAGCAGCCGATCCATTCGCCGGTCGCCAGCTTCGGCAGGTATTTCTCCTGCATCGCCTTCGAGCCATATTGATAGATCGGATGCATCACCAGCGACGACTGCACGCTGAGCGCCGAGCGATAGGCCGAATCGACGCGCTCCACTTCGCGCGCGATCAGGCCGTAGGCGACGTAGCCCGCCCCGGCGCCGTAACCTTCGATGGTGGCGCCGAGCAGGCCGAGGGCGCCGAGCTCGCGCATGATCTCGCAGTCGAAGGTCGCCTCGCGATTCGCCATCAGAATGCGCGGCATCAATTTGTCTTGGCAGTAGTCGTGCGCGGCGTCGCGGATCAACCGCTCGTCTTCAGTCAGCTGGTCCTCGATGAGGAGCGGATCTTCCCAGCGGAAGGCGGCTTTGGACGCGGACATATGGGGGCAACCTGAATAACGTCTGGCGGGAAAAGCGCGCCGCCCGACCGTGAGGCATTTCGCTTCACGACCCGGGCGGCAACGTCACAGGCCAGTTTACACGAGACCGGCTATTTCTCCTGGAGAATCGGACGGATCTTGGCCAGGAATTCCGGCTTAACCGTCTTCTGAACGTCGGCGATCACCTTCTCCAGTTCCTCATGGCTCGAGGGGGAGATTTCGAAACCGCGGCTTTCCGCCATGGCGACGAACGCCTTGTCTGCCAGCGAGTCCATAAAGGCTTTACGCAGGATCGCCATCTGGGCCGCCGGCACTTCCGGCGGGGCCGCGAAGGCGCGCGAGAAGACCGAACCGCTCATCAGCAGATTGAAGATCGCCCGCTGTTCGTCGGTCTGCGCGACGTCGATCAACAGCGGCACGTTCGGCAAGTCGGGATGGCGCTTCGAGCCATTCTGGATGATCGGGATGATCTTGCCCGACTTAACCCATTCGGGTTGCGAGATGCGGAAGCTGGCCCACGAGCCGCCGCGCGCGAGCACCTCGCCCCGCTCGATGGCAAGATCGATTTCGGAGACGTTGCCCGGGAAGCCATGCACGATCTTGAACTTGGTGCCGGCGATAGCGTTGAGCACGGCCGGAATAATGTAGGTCTCGGAAACCCGACTGTTGGCGCCGAGGATCACTTCGGTCTTCTTGATATCCTCGAAGGTTTTCACGCCGGCCGTGTGCCACACGGCGATAACGCCGTTGAGCGACGCCATGTTGCCGAGATATTGGAACTTGGCGATATCATATTGACGCGCCGCTTCGGGAAAAACGAATTGATCGAACGGCAGCAGATTGGTGCCGAGACCGATCACGGTGCCATCCTTGGGCGCTTGGCGGTAAAGATAATTCATCGCCAGACGCGAACCGGCGCCGACGCGGTTCTCGACGACCACGTTGGGATTGCCTGGAATGAACTTGCCGATCTGATCGGCCAACAGACGCGCGTAAAGATCGTAGCTGCCGCCCACGCCCGAACCGGCGATCACGGTGAGACGCTTGCCTTTATAAAAATCCTGCGCCTCGGCCTCGGCGGCGACTGCACAAACGGCGAGCAGCGCTGCCGCGAATTGTCCGAGCTTTTTCATCCTTCGTATCCCCTTCGAATGGACATGTCCTGTAAGCGAAACTTGAAGCGCAGCTTGCAAATGCCGGGCCGCTTTCAGCCTCATCGTCGGACGCAACGTGAAACTGCTTAAGTTTCTTATCTAAGTTGACACGATATATGTCATGGCCGGCTTTTCAAACGACGGACTATGCACCCAGAGTAAACTGGCGATTTCATCAAAGCGCGCTAATCAGGCGTTATCGTGGCGTCGAGGCCATCGAGCGCGCAGGCAACGCGAACCTGCTGCCCGCGCTTCCAAAGCCCGCCCCCACCTGATATCGCTGCGGAAACCATCGCCGGCCCGACGAAAGATCGCGATTGGAGGGCGGGCCCACTTGCCCCTAAACTCAGCTATCCGCGCCCGCCGCGGCCAAGAACATTGACGTTCACCCATCAAGGCCCGCCACAAGGGCCAGGAGGCATAGATGCGATTTTCCTTCACCGCCGCGCTGCGCGGCCTCGCCGGCGCTGCCGTCGTCACGCTCGCCGCCGGCGCCGCAGCCCCGGCCCAAGCGCAGTTCGTCAACGTGCTGACCGGCGGCACGGCCGGCGTTTACTATCCGCTCGGCGTGGCCCTGAGCAAAATCTACGCCGATAAAATTCCGAAAAGCCGCCCGGCCGTACAGGCCACCAAAGCCTCGGTCGAGAACCTGGTCCTGCTCGAGGCCGGCAAGGGCGAGATCGCCTTCACGCTCGGCGATTCGCTCGTCTTCGCCTGGAACGGCGACAAGGATGCCGGATTCGAAAAGCCGCTGAAGAAACTGCGCGGCATCGCCGCCATCTATCCGAACTATATCCAGCTCGTCGCCACGGCGTCGTCCGGGGTGAAGACCCTCGCGGACCTCAAGGGGCGCAGCCTGTCGGTCGGCGCCGCCAAGTCGGGTACCGAATTGAACACCCGCGCGATCCTCGCGGCCGCCGGCATGGACTACAAAAGCCTCGGCAAGGTCGAATATCTGCCGTTCTCCGAATCGGTCGATCTTATGAAGAATCGCCAGCTCGACGGCACCTTGCAATCCGCCGGCCTCGGCGTCGCTTCGATCCGCGATCTCGCCAGCACCAACGACATTACCGTCGTCGCCATTCCTGCCGAGACGGTAAAGAAGATCGGCGCGCCCTATCTGCCGGTCACGATCCCGGCCAACACCTATAAGGGCCAGACCGCGCCTGTCGAAACCGCCGCCGTGGTGAACTTCCTCGTCACCCATGAAGGCGTCTCCGAGGACCTCGTCTACCAAATGACCAAGACGATGTTCGACAATCTTGACACCATGGTCGCCTCTCACGCCGCCGCCAAGGACATCAAGCTGGCCAACGCCCAAAACGGCATGCCGATCCCGCTGCATCCTGGCGCGGCACGGTTCTACAAAGAAAAAGGCCTGTTGAAGTAAGGAGTGCCCTTCATGCGGGACAAGACGACGGACACAACCGCCGCGCCTGCAGAGGCCAAGGTCGTCCATGAAAGCGCCATCGACGCGGTCGCCGGGTTCGGCGGCGGCCGCGCCGGTCGCCTCTTCTTTGCGATCGCCGTCTGCTTCTCGGTCTTCCAACTTTACACTGCGGCCTTCAGCCCGCTGGCGAGCATCATCGTCCGCTCGGTCCATGTCGGCTTTCTCTGCCTGCTGACATTCTGCTTCGCCTATCAAATGGCCAAGAGCGGCGGCGGCCGCGCGCTGGCCATCGTTCTCGCCATCGCCGGTTTCGGCCTCGGCTTCTATCACTGGATTTTCTACAACGATCTGATCGTGCGCTCCGGCAACCCCTCGACGGCGGATATCGTCGTCGGCATCGCCGTGATTCTGCTCCTGTTCTACGCGGCCTATCGGGTCATGGGCATCGCCTTGCCGCTGATCTGCGCGATCTTCCTCTCCTACGCGATGTTCGGCCAATACCTGCCCTATCCGCTCGACCATCGCGGCTTCGACTTCGCGCAGGTGATCGACCATCTCTTCGGCGGCACCGAGGGCATCTACGGTGTGCCGACTTACGTGTCGTCCACCTATATCTTTCTCTTCATCCTGTTCGGTAGCTTCCTCGAGCGCGCCGGCATGATCCAGCTCTTCACCGACGTGGCGATGGGCACCGTCGGCCACAAGCGCGGCGGCCCTGGTAAAGTCGCGGTCGTTGCCTCGGCCCTGATGGGCACGATCAACGGCTCGGGCGTCGCCAATGTCGTCACCACGGGCCAGTTCACCATACCGCTGATGAAGCGCTTCGGCTTCAAGCCCGCCTTCGCCGGCGCCGTCGAGGCGACCGCCAGCATGGGCGGCCAGATCATGCCGCCGGTCATGGGTGCCGTCGCCTTCATCATGGCGGAGAACCTTGCCGTCGATTACGTCGATATCGTCCGGGCCGCCATCGTTCCCGCGATCCTCTATTTCGTGACCGCCTTCTGGATGGTCCATCTGGAGGCCGGCCGGCTGAAACTCGAAGGCCTGCCGAAGGAGCAATGCCCCAACGCGCTCGCCGCGCTGCGCAAGAATTGGCATCTCATCCTGCCGCTCGCCGCGCTCGTCTACCTGCTGTTCAGCGGCTATACCCCGCTGTTCGCCGGCACCATCGGCCTCGCTTTGACGGCGGTGCTGATCCTCGGCGCCGCCGCCACCATGCAACTGCGCGGCATGCCCCTGCGCATTCTCGCCTGGGTCGCCATCGGCTTCGCCTGCGCCGCGTTCCTGCAATTCGGTATCGAAGTCGTGCTCGCGCTAATCGCGCTGCTGATCGCCATAAATGCATTTGCCAAAGGCGGTCGCGAAACCTTGCGCGCCTGTCTCGACGCCCTCGCCTACGGCGCCAAGAACGCCATCAGCGTCGGCATTGCCTGCGCCATCGTCGGCGTCATCATCGGCGCCATGACGCTGACCGGCCTCGCCTCCAATTTCGCCCGCGTCATCGTCTCGGTCGGCGAAGGCAGCCTATTCCTCAGCCTCGTCCTCACCATGCTCGCCTGCCTCGTGCTCGGCATGGGCATCCCGACGATTCCCAACTACATCATCACGGCCTCGCTCGCTGCGCCCGCCCTGCTGCAACTCGGTGTGCCGCTGATCGTCAGCCACATGTTCGTGTTCTATTTCGGCATCATGGCCGACTTGACCCCACCGGTCGCGCTCGCCGCCTTCGCCGCCTCCTCCATCGCCAAGGAATCGGGACTCAAGATCGGCATCAATTGCATGCGCATCGCCATCGCCGGTTTCGTCGTGCCCTTCATGGCCGTCTATACGCCGGCGCTCATGCTGCAGGACGGCGGCCCCCTGGCGCAAGAGATCGGCTATGTCCCGGCTGTCGCCTACATCATCCTTAAGGCCTTGATTGCCATCGCATTATGGGGCGCCGCCTCGATCGGCTTCCTGATCGCGCCGATGAGCTGGCTCGAACGCATCTTCGCCGCAGCGGGCGCATTCCTGCTGGTGGTCGCCTTGCCCGTCACCGACGAAGCCGGCTTCGTGCTCTCGGCCCTCGTCCTCTTCTATCATTGGCGGCGGACGCGAACCGCGCATCGGGCAGCGGCCTGAGATCATGCTCTGCCTGAGCGCCGGCGCGCTGACCGTGGCGCTGGCCCTCAACGCCTTCACCCTGACCTGGGTTCACTCGGTGCAGAAAAGCGAAATCCAGGAGGATTGGCGCGTCGAGGCGGATGGCCTGCGCATCGTCGAATCGCGTATCAAGGGCTCGGCCGCGGGCTACGATCCGCCGCCCGATTCCGTCCTGCGGGACGGGTGGTGGCATTACGATCCCCATCTGCCGCCGTTGCGCGAATTGCGCTTGGCCCGTTCCGGCGCCGTAGCCGATTGGCAGCTCTGCGCGAACGCCGTCTGCAAGCCCGTCGGCGCCTATCTCCCACCCGCCGCCGCGAGCGACTTCCAGGAGCCCCTTTTGCTCAGCGCCTGCGCGCGCCAGCCGGGCTGATTCATTCCATTTGGGTATCTCACCCGTGCCAGAAAAAAGCTTAACCGCAGCCTCTCTAAGGCCTATAAAATAACGAAAAGCAGGGGGCAGCGTTCGCTTGACCTCCATTTCCAACGAAGAAGCCTCCCGGGCCGCCATTTGCGGCGCGCGGACGTCTTGCTCCAAGAGGGTCTAAGAGCGTTATGGGACAATACGGAATTGGCCAGCCGATTCGCCGCAAGGAAGATGCGCGCCTTTTGACCGGCAACGGCCGCTATACCGACGACGTCAATCTCGACGGTCAGGCCTATGTCTATTTCCTCCGTTCGCCCTACGCCCACGCCAAAATCAACGAAATCGGCCTGGCCGATGCCCTCGCCGCCTCCGGCGTCATCGCCATCTACACCTCGGCCGACCTCATCGCCGACGGCGTGAAGCCGATCCCGTGCGAAGCCAATGCGAAATCCTTGAAGGGCGTGCCGCTGTTCAAACCGCCGCGCCATGCGCTGGCCTTCGAGCGCGTGCGTTATGCCGGCGAACCGGTCGCCATGATCATCGCCGAAACCTATAACGAAGCCCGCGACGCTTCGGAACTGATCCAGATCGACTATGAGGAACTGCCGGCCGTCGCCGACACCTCGCGCCTCGCCGATGCCGACGCGCCGGTCGTCTGGGACGATCTCGACAGCAACGTCGGCCTGCATTGGGAAACCCAGGAGTCGGCCGTCAGCGAAGCGATCTTCAAGACGGCATACAAGACCGTCGAACTGGACCTGTTGAACAACCGCCTGGTCGGCAATCCGATGGAGCCGCGCTGCGCCGTCTCCCATCACGATGCGCAAACCGGCCGCACCACCCTTTACGCCCCGAGTCAGGGCGGCCGGCGCGTCATCAACGCGATCGCCAAGGACATCCTGAACGTGCCGCCGCAATCGCTGCGCATGGTGTCGCTCGATACCGGCGGCGGCTTCGGTATCCGCAGCAAGACCTATCCCGAACTGGTCCTGATGGTGTGGGCCGCGCGCAAGCAGCCGCGCGCCCTGAAGTGGCGCGCCGACCGCGGCGAGACCTTCGTCTCCGACGCGCATGGCCGCGACCAATCGACCAAGGCCTCCGCCGCATTCGACAAGGACGGCAAGATTCTCGCCGTGCGCAACGAGACGATCGTCAACGTCGGCGCCTATCTGTCCGAGAACGGCGCCATTCTCGCCATGATGGGCGGCGGCAAGATCATGGGCACCGCCTATGACGTGCCGGTGCTCTACTTCTCGGTCAAAAGCTGCTTCTCCAACACCGTGCCGACCGATACCTATCGCGGCGCCGGCCGCCCCGAAGTGAACTTCATCATGGAGCGCCTGATCGAACTCGGCGCCGAAGCCTTCGGCATCAGCTCGATCGAAATGCGCAAGCGCAACTTCATCCGCGAATTCCCCTACAAGACGCAGATGGGCTGCCTGATCGACAGCGGCGATTTCCCCGGCACGCTCGACATGACGCTGGAGAAGGGCGATTACGCCGGCTTCGAGGCGCGCAAGGCCGAATCGAAGGCGCGCGGCAAGCTGCGCGGCATCGGCATCGGCTATTACGTCGAAGGCGCCGGCGGCCGCCCCTTCGAGGAAATGCGCGTCCGCTTCGAGAAGGACGGCAAGGTCAAGATTTTCGCCGGCACCTTCTCGCACGGCCAGGGCCACGACACGGTCTATTCCCAGCTGCTCAACGAATATCTCGGCGTCGATGCGTCGAAGGTCGAATTGATCCAGGGCGATTCCGATACCTCGCCGAAGGGCGCCGTCGGCACCTTCGGATCGCGCAGCTCCATGATGGGCGGCGTGGCGATCAAACGCGCCTCGGAAGCCATCGTCGAGAAAGGCAAGAAGATCGCCGGCCATCTCATGCAGACCGAGCCGACCAAGGTGACCTTCAAGGACGGCGTGTTCCACGGCGGCAGCAGCAGCGTCACGCTCGAAGAGGTCGCGCGCGCCGCGCAGGACCCGAGCAAACTGCCCGAGGGCTTGGAAGGGCCGCTCGACGAGAGCTACTATTACGAGCGCCAAGGCGAGAGCCAGAACTTCCCCAACGGCTGCCATCTCATCGAGGCCGAAGTCGATCCCGACACCGGCACCGTCGAGATCGTCAAGTTCACCGCGATCGACGATTGCGGCACCGTGCTCAATCCTTTGATCGTCGACGGCCAGGTGCTCGGCGGTATCGCCCAGGGCATCGGCCAAGCGCTCGTCGAAAACACCGTCTTCGACAACGAGACCGGCCAGTTGCTCACCGCGTCCTTCATGGATTACGGCATGCCGCGCGCCAGCGACTTCCCGATGATCGGCATCTATTTCAACAGCGTGCCGTCGCCGACCAACGACCTCGGCGTCAAGGGCGCCGGCGAAGCCGGTGCTTGCGGCGCGCCGCCAGCCCTCGTCCATGCGGCGCTCGATGCGCTCAAGGGCTATGGCATCCGTCATATCGACATGCCCCTCACACCCGAAAAGGTGTGGCGCGCCATTCAAGCGGCCAAGTCCGGCAAGGCCGCTTAACTTCATTCGAATTATTGTTAGAGGAGACGCGTTATGGATATGAGCGGTGAACAGCGCATTCCGGCCCCCCAGCAGGCGGTATGGGATGCGCTTTTCGATCCCGAAGTGCTGAAACTCTGCATCCCCGGTTGCGATTCCGTCGAAAAGGTCTCTGACACGCAATTCACCGCCAAGGTCGTCGTCGCCGTCGGCCCGGTGAAGGCCAAGTTCGCCGGCGAAGTCGCGCTGGAAGAGCTCAACGCGCCCAACAACTGCACGATCAACGGCAAGGGCAGCGGCGGCATCGCCGGCTTCGGCAAGGGAAACGCCAAGGTCGAACTGTCCACCGAGGGCAACGAAACGATCCTGAAATATACCGCCAACGCTTCGGTGGGCGGAAAGCTCGCCCAGATCGGCGCCCGGCTGGTCGATTCGACGGCCAAGAAGCTGGCCGACGAGTTCTTCAAGCGCTTCGTCAAGCTGATGACGGACCGGGCCGCCGCCGGCGCCTGATACGTGCCTTTGCCCCTATCGCGGGGGCGGTTATCATCTGCTATGTACGAACAACAGGCCGGCCAGGCTGCCCAACAGGAGAGAGACCCGTGGCCAAGATTTCCATGAAGGTGAACGGTAAGACCGTGAGTGGCGACGTCGAGCCGCGCACCCTGCTCGTCCAGTTCATCCGCGAGCATCTCGGGCTGACCGGCACCCATGTCGGCTGCGATACCAGCCAGTGTGGCGCCTGCAACGTCCACTACAACGGCGAGGCGATCAAAAGCTGCACGATCCTTGCGGTGCAGGCCGACGGCAGCGAGGTCGTCACCATCGAGGGCCTGGCCAAGCCGGACGGCACGTTGCATCCGATGCAGGCCGCCTTCCGCGAATATCACGGACTGCAGTGCGGCTATTGCACCCCCGGCATGGTGATGGTCGCGGTCGATATCGCCCGCCGCCTGCCCGGAGCCGACGAAGAGACGGTGCGCGAAGAGCTTTACGGCAACATCTGCCGCTGCACCGGCTATCAGGGCATCGTCGAGGCGGTCATGGCCGGCTCGGAAGCCATGCAGACCGGCGTCCTGCCGCTCAAAGAACATCACTAAGGAGCGCGAGCCATGTATAGCTTCGAATATCGCCGCGCCCAGTCCGTCGCCGAGGCCGCCAAGCTGATCAAGGAAGTCGACGACGGCAAGATTCTCGCCGGCGGCATGACCTTGATCCCGACGCTCAAGCAGCGCCTGGCCCAGCCGAGCGATCTGATCGACCTCGGCAAGATTCCCGATCTCAAGGGCATCACCCTCTCGGGCAAGACCCTCACCATCAAGGCGATGACCCGCCATTTCGACGTCGCCACCTCGGCCGATGTGAAGAAGGCCATCCCGGCCCTGGCCGTGCTAGCCGGCGGCATCGGCGATCCGTCCGTGCGCCATCGCGGCACCATCGGCGGCTCGACCGCCAACGCCGACCCGGCGGCCGATTATCCAGCCGGCATCGTCGGCCTCGGCGCCACCATCGAGACCAACCAACGCAAGATCGCCGCCGACGACTTCTTCACCGGCCTGTTCGAAACCGCCCTGGAGCCCGGCGAGTTGATCATCGCCGTGCATTTCCCGGTCCCCGACAAGGCGGGCTACATCAAGTTCGCCCATCTCGCCTCGGGCTACGCCACTTGCGGCGTCATGGTCTCCAAGACCGGCACTGCGGTTCGCGTCGGTGTCACCGGCGCCGGCCCCTCCGCCTTCCGCGTGCCGGAGATGGAAGCGGCCCTGGCCAAGAGCTTCACGCCCGACGCCATCGCCCACATCAAATATCCGCCCGACGACCTGCTGTCGGACATGCATGCCGGCGCCGAATACCGCGCCCACTTGGTGACCGTGATGGCCAAGCGCGCAGTCGCTGCCGCGATCGCCTAATCGCCGCCACGGCTCTTCGACCGGACAGAATTAGGGCCTGATCTTCGATAAGAAGATCAGGCCCTAAGCATGTAACAATGGCAAAGCGGCGAGCGGCCGTTCAGTTATGCCACTCTCTCCCATTTATCGACATCGACTTCCCAGCCTTTGGTCTGCGAGAGGTCAAACCCGTTGCCGTCCGGATCGACAACGCGATATTCGGCATAAGGACGCACCGCTGGCCGGTCGGCAACCAACGCCGCGCCTTCGCTCAACTGCGCAACCTTTTGATGCGCGTCGCGCATCAAATACCCGAAGTGATGAATGCCGAAGCGGCGCTCTTCCGGACTCTCCTCTTGCCCATCATGGCCGACGCGGTTGTAGAGCGCATAGCCTTCCTCATCCCGCGTACGATAGTAAGGATGCAACGCGAGATTGGTGAAGCCGTCGCCGAGAAAGCAATTGAAGCGGCCTTCCTTGCGTCTCAAATTGGTCGTGCCGAGTTCGCGCATGCCAAAAAGCTGGATGAAGAAATCCGCCGAGCGCTGCGGCTGAAGCGTATGGATGGCGATATGGCCGATTCTAGGCAGCCCCCGTGTATCGCCCGTTACGCCGAACGCCCGCTCCGACAAGCTGATCGGATTGCATTCCGGATCGAAAATCCTGACCTCTCCGTGATGAATGTCGCCCTGTTCGCGCAACGCGACTCCTCCGGGAATCAGTTGACGATACTTCTCGAGTGTCGCCGAGATGCTCTCCACCTCCATGCCGAGATGATGAAGCCCGATGCCGTTCTGCAACTCGCCTAAATCGGCACGCTGCCGGAACAACGTCAGATTGTAGAAGCCATCCGTCATGGAGATGTCCCCTTGCGGCGAACGCCCCATTTCACGCATGCCAATTTCGTTCTCGTAAAAATCCGCCAATTTCGCCGGATCCTTACTGATGAGCGCGAGATAGCGTATCCGTGCCATCAATCTATCCTCCCGTTTTTATTGATTAGTTTTTTTGATAAGCGGCTTATACGAATTATCCCCCCAAGGCCGAAGCGGTGACAAGAGCTTTTGATTTCGCTCTATTCACGTTGACTTCTCAACTAGCGATGTGTGTGAATAATAAAAAACATTATCAGGGAGATTCGCATGCCATATACCGTCGCCGAGTTCGTCGCCGACTGTCGAAAAAGTCTCATACAAGACTCTGGCAAGCGCGGTCAGGACGACGTTTACAGCCACCTTTTAAAGTTACTTGCGGATCCGGCCGATCTGCTGTCACGCATCGGCGAGAATGCCGCGCCGGGACGCTACGCGATCCATCACGATCCGATCACCGACATGTATGTTTTCGCCCATGTCTATCAGGACGAAGGACGCAGCCACGCACACGATCATGGGCCATGCTGGATCATCTACGGCAATGTCTCGGGCCGGACCGATATGATCGAGTGGCGACGCCTCGACGACGGATCGCAAGAGGGCGTGGCGAAGCTCGAAAAGGAAAAGGAGTACAGCGTGACTGCCGGCGAAGCGGCCATCTTCCGTAATGGGGCTATTCACTCGACTTATCACCCCGCCGGCCCTTCGATGCTCGTGCGCGTGATTTCCGGCGATATGGATAGCGTATGGCGCCACACCTTCGACCCCGCCAAAGGGACCATCAAAGACCGGCCGCCTAAGGAGAAAACTGCCGCCACGGCGAGCCACTGAAAAAGATGCCGCGCAAAGCGGCTTGAATAAGAGGGATCCAAAAGGATCCGCATAGCCTGGGGAGGCAAGGATGAAAGTTAAATTCGCGACATTGATTGTTTGCGCGTTGAGTTGCGGTGCCGCGCTCGTGAGCGAACCGGCATCGGCTGACGCGGTCGGTGATTTCTACCGGGGAAAGCAGATCACGTTCATCGTGGCGACCGGTTCTGGCGGTGGTTACGACGCTTACGGCCGCTTGCTCACGCGACATTACAAAAACCATATTCCAGGTCAGCCGAACTTCGTCGTGCAGAATATGCCGGGGGCTGGCGGCATCCGCGCGACCACGTTCATATATAACACGGCGCCGAAAGATGGCACCGTGATGGCCATCGTCCACAGCGGCATGACGACGCTGTCCCTGCTCGAGCCGGAAAACGCGAATTTCGATGCGACCAAGCTGACATGGCTCGGCAACATCGAGGAGGAAACCTCTTTATGCGTCTCGTGGCATGACTCGCCTATCAAGACGACGCAAGACATGATGACGAAGGAGTTCATCGTCGGCGGCACGGGCTCCGGCGCGAATCTCGAAGTTTATCCGCGCGTGATGAACAAGATTTTGGGAACGCGGATAAAAGTGATCTCGGGCTACAAAGGCGGCAACGACGTCAATCTGGCAATCGAGCGCGGCGAATTGCAGGGCCGCTGCAGTTGGCCGATGAGCAGTATCCACAGCACCCGCCCGCAATGGCTACCCGAGAAGAAACTGAACTTCCTGGTGCAGACCGGCATGGAGAAGGATCCTGAGTTGCCGGATGTGCCCTTGATCTTGGAGCTCGTCAAAAACAGCGACGACAGGGCCGTTATGGAGCTGATTTTCGCCCCGCGCAGCTTACTGCGTCCAGTGGTCGGGCCTCCCGATATGCCGGCCGACCGAACCGCGGCCCTGCGTAGCGCCTTCATGAAAACATTGGCCGACAAAGCGTTTCTGGACGACGCCGCGAAGCAGCAACTGACCGTGACGCCCAAATCTGGCGAGGTCATGCAGAACCTCATCCACAAGATTCACCAAGCACCGAAGGCCGTGGTTGAGCGCGCTAAACAGGCTATGTCGCCAGACTAAAGATCTTGAACTGAGCGGCGCTCTTTGCCGCAATGACTTTCACGCCGGCGCGCCCGCGAAGGACGCGCCGGCCCTTTTCTCGCGTCAATTCGCGTAGGGGGCGTAAATGGCCGAACAGCAAGAACTCATTTTGGCGATCGAAAGATACGACCGTCACTTTCCATTCTTCGATGGCACTGTCACGCCGCCTGAAGGTTTCGAGTTGAAGGTGATGCAGGTCGGGCAAAGCGCCAACTTGCGCGACGGCACCAAACGTCACAACCGCATGCTGAAAGGCGAATTCGACGTCGCCGAGTTTTCAATGTCGAGCTACGTCATGGCCAAAGGCCGCGGCATGCCGATCACCGGCATCCCGGTCTTTCCACGCCGGCTGTTCAGCCAAAGTCAGATGTGGGTGCATCCGGATTCGAATCTATGGCATCCGCGGGATTTGGTCGGCAAAAAGGTCGCACTGTCGTCGTTTCAAACGACGCTTTCGCTGCTCGCGAAAGGTGACATGAAATTTCACTACGGCGTGCCCTGGGAAGGCATCCACTGGCTCTCGACGACCGAGGAGAAGGTCAAGTTCAAGGCCAAGGAGGGCGTCAAGATCGACTTCATCGGCGATTATGAGAACCTCGGCAATCTGCTGAAAACGGGTGAGATTGACGCTTTCTTCCTACCCCACCCGCCGCATTCAGTCGTCTCCGGCAAAACCCCTGCCCGACGGCTCTTCGCCGACCCCAAGGCGGAGGAATTGGCTTACTTCAAAGCCGTCGGCGATTTCCCCATCATGCATGTCGTCGCCATACGCCAGGAGCTCATCGATCGCGCCCCATGGCTCGCCCGCGCCGTCTATGACATGTTCAATCAGGCCAAGGACATCGCTGAAAGCTATTATGAGGATCCGAATTGGGCCCGATTGGCCTGGGGGCGGCA
Source organism: Rhizobium sp. Q54 (assembly GCA_945861615.1). GTDB lineage: Bacteria > Pseudomonadota > Alphaproteobacteria > SMXQ01 > SMXQ01 > CAMAVH01. The sequence continues at coordinate 4,518 of CAMAVH010000047.1, read as the reverse complement.
TGATTACGAGGAAGAGCGCAAACTCTTTCCCCGCGACCCCTGGGAGAATGGCTTCCGCCGCAACAAAGCGAACATCGAACGCTTTATCAAATATTCCCACGATCAGAATTTGATCGATGCGATTTACCCGCCGGAAAATTTGTTCGCCAAGGAGACGCTCGACACTTAGCGCCTTGGTGTACCTAATATTTTTGATAAAATTTGCTTAACAACCTATTGTTATAATAGGAATTATGGCGTCTGTTCACCCGAGGGAATCCAGGCTTCGACACCCAGGCTCTTGGCCCCCAGCATGGTGAATTGACCGGTCAGCGTGCCGTCGTCGGCGACATCGTAGAGCGCCAGCCCCGGCGCGCCGGCCGGGCCGTAATTCAGGTAGGTCACGGCGAAGGTCTTGTTCTGCAAGATGCCGGTGCCGTAGAGCACCTGATTTTGGATTTTCCAGATCACCGAATAGGTCGAGGCCTCCTTGAGCACGAGGACCTGACCTTTGTATTTCGAGCCACCGCCCGGTTCGCGTCCCTCGATGATATATTCGCCGTCGAGCGGCGCGGCCGTGGCCGCTGCGGCCCCCAGGGCCGCACTCAGGGGCGTTAAAACCAGGACGCCCGCCAGCAACCGCGACAAAACCCGTCCCATGCGCCGACACTCCAAAATAGGGACAGATCGGTCTGTCCTATGCCTCAGTTTACGAAATCGCCCAAGGGTTGGATATCACGAGTCCGTTGCCCGGCCGGCATGGCTGCCCTGCCGCCATTGATTAACTGGCGGCAGCTGCGTTAGGAGGGCTTGAGCGCCGCCACGCGGTCCTGCAGATGGGCAACGATCCGCTGCGCCGCTTCGTTCCCGCCGTCTCCGGCCAAGCGGCGGATCTCCTCGGCGGGGATCGCCTTGCCGAAATGCACCGTCACCTTGACGAACTTCAGGCTGTGGCGATGGCGTGGCAGGGCTTCGTAGGCGCCGTCGATATAGGCGGGCACCACGGTGACCGGCTGGGCCGACAGCACCAGCCCGGCGCCGGGCAGGAAGCGCTGCAACTCGCCATCCGGCGAGCGCCAAGCCTCGGGAAACCACACCAGGCCGTTGCCGCGCGCCAGCACTTCCTTGCCCATGGTCAAGGTCGCCTTGGGCGAGCGCTCGTCGACCGGGAAAATATGGGTGGCGCGGGCGAAGCCCTTGCCGAGGGCGGTTTCGAACAGGCGCCCGACATCGCCCGACCAGAACAGCTTGCGCATACGTTTGTATGGTAGGACGCCGGCGACGACGGGGGGATCGATGTCGCTGACATGGTTGGCGACGATCATCACCGGGCCGTCCATCGGCACATTGTCCATGCCGGTGGCGCTGATCCGGAACATCAGCTTAAGCCCGAGGCGATTGACCCAATAGAGCGTCCAGCCGAGCAGGCTCAAAGCGGGGCCGGTCGGCGCCAGCCAACGCTCGGCCGCAGCGGCGACATCCGCCGGCGTTTCGCCGAGAACGCCGCCGTTCACGCCCTGCAGCGCCGGCTTGGCCTTGGCCAGCACGGCGAGCAGATCGCGCACCGTGTTGACGTCCTGCAATTCGGCCTCGCGCATCTGCAGGCCGAGACGCGCCTCCAGTTCGAGCGCCAGCGTCATCCATTCGAGCGAATCGATGCCGAGATCGAGCGACATATTGGCGTCGAGCGAGATGCCGCGGTCGGCGTAACGGGCGCGCAGCAACTCCCAGGCCTCGCGCGTCGGCGAGACGTTCACCAGGGCTTGATCCTCGGCGCTCATGACGGTCGATTTGGCTTTGGACAGGCCCGCCTTGGCCTCGTCATAGAGCTTCGGCAGCAGGAAGCGGCGGTATTTGCCGAGCCGTGTGCGCGGCAGCGGCTCGCGCACCAGGGCATAGCCGGCGATGCGCTGATAGCTCGGCAGGGTTTGCGACTTTTCCGACAGGGTGACGCGGATCGCGTCTTCCAGGCGGGTCAGGCCGGCCGAACGGATCGCCACCGGATCGGGCAGCACGACGGCGACCAGCTTGCCGTCCCTCTCCAACACCGCCAGTTCGCGGATATAGGGGCTGGCGGCGTAATGCTTCTCGGTTTCCTCGGGATAGACGTTCTTGCCGCCGCCGAGGACGATCATCTCCTTGGCGCGGCCGGTGATGAAGACGAAGCCGTCGGCATCGACATGGCCGAGGTCGCCGGTGCGGAACCAGCCGTCCGGCGTGAAGGCGGTGGCGGTGGCCTCCGGATTGTTGCGGTAACCGGCGAAGACGCTCTGACCCTTAAGCTGGATCTCGCCCATATCCGGCGCATCGGCATCGCCGTCGATGATTTTGGCGATGCGCACCTGGCCGTCGCCGATCGGGCGGCCCTCGCTGCCGATGCGCTGGCGGCCCGGCAGGTTGGCGGTGAACATCGACGCCGTCTCGGCGAGGCCGTAGCCACTCAGCACTTGCCAGCCGAGCGCTTCGAGCCGCCACATGGCCGACGCTTCGAGCTTGGCGCCGCCGCTCGCCATCAGGCGCAAATGGCCGCCGAGCTGCTGATGCAGCGAGCCGAACAAGGTCTTGCCGATGTTCCACTCGAACGTCTGCCGCGCCGCAAGGGCCAGTTTCAGCATGGTGCGATAGGCCCAGGCGGCCAGCCCGCCGCGAGCCGCGACCTTGGCCTCCACCCCGGCCAGCAAGGCGGTGAACAGGCGCGGCACGCCGACCATGACGGTCGCCTTCGAGACCCGCAGCGCGGTGGCGATCTGCGGCCCGGTCGCCGCCTCCGGCAGCACCAGGGTCGCGCCGCTGGCCAACGTGGTGAGCAGGCCGACGAGGAACGGGAAGACATGATGCAACGGCAAGGGAAGCAGCACGCGGTCGGCGGCCGTCGCGATCTTCTCGGCGAGCAGCGCATCGATATTGGCCGCAAGATTGGCGTGGGTCAGCGCAAAGCTCTTGGGCTTGCCCGTCGTGCCGGAGGTATAGACCACGATGGTCTCGGCATTCGGCTCCTGGCGCGGAAGGTCGCCGGCGGGCTCGGCCATCCAGGCGTGCCAGCCCTCCGGCCCGTCTCCGCCATCGAGCAGCCGCATATCATAGGATGCGCCGCCGGCCTTGAGATGCGCCGCATGGGCCGCCGTCACGAAGGCCAGCTTGCAGCCGCTATCATTCAGGAAGCCGGCGATTTCTTCCGGATTGCCGAGATCGTCGCAGGCGACGGTCAGGGCCCCCGCCCCGGCCAGGGCCAGGCGGACGACGATCCAATCGAGATGATTCGGGCCGACGAGCCCGACAGGATCGCCCGGCTTGACGCCGTGGGCGACGAGTCCGTGGGCCAGGCTGGCGGCGAGGCGGGCCAGCTCCGCCGACGGCGTCGCCTGGGCGCTGTCACCGACGATCTGCAGGAGGGCCGGACGCTCGCCTTGCGCCGCGAGGCTACGAAGAAGATCGGCGGTCATCCACATACGGTCGTCATTCCCCTGCGGCGCATTCGATTCGGCCGCGCTTGATCAAAAGGTTAGCAAGCGACGGCGCGAGAACCAAGCACCATCGCCGGCTAACCGTCTCAGCATCCACAGAAAAATCGTCACGCGAGACCGCGCTCAAGGCTTCCCTGGGCCAGCGTTTCGATTAAGATTGGGCGGCTTTCGCCGGCCGGGCGACAAGACGCCTGGGCACGGCTCGCATTCCATGGGGGATATAAATGATTAGTTCGACGCGCCTCTGGCTCCTACCCGCGATGCTCACCCTATTCACGGCGCAAGCCGCGGTCGCTCAAGAGAAGGTTCTCAACGTCTTCAATTGGAGCGACTACATCGCCAAGGACACGATCGAGAAATTCACCGCCGCAACCGGCATCAAGGTGAATTACGACGTCTATGACGGCAACGAAATTCTCGAAGCCAAGCTGCTCGCCGGCAAATCCGGCTTCGACGTCGTCTTCCCCTCGACCTCGCCCTTCTTCGTCAAGCAGGTGCAGGCCAACATCTATCAGAAGCTCGACAAGTCGAAGCTGCCCAATCTCGCCGGGCTCGACAAAGGCGTGCTGGCCGAACTCGCCAAATTCGATGCGGGCAATGCGCATGGCGTGCCCTATCTGATGGCCGGCACCGGCATCGGCTACAACGTGGCGAAGATCAAACAGTTAATGCCCGACGCGCCGATCGGCAGCCTGGCGATGATCTACGACCCCAAGGTGCTGACGAAGATTAAGGGCTGCGGCGTCACCGTCCTCGATTCATCCGATGAAGTGTTCAGCACCGCGCTCGCCTATGCCGGCAAGTCACCGACCAGCCTGTCGCAGGACGATCTCAAGGTCGCCAGCGACGTTGTCTACAAAGCGCGCCCGAACTACAAATACATTCACTCCTCGGCCTACATCAACGACCTGGCCAACGGCAACATCTGCGTCGCCATGGGCTATGCCGGCGATCTCGTGCAAGCGCGCGACCGCGCCAAGGAAGCCGGTGGCAAGGTCGAGATCGGCATTTTCCTGCCCAAGGAAGGCTCCGCCTTCAATCTCGACGTGATGGCCATCCCGGCCGACGCGCCGAA
>CAMAVH010000046.1 GCA_945861615.1 Rhizobium sp. Q54 | reverse complement strand
CCAGCCGAGCCAGTATCACAGCCTTAAGGACCGCGCGCCAGCCAGCGCTCCTGCCACTGGCGCGCCAAGGGAAACAGGAAGGGCGGCGTGAAATTGGCCGCCGAGATGCGCACGAACTGAAAGGCGGTGACAATGGCGACGCCGAGGTCGAGGCCCTTGGCGGTGATCGCCATTTCGCCGATGCCGCCCGGCGCGAGCGCCAGCAGCGAATCGCCGATGGCAATGCCGCTGCCCCAGGCGATCAGATAGGCGCAGCCGGCGCAGGCCAGCATCAAGTAGAGCGCGTTGAACACGGCGTAGGGAATGAACATGCGGTAGCGCAGGAAGAAATCCTTCTCGAAGCGCGAGCCGAGCGCCAGGCCGAGCAGCACCTGGCCGAGATCGACCAATTCGACTGGCACGCGCGACAGGCTGACGCCACAGGCGGTGATGACGGCGCTGGAGATCAGCGGCCCCATCATCCAGGCATTCTGGATGCGCAGCTTGGCGCAGACCGCGGCGACGACGAGCGTGAAGCCGGCGAGCATGAAGAATTTGTCGGCGACGAAGGGCGGCAGGATCTGCGCCGCGGCGCGGTCGAAGCCGGCGAAGCCGGCATAGGTGAGGACCGGCGGCACGATCAGCACGAGCAGCGTGATGCGGATCGATTGGGTGATGGCGACGGCCGGCACGTTGCCGCCGTACTTCATCGCCAGCACCGACATCTCCGCCGCGCCGCCCGGCACGGTGGCGAAATAGCAGGAGGTCTTGTCGATGCCGGACAGGCGGGCGAGCAGCAATCCGCCGACGCCGGCCATGATCAGCGTGAGAATGGCGCCGAGAAAAATCCAGCCGACATTGCCGAGCAACGCGCCGAGCACGGAGGGCATGAAATAGAGGCCGACCGAGGTGCCGATCAGCCATTGGCCGGTCTGGCGGCCGTAGGGGAACAGCTGCAATTTCGCGCCGCAGAGCTGGGCAATGCCCATGCCGACGAGCGGCCCCATCATCCAGGGGATCGGCGTGCCGATCCAGGCGAACAGCGCGCCCATGACGAAGCCGAGCGCGAGACCGATGAGGATGCGGGGCCAGCGCGCACTTACGCCGGTAAATTCGGACATCTGAGGGGAACCGGGAGCGGGAAAAGCCAGCCCCAGCTTTACGCCCCCGGCGGCGCGCGGCGCAACCGCCTTCTCGGCATCACAGTGCTGCGCGAAACGCGCAGCCCGAAGTGGTCAGAAGCTAGAATCTGACTAGGCGGTTGAGCAGCCAGCCGAGCGGGCCGGTGAAGCGCAGCGGCGCATCGGTGAAGGACAGGCAGATGCAATCGGCGCCGGCGTCGGCCACCGGCGTGTGGTCGATATCGGCATCGGAGACGCCGACGTCGCCGCGCAGGTAATGGCCAGAGGCGTCGGTAAAGCCGCCGGTCAGCACCATGACCATTTCATTGCCATCATGGGTATGACGCGGCACGGCGCTGCCCGCCTTGATGCGGAGCAGGCGGAGATGCTCGCCACGGCCGGTAGCCTGGGGAATCTCGATCTCGTCAACGCCGCCGCCGAGCTTACGCCAGGGCAGCGCGGTCAGATCGCCGCCGACATCCATGTCGCCCAGATAGTCGCGTAGCGGGCGCGGAATCACGATCGAGGCGGCGACGGGCTGGCGCTCCGGCGCGAAAGACGGACGCTCCGCGTCGAGCTTGTCGAGGCGCGCGAGCAGGGCATCGATGCCGGCCGAGGCCAGCGGCGTCGGCGGCAGCTCTTCCAGCATGGCGCCGCCGAGCGCTTCCAGGCGCCCGACTTCGCCGCGGCAGGCCGGGCAAAGCGCGAGATGGCTGGCGATCATCACACCGGCGGCTTGCGACGCCGTGCCGGCGGCGTAATCGACCAGGGCGCCGGTTTCGGGGTGATGGGACGGACGGTGTTCGGTGGTCATGGCGGTTCTCGTGATCATCACACGCGGTCCTGCAAGCTGATGCGGAGGCGCGCCAGCGCGAGGCGCAGGCGCGATTTCACGGTCCCGAGCGGAATGTCGAGCTCGCGAGCGATTTGGCGGTGGGATTTGTCTTCGTAATAGCAGATGCGCAAGAGGCGGGCCTGTTCCTCGGGCAGCGTCGCGATGGCGTCGCGCAGCACGTCCTCATGCTCGAGCGCTTCGAGCGCACTGTCGGCGGGGACGGGCGCTTCGGGCACCAGGGCGGGATCGTTGGGGTCGAGTTCCGGGCGCTTTTCCCGGCGTAGCGCGTCGATGCGTTTGTTGCGCGCGATGGTGAACATCCAGGTGCGCACGTTGGCTTGGCTCGGATCGAAGCTTTCGGCGCGGCGCCACAGGATGAGCATCGCTTCCTGCGCCAGGTCTTCGGCCGCGCTGGCCGAGGCGCCGAGGCGCATCAGATAGGTTTTCAGGCGCGGCGCGAAATAGGCATAGAGCGCGGCGAAGGCCGTCTTGTCGCGCTCTTGCGCCACCACGGCGACGAGGCGGGCGAGTTCTGCAGTGTCCGGCGCCGGCGCGCTAAAGGTCTTATCCATCGCCTTATCTAACGGCAAGCGGGCTTGGGGGACAAGCCGCTCCCGGCGCGGCGGCGCTTTGGCGGCGCCAGGAGTGCCGAAAGAGAAACCGCGATCGAAGCTGAGGGCGACGGACATGGAGGCCTGAATGCATGTTTACTGGGATTTGCAGTGAATACGCCGTCCACCACCCGCTGGATCACCCGTCCGATCGCGAAAGGGGTGATCCTTGAACGGAAAAACCACGTACTGATAGGCCATCCACAACCGCCCCGGTTTCGCCTGATGACTCCCGACGACCTCCACCGCCGCCCCGAGCATGTCCCGCCGCATGCGGGGGCGCCCCTTATTGCCCCGCGTCCTGGGGCGCGCGTGGCGATCGTCGGCAGCGGCATCTCGGGCCTGTCGGCAGCCTGGCTGCTGTCGCAACGCTATCAGGTCGATATCTTCGAGCAGGCTGACTGGATCGGCGGCCATAGCCATACGGTCGAGGTGGCGGCGCCCGGCGGGAGCGTGCCGGTCGACACCGGCTTCATCGTCTATAACGCCCGCAACTATCCCAATCTCGTGCGGCTGTTCGATCACCTCGGCGTCGCGACCCTCGCCACCGACATGTCCTTCGCCGTCTCGCTCGACGGCGGCCGTCTCGAATATGGCAGCGACATGCCGCGCGGCCTGTTCGCCCAGCCGGCCAATCTTCTGCGTCCGCGCTTTCTGACCATGCTGCGCGACATCGCGCGCTTTTACCGCACTGCGCCGGCGGCGCTCGCCGCCCTTGAGAGCGCCGACGACGGGCCGTCGCTCGGCGAGTGGCTGGCGCGCGAAGGCTATGGCGCATCTTTCGCGCGCGATCATCTGCTGCCGATGGCGGCGGCGATCTGGTCGGCCCCGGCGCGCGAAATGATGGCCTTTCCCGCCGCCAGCCTGCTGCGATTCTTCCACAATCACGGCCTTTTGCAGGCGACGTCGCGTCCGCAATGGCGCACGGTGATCGGCGGCAGCCAGGCTTATGTGAAAAAGCTGACGGCCGGGTTTCGCGAGCGCATTCATCTCGGCCGCGCGATTGTCGGCGTGCGCCGCACCGCCGATGGCGTCGCGTTGCACACGATCGACGGCGCGGTGCTGCAGTACGACCATGTGGTGATGGCGGCCCATGCCGACCAGTCGCTCGCCCTGCTCGAGGACGCCGACGGCGAGGAGCGTCGCCAATTGGGCGCCTTTTCCTATCAGGAAAATCGCGCCGTGCTGCATAGCGATGCCGCACTCATGCCGCGCCGGCGCGCCGCCTGGGCAAGCTGGAACTATATGGCCGAGCGCGCCCCGGGAGACAACTCGCATGACGAGGCGCGGTTGTCGGTCAGCTATTGGATGAACCGGTTGCAGAATCTGCCCAATGAGCGGAGCTTTTTCGTCACGCTCAATCCGACGCGCGAACCCGATGCGGCTTCCGTCCACGCCAGCTTCGTCTATCATCACCCGATGTTCGACGGCAAAGCGATGGCCGCCCAAGGCGCGCTCGCCGGCCTGCAGGGGCGGCGCAACACTTGGTTCTGCGGCAGCTATTTTGGCTACGGCTTTCACGAGGACGGGCTGGTGTCCGGCCTCGCGGTCGCGGCAGCGTTTGGCGTGCCCGCGCCGTGGAAGGCGGAGATGCCGGTGAAGGACGTGGCGCCCGCCCTGCTCGGCGGACTCGCCGCACCGGCGGTCGCGTGACGGAGTCTGCCGCAGGCTGTCTCTATCTGGGCCGCGTCATGCATGCCCGGTTCAAGCCCTGCACGCATCGCTTCGTCTATCGCGTCTTCTCGCTCTATCTCGACGTCGATCGCGTTGCCGAGCTGGCCGCGAAGCTCAAGCTGTTTTCCGCCGGCCGCTTCAATCTCTTCTCCTTTCACGCCAAGGATCACGGCCCGCGCGACGGCTCGCCGCTGCGCCCCTGGGTCGAGCGCCATCTCGCGGCGCATGGTATCGCGCTGGACGGCGGCGCGATTCGCCTGCTCTGCTTTCCGCGCATCCTCGGCTATGTCTTCAATCCGCTCAGCGTCTATTTCTGCCACGGTCCGGCGGACGACTTGCGCGCCGTGCTCTATGAAGTGCGCAACACCTTCGGCCAGAGCCACAGCTATCTCGTGCGCGTGCCCGCGGGCCATGCTGCCGGCCTGCCGCTGGCGCAGAGCGCGGCGAAATGCTTTCACGTCTCGCCCTTCCTGGGCCTTGTCGGCGAGTACCGCTTCCGCCTGCGCGCGCCGGGCGAGACCCTGTCGCTGGCGATTCGCGAAAGCGACGCCGAAGGCGAAATCCTGCTCGCCACCCATGTCGGTCAGCGCGCCGATCTGACCGACCGCGCCCTGCTGTCGGCCTTCTTGCGCCATCCCTTGATGACGCTGAGAATAGTCCTCGCCATCCATTGGCAGGCGCTCAAGCTCTGGCGCAAGGGCGCCGTGTTCCACAGCCTGCCCCCCGCGCCGACGAGCCCCGTGACGCTCGGCCAAGATCTTTCCGGAGTCCGCCGATGACGATGAACCGCAATGCCGACGGCGACGTCCTTCCCGGCTCGCGCGCGCGCAACGCGCAGTCGGCCGTCATGCGCGTCTTTCTCTCGGTCGCCGAATCGATCGCTTATGGCCGCCTCAAGATCGAATTGCCGAGTGGCGAGGTGCTGCGCATTACCGCGCCCAATCCCGGTCCGGAAAGCGATCTGGTGATCCATGACGAGCGCGCGGTGCGCCGATTGTTCTCCGGCGGCAAACTCGCCTTCGCCGAATCCTACATCGACGGCGAATGGTCGAGCGGCAACCTGGCCGGCTTGATCGAACTCGGGGCGCGCAACGAGCATATCCTGGCGCCGACTTGGTCGGTGCGCAGCGCCGTGGTCGCCTGGCACGCGCTGCTCAACCGCGCGCGCCATCTCGTCGCCAACCGCAATTCGCGGCGCGGCGCCAAGCGCAACATCGCCAGCCATTACGATCTCGGCAACGAGTTCTATCGCCAATGGCTCGACCCGACGATGACCTACTCCTCCGCCTTGTTCGAGACGCCGGAGCAATCCCTGGAGCAGGCGCAGATCGCCAAATGGCGGCGCATCGCCGACATGGCGGACCTTCGGCCCGGCCAGCGCCTGCTCGAGATCGGCTGCGGCTGGGGTGGCTTTGCGCGCTGGGCGGCGCGCGAGCGCGGCTGCCAGGTGGTCGGCCTGACATTGTCGCAGGCGCAGCGCGAGTGGGCGCTCGCCGCCATCACCAAGGACGGACTGTCGGACCGGATCGACATCCGCCTGCAGGACTATCGCGACGTCGACGGCACGTTCGATCGCATCGTGTCCATCGAGATGTTCGAGGCGGTCGGCGAGGCCTACTGGCCGGCCTTCTTCGACACGCTGCGCGCGCGCTTGGCGCCGGGCGGCATCGCCGCGCTGCAGGTCATCACCATCGCCGACGGCGATTACGCCGAATATCGCGAGTCGGTGGATTTCATTCAGCGCTACATCTTCCCCGGCGGCATGCTGCCGTCGCCGAAGATTCTCGACGGGCTGGCGGCGCGCGCGGGCCTGCGCGATCTCGGCCATGTCGCCTTCGCCGGAGACTATGCCCGCACGCTGGAGATCTGGCGCGAGCGCTTCGAGGCGGCCTGGGGCGCTATCGCGGCGCCCAATTTTCCGAATGGCGGCTTCGACGCGCGCTTTCGCCGCATGTGGCGTTATTACTTGGCTTACTGCGAGGGCGGCTTTCGCGCCGGCACCATCGATGTGCGCCAGCTGGCGCTGCAGAAGCCCTGAAGCCTAGTTGCGCAGCAGCTTGCGCGTTACGGCGAAGAACAGCGGATAGGGCAGGACGCGCAGCAGCTTCATCGCGAAGGCGAAGCGGCGCGGGAAGGCGATCTCGAAGCGATCGCTTTCCAGGCCGGCCAGGATGTAGTCGGCGGCTTTCTCGGCGGAAATCAACATCGGCATGGGAAAGTCGTTCTTCGCCGTCAGCGGCGTCTCGACGAAGCCCGGATTGATCACCTGCAGCACCACGCCCTTCGCCGCGCATTCCGGGCGCAAGGCTTCGCACATGGCGATGGCGGCGGCTTTGCTCGGGCTATAGGCCGCCGCCGAGGGCAGGCCGCGATAGCCGGCCACAGAGGCGACGACGGCGATGCGGCCGGCGCCGCGCGCCAGCATGCCGGGCAGCACGGCTTCCAGCCCGTGCGCCGCCCCCATCAGGTTGACGGCGATCAGTTTTTGCAACTTGTCGACGCGAAAATCGGCGGCGCCCATGGGGATGTGGCTGCCGGCGTTGAATATCGCCTGGGCGAGCGGGCCATGCTCGGCCTCGATCTTGGCCAGCGCCGCCGCCATGGCGCCGGGATCGGTGACGTCCAGTTGCAGCGGGACGATGCGGCCGGGCAGGCCGCGCGCCACTTCGGCCAGCGTCGCCAGATCGAGGTTGCCGCGCGCCGAGCCGATCACCAGGCGGCCCTGACGGGCCAGGCCCAGGGCGACGGCGCGGCCGATACCGGTGCTGGCGCCGGTGATCCAAACGGGGCCGGGTGTCTGGGGGGCCATGCTGCGCTCCGGCGGGGTTGAAAATCAATTCGTTAGGCCTGTTTACGCGCGTTCCGGCCAATGGGATGCCAAAACCGGCCGAGGGCCCTGCCGCCGGGCCGATTTGCGCCGCCGGAAGCGCGAAATCCTCCATTGCCATCAGGGGCGGCTTTGCTTATGACACACCGCGTCTCTCGCCGTTTTCCCGATCAGCGTTCGCGGCCCCTCCGGGTCGTCGAAACCCGCCGGAAACGGCCCTTTAGGAGGATATATTGCCGCAGGGTGAAGTCTTGGGAGCCCAAACCCCGTCCGTTGGGCACCAGGAAATGGCCAATGCCATTCGCGCGTTGGCCATGGACGCCGTCGAGGCGGCCAATTCCGGCCATCCCGGCATGCCCATGGGCATGGCCGATGTCGCCACGGTGCTATTCACCCGCTTTTTGAAGTTCGACCCGGCCGATCCGGCCTGGCCCGACCGCGACCGCTTCGTGCTGTCGGCCGGCCATGGCTCGATGCTGCTCTATTCCTTGCTGCATCTGACCGGCTATCCCGACATGACCATGGCGGAGATCAAGAATTTCCGTCAGCTCGGCGCCAAGACCGCCGGCCATCCGGAATACGGCCACGCCCAGGGCATCGAGACGACCACCGGCCCGCTCGGCCAGGGCATCGCCAATGCCGTCGGCATGGCCATGGCTGAAAAGCTGCTCGCCGCGCGCTACGGCAAGGATGTCGTCGATCACTTCACTTACGTGATCGCCGGCGACGGCTGCCTGATGGAAGGCATCAGCCACGAAGCCATCTCGCTCGCCGGCCATCTCAAGCTGAACAAGCTCATCGTCCTGTTCGACGACAACAAGATCTCGATCGACGGCCCGACCTCGCTCTCCGTGTCGGACGATCAGATCGCCCGCTTCAAGGCCTCCGGCTGGGACGCCGTCGCCGTCGATGGCCATGATCCGGAAGCGGTCGCCGCCGCCATCGCCGCCGCGCAGAAGACCGCGACGCCGTCGATGATCGCCTGCCGCACCACCATCGGCTATGGCGCTCCCAAGAAGGCCGGCACCGCCGCGACCCACGGCGCGGCGCTAGGGCCCGAAGAGATCGCCGGCGCGCGCGTCAAGCTCGGCTGGAGTGCCGAGCCCTTCGTCATTCCCGCGCCGATTTTGGATGCCTGGCGCAAAGCCGGGGCGCGTGGCGCGGCGCCGCGCAAGGCCTGGGCCGAGCGCTTCGCCAAGCTCGATGGCGAGAAGCAGGCCGAGTTCAAGCGCACCCACGCGGGCGAATTGCCGAAGTCTCTCGTCGACGTCGTCGATGCCTACAAGAAGACCCTGGCCGAGAAGCCGCCGACCTGGGCGACGCGCAAATCGTCGCAGGAAGCGCTCGAGGTGATCACCGCCGCTGTGCCGGAAATGATCGGCGGCTCGGCCGATCTCACCGGCTCGAACAACACCAAGTCGAAGGTGCAGGCGCCGATCACGCCGGACGATTTCTCCGGCCGTTACGTCTATTACGGCGTGCGCGAGCATGGCATGGCCGCCGCGATGAACGGCATGGCGCTGCATGGCGGCATCATTCCCTACGGCGGCACCTTCCTGGTCTTCACCGATTATTGCCGCGGCTCGATCCGCCTGTCGGCGCTGATGGGCCAGCGCGTCGTCTATGTCATGACGCACGATTCGATCGGTCTCGGCGAAGACGGCCCGACCCATCAGCCGGTCGAGCATCTCGCGGCGCTGCGCGTCATTCCCGGCCTCCTGACCTTCCGCCCGGCCGATGCGGTGGAAAGCGCCGAATGCTGGCTCGCCGCGTTGCAGGCCAAGCAGCCGTCGGTGCTGGCGCTGTCGCGCCAGAATCTGCCGCCGGTGCGCACCACCCATGTCGTGGAAAATCTCTGCGCCAAGGGCGGCTACATCCTGAAGGATGCCGAAGGCCCGCGCCGCGCGACGATTTTCGCCACCGGGTCCGAAGTGATGATCGCCCTTGCCGCGCGCGAGCAATTGCAGGCCTCGGGCGTCGGCACCGCCGTCGTCTCGATGCCCTGCTGGGAACTGTTCGACGCCCAGGACGATAGCTACAAGTCCAAAGTTCTCGGCAGGGATACGGTCCGCGTCGCCGTCGAGGCGGCCAGCCTCTTCGGCTGGGAACGCTATGTCGGCGAACATGGCGCGGTGGTCGGCATGACGACGTTCGGCGCGTCGGCCCCGGCGGAAGAGCTCTACAAGCATTTCGGCATCACGGCCGAGGCCGTGACGCAAAAGGTGCGCGAGCGCCTGAAATAGGTCACGTGACAGGGCCGCATTTGGCCCGATAGATGACAATCGGCGTTGGCCGCGCGGTGATGACCCATCCGCGGCGGCGTCACTGGAAAACTGGAGGACGGCTATGGCGGTGCGTGTGGCGATCAATGGTTTCGGCCGGATCGGTCGCCTGGTGTTGCGGGCGATTCACGAGCAGAACCGCAACGATATCGAAGTCGTGGCGATCAACGATCTCGGCTCGGTCTCCGACAATGCGCATCTCCTGCGCTACGACACGGCGCATGGCCGCTTCCCCGGCGAGGTTAAGTTGACCGCCGACGGCATCGACATCGGTCGCGGCAACATCAAGGTGTTTGCCGAGAAGGATCCGTCCAAGCTGCCGTGGAAAGAGCTCAAGATCGACGTGCTCGCCGAATGCACCGGCATCTTCACCGACCGCGCCTCGGCGACGAAGCATCTCGATGCCGGCGCCAAGCGCGTGCTGATCTCGGCCCCGGCGACCGGCGAAGACCTCACCGTCGTCTATGGCGTCAACCACGACAAGCTCGACAAGAGCCACACCATCATCTCGAACGCCTCCTGCACGACGAACTGCCTGGCGCCGCTCGCCTTCGCGCTGCACAACACCATCGGCATCGAGCGCGCCTTCATGACGACGGTGCATTCCTACACCGGCGATCAGCGCCTGCAGGACACCCTGCACAAGGACCTGCGCCGCGCCCGCGCTGCCGCCATGTCGATGATCCCGACTTCGACCGGCGCCGCCAAGGCCGTCGGCCTGGTGCTGCCGGAGCTCAAGGGCAAGATCGACGGCACATCGGTGCGCGTGCCGACCATCAACGTCTCGATGGTCGATCTGGTCTTCACCGCCAAGCGCGACGTCACCATCGAGGACGTCAATGCCGCCGTCGCCGAATATGCCAACGGCAAGCTCAAGGGCATCTTGAACATCTGCGACGAGCCGCTGGTCTCGACCGACTTCAACCATGATCCGGCGAGCTCGACCTTCGACAAGAAGGAGACGCAGGTCGTCGACAAGCGCATGGTCCGCGTGCTGTCCTGGTACGACAACGAATGGGGCTTCTCGAACCGCATGGTCGACGTCGCCGCCCTCGTCGGCAAGCTGGGCTGATCCGTCCGTGCCGCATTTCAACACCATCGATAACGCCTCCGTCGCCGGCAAGCGCGTCCTCGTCCGCGTCGACCTCAACGTGCCGATGAAGAACGGCAAGGTCACCGATTACACGCGCATCGAGCGTCTCGCTTCGACGATCAAGGAGCTCGCCGACAAAGGCGCGAGGCTGGTGTTGATGTCGCATTTCGGCCGCCCGACCAAGGGCCCCGATCCGGAGATGTCGCTCAAGCCGCTGGCCGAGCCGTTGTCCCAGGCGCTCGGCCGTCCGGTGGTCTTCGTGCCCGATTGCATCGGCCCGCAGGCCGAGGCGGTCGCCGCCAAGCTCAAGCCCGGCGAGGTGGCGCTGCTCGAGAATCTCCGCTTCCATCCCGAGGAAGAGGCCAACGACATGGCCTTCGCCAAGGGCCTCGCCGCGCTCGGCGATCTCTATGTCGACGACGCCTTCTCGACGGCGCATCGCGCCCATGCCTCGATCGATGCCATCGCCTCGATCTTGCCGGCCTATGCCGGCCGCCTGATGGAGGCCGAACTCGTCGCCCTCGGCAAGGCGCTGGAAAAGCCGGAGCGGCCGCTCGCCGCGGTCGTCGGCGGCTCCAAGGTTTCGTCGAAGCTCGAACTGCTCGGCAATCTCTCCAAGAAGGTCGATCGCCTGATTATCGGCGGCGGCATGGCCAACACCTTCCTGTTCGCCATGGGCGCGCCGGTCGGCAAGTCGCTGTGCGAGCGCGAGATGGCGGCGACGGCGCTCGACATCATGAAGACGGCGCGCGAGGGCGGCTGCGAGTTCGTGCTGCCGATCGACGTGGTCGTGGCACGCGAAGTCAAGGCGGGCGCGGCGCATGAAGTGGTGCCGGTCGGCCTAGTGCCGGAGGATGCGATGATCCTCGACATCGGCCCGGCCAGCATCAAGGCGCTCGACAAGATGTTCGGCGAATGCCGCACGGTGGTGTGGAACGGCCCGTTCGGCGTGTTCGAAGTGCCGCCGTTCGATGCCGGCACCAACGCCGTGGCCAACATCGTCGCCAAGCTGACCCACAAGGGCAAGCTGGTGAGCATCGCCGGCGGCGGCGACACGGTGGCGGCGCTCGGCCACGCCGGCGTCACCGAGGCCTTCTCCTACGTCTCGACGGCGGGTGGCGCTTTCCTCGAATGGCTCGAAGGCAAGACTCTGCCGGGCGTGCTGGCGTTGGAAAAAGCGGCGGCGAAGGTCGTCGCCTAGTCCGCAGAGTCGCGATCCCGCCTTATCTCCGTTCGCCTATCGTGTCAGCCACGTAGGCGCCGCGCTGGCCCATCGGGCGGGGCGGTCCGCGCGTCGTGTCCTTTGCGGTCTGATGTTCGCTTTCGGCGTTGATCTGCGCGCCGAGCAACACGATAAACGCCGACAGCCAAAGCCACATCAGCAGGATGATCACGGCGCCGAGCGAGCCGTAGGTTTCGTTATAGCTGCCGAGGTGCGTGACATATTGCGAGAAGCCGATCGAGCCGATAACCCACAGGGTCGTCGCCAGGAGCGTGCCGGGACTGACCCAGCGCCATTGCGCCCTGTCGCGGCTTGGCGCGTGGCGGTAAAGCGCCGCGAGGCCCATGGCGGCCACCACGAACAGCAGCGGCCAGCGCAGGATGTTGATCAACCCTTCCGACAAGGAGTCGAGGCCGACCCAGGCGAGAGCCGCTGGAATGCCGGCGATCACCGCAAGCGCCAGCAGCAGCATGATGATGAAGCCGATGGTCATTGCGAAGGACGTCAGATAGAGCCGGACAAATCCTCGCTTTTCGGTTTCCATATAGACGATGTTCAGACCTTCGATCAGCGCGCGCACCGCCGCGCCGGAACTATAGAGCGCGATCAGCAGGCCAAACACCGCCGCCAATGTCAGCGCGCCGTTCTCTCCGGCCACTTTATAGGCTTGATCGGTGATGATGGCGGCCGCGTCGCCGGGCAACAGCCCGCCGACGGCGGCGATCTGCCGGCCGATTTCGGCCGGATCGAAGATCAGGCTCCATAAGGCGATGAGCGCCGCGATGCCCGGGAACAGAGCTGAGAGCGAGTAGAACGCGACCCCGGCCGCAATCAGCGACAGGTGCTGCGAAGCGAGCGCGGACCAAGAACGCAGCAACACATCGCGCCAACCCAGTTTAGGAATCTCTTGCGGCGCTTCGGCGGCTCGGCCCCGTTTGTCTCCAGGGCCTTGCTCGCCGCGCGTTGCGCCGTCCGTCCCGCTCAATGCGTTTGAACCGTCTGACGGACGCCTTCGTCCACAGTTTGCACGGCCGATTCAGCCGCATCGGCTGCGATATGTTCCGCTTTGTCGCCGATGTCTTTGGCGACGCCGCGGACGCGCTCGCGGGCTTCTTCGCCATAGGGGGCCAGCAATTTCTGCTCGCGCCGCGTCATGGGGACGAGAGCGCCGATCAGCGCCCCGACGCCGATGCCGATCGCGACGGCCGCCAGAGGCTGATGCTGAAACGCGTCTGTCGCGCGGTCGCGCATATCCTCCGCCTCATGACGCGCGCGTCGCGCCAGATCGGTTGCCCGATCCGAGGCGTCATGAATGTGCTGCTTCACGCTCTCGCTCACGCTTGTCATTTTTTCTTCGATGCGTCGGGTGAAGTCGGAAACGGTTTCGCCCGCTTGGCGCTGGATATCCAAGACCTGTGCCTTCGCATGGGCGACCCGCTCGCTGAATGCTTCGGCGGTCTCTTCGCCCGACTGCTGCAACGAGTCCGCAGCGGCGCGTGCGCGGTCGAGCAATGAGTGTTTGTCGTTGCGCTGATCGTACGGCGTATAATCGCTCGAGCCATAGCCCTTGATCGGATCGCGAGTGCCCCGGGGCTGCGCTTCGTATTCGCCGTAGCCCTCGTTTTCATCGTAAGTGCTGTTGCTATAGGCGTGCGCTGTTGATTGACGGCTGCGGCCTCGGTGATCGCCGCTGGGGCGAGACGAGATGCTGGAACCGATGAGCCAGGCAAGTCCGACGCCTGTCACAATCAGCGGGAGCGGATTTTCCTTCATTGCGCGACCGAGATGCATAGCCATGTCTCCTCCGTTGTCTTTTAAATAATGTAATGCCTGATCGGCCATGTGCTCGGGCGACAGGCGTTGCTGGATGATCGATAGGGTCTCGCCGATCTCATTGCGGTCGTGGGCCAATCGGCGTTCGACCTCATGGAGAGTTTCGCGGGTCATGTTAAACGCCTCCCTTCAAATGGCTTTCGGCGAAGCCGGCATCGCGCTTGATCGATACGATCGTGCGGCGCGGAGCCAGCTTCTCCGCCGATAGATTTGAACGGCCGGCCATGATCAACATCAGCGCGACAAGCGTCGCGCCGCCGCCGACGATGAGAGCCGCCAGCCATAGTTGCACCACCATACCGAGCGCCAGCACGCCTGCGAGGAACACCACAAAAAGCGCAGGCAGGGCGATGACGATGCCGGCTGCGATCATCGCCATGCCGCGGCTCGCCAGGCGTATCTTTTCGCCGGCCTCGGTCTTCATCAGCGTGACTTCGTCGCGCATCAGGCAAGCGACCTGATCGATCAAGGTTTGCACGAGGTCGCCTAAGCTGCGGCTGCCGTCATTGATCATCGGCGTCCCCCGTCTTTCGATCGCCAGGGCCTTGCCGCGCCGGATGATAAGCGCTGCCGCTGCCGCTCGCGGCGGAACTCTTCATCACGCGAGATAGGGCGAAGCCCAGCGCGATCGCGCCGCCGACGACCAAGACCGGGTTATGCCGCGTGATCTCTTCGAGATCGGTCCTGATCTCGCTCAGGCTTTTTTCGCGCCCGGCCGTTGCGAAATCGTCGACCTGATCGGCCATTCGCGCCACCGGCTTCGCCAGCCACGCTTGTCCGTCTTCCAGCGTGGAGGCCGCCGCGTTGAGTGCGCTGGCGACCTGAGCCACCGTATCGATGGCGCCGTCGCGCCAATAGTCGGCGCGCGCTTCGGCCTGCTGGCGAACATTCGCCGTCGCGGCGGCAGCCCGCTCTTTGATATCCTCGGCCACGTCGGAAAATTTGCGCGGGCCGTCATCTGTAGCGGAAGAGGATTGATTTCCCAGCTCGTCTTGGTTGGCTCCGTTCTGCATCGTTGGCTCCTGTCCCCAAAGGCCGCGCGATCTACGCGGCAAGATAAGGGCCTAACGGAGCATGAGAGCCGATGTTCCGGGAACCGCCGATATCCTGGCGAGATAGCATGAAGGGCTGCGTTGAAAACGGCTTTACAGCCAGCCTTGCGCGCGGAGAACGGAAAGGAGCGCCAGCGTTCCCGCCCCGATCAGCACGGCGGCGAGCGTGTTGCGCTTGAGCAGAAACAGCGCGCCGAGGCCGATGGCGCAACCGATCACGCGATCGAGCAGCGGCGCTGCGGCGAGCGGCCCTTCCGGCATCATCAGCATGCGCGCGACGAGCGCCGCCAGCATCGCGTAGGACACGCAGGTGACCCAGCGCAGCACCGGACTGTCGAGGGTCACGCGGCCCGACAGCCAGACGCCGAGCCCGCGCCAGAGATAGGAGCCGAGGCCGGCGGCGACGATGAGGGCGAATAGCCAGAGATCGCGCGAGCCGAGGAGGCTGTCCATCACGGCTCCCGGCTGTCCGGCTCGGCCGGCTTGCTGCGGCGCGCGCCCATTTTTTCGCCGATGACGAAGGCGAAGCTGTCGCCGACCACGCCGCCGGCCATCAGGCTCCAGTCGGGCCAGAACGGATGCACGGCAAGGCCGATGGCGGCGCCGGCGAGAATCGCCGCGATATTGCCGGCGCCCTTCACATCGGCGCTGAACACCAGCAGGAAGAACAGCGGATTGAGGAAGACGAGCGCCAGTTTGAGCGCCACCGGCAGGGCACTGGCGGCGGCATAGCCGACGCCGGTGGCGACGATGGAGACGCCGATGCAGGACAGGCCGAAGCCGTAGAGCCAGGGCATGCGCTGGGCCATCGGCAAGAGCGGCATCACGCGCATGCTGCCGGTCCAGAAGGTCAGCGCGACGAATTGGCCGAGCCCGTAGAGCGACGCCTTGCGCGCGATGCCGCCGCGATGGCTGCCGAGATAGGCGAACAGCGGCAGGGTCATCGGCAGGAAGCGCGCGTTGATCAGCGTCACCGCGACGACGATGGCGAAAAAATCCGCCTCCAGCGCCTGCATTTCAGCGAGCGCCATCTGGCCCGGCACCGCCCAGATCGTCACCGTCGACAGCATCGACTGCGGCAGCGACAGGCCCAGCTCGCGCGCCAGAGCGCCGAAGCCGATGAAGCTGGCGATGAGGGCGAGGCCGGGTGCGCCGAGGCCGGAGATCAGGCCGGCGCGCCAGGCGACGAGCGATGAGGTGCTGGCGGGCGGCGGCAGATGGTAGGTCATGGACGGATGAACGCTGAGGCTGAAGACGCCGCAGTCTAGTCCGGATCGGGAGCGTTCAGACAGGGCACTTGTGCAGACCCGCCATGCCCGAAGCGGCGGTTAAGCGTCGTCGCTGCCGCCGTCGCCATGGTGCAGGCGGCGGGCCGGCAGACGAACGGTGATCTTGGTGCCGACGCCGACCTTGCTTTCCAGTTCCAGCTTGCCGCCGTGCAATTCGGCCAGCGCCACCGACAGCGGCAGGCCGAGGCCGGTGCCTTCGTAACGACGGCTCAGGCTGCTTTCGACCTGGCCGAAGGCGGAGAAGACCTTGTCGATGTCCTTCTGCGCGATGCCGATGCCGCTGTCCGAGACCATCAGACGCAGATCGCCGTTCGCCGGATCGACGTCGCTGCTGACCCGCACTTCGCCGCCCGGCGGCGTGAACTTGATGGCGTTCGACAGGAGATTGAGCAGAATCTGTTTGATTTTGCGCCGGTCGGCCCACAGCGGCGGTGGCGTCTCGGGTAGGTCCGTCTTGAGTTTGAGACCGACGTCGGCGGCGTGCTCGTTGAACAGGCGCATGGCGTCCTGCACTTCCTGGCGCAGGTCGACCTCCTCTTCGTAGAGCTGCAGCTTACCGGCGTCCGCCTTCGAGATGTCGAGGATGTCGTTGATGATGCCGAGAAGGTGCCGGCTCGAATCGAGGATGTCCTTGGAATATTCGACGTAGCGATCATTGCCGAGCTTGCCGAAGGTCTCGGCGCGCATGATCTCGGAAAATCCGATGATGGCATTGAGCGGCGTGCGCAATTCATGGCTCATATTGGCCAGGAACTCGCCTTTGAAACGGTTGGCCTCCTCGGCCATCAGCTTGGCGCGCAGCAGCGCTTCTTCGCGCAGTTTAGATTCGGTGATGTCGTTAATGAGCGTCACCACGCCGCCTTTCATGGTGCGGCTCTCGGTCACGCGGATCCAGCGGCCGTCGGCGAATTGCAGCTCGAACGGCGCCAGCGGCTCGTTGTCGCCGAAGGCCTGCATGGCGATCCAGATATCGAGAGTGCCGCGCGAATGGGGCGCGAGGATATCGGCGTCCTTGATGACCTGCAGAATGCCGGCATAGGGGACATTCAGACGCAGCTGGCCGGAGATCGCCGAGAAGAATTCCTGAAATTTCGAATTGAAGACGACGAGTTGGCCGCGCGTGTCGCGCAGCGCGAAGCCTTCGGAGATGCTTTCGATGGCGGACGACAGGCGGCGCTGGCTGCGCGCGGCCTGGCGCTTGGCTTCGACTTCGGCGGTGACGTCGCGCGCGGTGCCGCGATAGCCCTTGAAGGCGCCGGTCTTGTCGTCGAACACCGGCAGGCCGCTGAGCAGGCAAAGGCGCGGCTCGTCGTTGCCGTCGAGGATGCGGTACATCGCGTCGCGGAACGGCGAGCGGGATTCGCCGGTGAGCGGCTGGACCTGCGGCGCATCCTGCAGCGGATTGGCCTGGCCGATATCGAGCAGGCTGCTGCCGACGAAATGGCGCGGATGCAGTTTCATCACTTCCGTCACGCGCGGCGAGACGAAGGTGAAGACGAAGTCGGCGTCGGTCTCCCAAATCCAATCGGAGACGAGCCGGGCGATGTCCTGGAAGCGCTCGCGCGCCGCCAGGGTTTCGAGCCAGGCCTGTGCCTCGCGCGTCGCGTTCTGGTAGATGCCGCCGACGGCGACGATCTGGCCGGCGCCGTCGCGGATCGGGAAATGCTGCGAGCTGTAGAAATCGGTACCGCTGTCGGTTTCGATGACGTCTTCGCGGGTGACTGCGGCGCCCGCCACCGTCACGTCGCAGACGATCTCGCCGAGGGCGAAATGGCCGGCGCCATCGGCATCGACGCCGCTTTTGCATGCGCGCAATTCCATAAGGCGCCGGTAGGCGCTATTGGCGTAAGTCAGTTTTCCGTCGAGGCCGGCGACATACATCGGCGGGCCGTCGGCGAGCAGGGCGAGCGCCTCGCCTGGGAGCATGGCTGTGCCGCCCGCCGCTTGGGTCAGGGCCGCGCGGGTCGCGGCGCGCAAGGCCTGATCGGGCTGCGCGGCGGCGTCCCAAGCGGCGCCTTGCGGCGTATGGATGGCGACCATCCCCATGGGATTATTTTTTCCCATCGCTGGACGTGTCGGATGCCTCGAGCACCCGGATGGCGTTGAGGAAGCTGGCGTCGCGCTGCCATTTCTTCAGCATGCGTTGCGCCACCTCGGCCGTCACGCGGTCGTAAAGTTCGAGCACGCGGCTCAGTTCGCGCGGATTCATCACGCGCTCATGGGCGCGCGCCTTGCGCGTCAGCATGAAGATGCTGGCGAAGTCGGCCTTGTCGATGCCGATGGCGCGGCAGACGATGGCCAACGCCTCGCCGCCCGGCTCGAACATCATGCGGCGCAAGAGGCGCGGACGCAGGCCGGAGAGTTTGCCGAACATCGCCTCGAACAGCGGCACTTCGCCCTGGCGCAGAACCTGCAACAGCATGCGCGGCGTGACCTTGCCTTCTTCATGGAGCCGTTCGACCAGTTCGATATGCTTGGGCTGTTCGACGGCGCGGCCGTGGTTGTCGATCACCGATCTGACGCTGCTCTCGATCGTTTCGTCGAGCTCGGCCGGATCGATATCGAAATTCTTGATGATGTGCTGGCGCAGCGCGGCGGAGACCCACCAGTACATGCGCTTGGCGAGGTCGGGCTCGAGGTCGGGGCGCTTGAGCAGCGGGTTCTGGTAGGTGTCGACCCGCTTGGACTGGTCCACCAGATATTCCATGGTGCCCTTGGAGATGCGGGCGCTGGTGTTGTCGAGCATCGCTTTGATGACGTCTTCGTTGCCGGTCTCGACGAGCGCGTCGGTGACGGTCTCGTTGAGGTTCTTGCGCATGGCGATGACGAGCTGATGCTCCATCGTGCGATGATGGATGATCTCCACCAGGTCCATGTCGTGCAGGATGTCGCTCTGCACCAGCACGCGGTGGGCGACCTCGATATCGTCGTTGGCGAGCGTCAGGATCAAGTCGCGCGGTGCGTGATGAATATCGGCCAGGCGTCCGGCGAGTTCGCGGCGCACCGACATTTCGACGTCATGGATGATCTGGCGCAGGATGTCGGTCATCAGCGCCCGTTCGCGGTCGCTCAGAACGTCCTGGTTGTTGAAGAACAGATCGCTCACGGCGTTGACGAGCGCCTTGCGGCCCGCGACGGTCTTGTCGCGCGCCAGCTTCATCAGCACTTCGAGATCTTCGTCCTGCAGGGAGGACACTGCTTTGTCGGCCATGATCCATTCTTCAACGCTTGCGCATCGGGCTGATCGCCTGAAGCCGCACTATGGGAATACAGCCGGCACTCTTAAACAACGGTAAATCGCGCCGCCAGATTTCCCAGATATGAGAAGGGCTTGCCTATGCACATCGGCTAGAAACGCGACGTTTTCGCCGCGTATTTGAAAAACTTGCGCGCGTTAATCTGCCGTTAAGCCAACCCGGCATAAATTGCCGGTCATGCCGATCTCACCAGCCGCCTCCATCCTCAATACGCTCGCCGGCCTGCCCGTTCAGGCGCCGGCCGCGACCGGTCCCACCACCCCGGCCTCGCCAGCGGCGCGCGCGGCGGAAGCCGCCTTGGCCGCCAAGCAGGCGCGCCAGCAGGCGCAAAACCCCACGGCCAATCTGCCGTCGATGACGGCCGAGAGCCACAGGGCCGTCGCCAATCTGCCGCGCGGCAGCTTTCTCAATATCCTCGTCTGAGATTTAAGCTCTAGCGCTTGAGATTCCCGAGCGCGTCAGCGCTCGAGGCCCATCAATCCCCGGGCAAAGTCGCGCGCCGCGAAGGCGTCGAGATCGTCCACGCCCTCGCCGACGCCGATGGCGTGAACCGGCAGGGCACATTTCTCCGCCAGCGCCACCAGTACGCCGCCGCGCGCCGTGCCGTCCAATTTCGTGACGATCAGGCCGCTGATGCGGCTTTTGAAGATATCGACCTGCGAAAGAGCGTTCTGCCCGGTGGTGGCGTCGAGCACCAGCACCGCGTCGTGCGGCGCGCTCGGATCGATCTTGCGGATGACGCGCAGGATCTTGTCGAGCTCGGCCATCAGATGCTCTTTGTTGTGCAACCGGCCGGCGGTGTCGATCAGCACCACCTCGGTGCCGTCTCGTTTTGCGGCGGTCAGCGCATCGAAAGCGAGACCCGCCGCATCGCCCTTTTCGTTGAAATAGAACGCGGCGCCGGTGCGCTCGCTCCACACCCGCAATTGCTCGACGGCGGCGGCGCGGAACGTGTCGCCGACCGCGACCATGACCGAGAGGCCGTCGCGGCGGAAGCGCGCGGCGAGCTTGCCGATGGTGGTGGTCTTGCCCGAGCCGTTGACGCCGACCACCAAAATCACATGCGGCTTCTTCGTCCGGTCGACGGCGAGCGGCTTGGCGAGCGGCTCGAGGATCGTCGCAATGGA
The DNA here is from genome assembly GCA_945861615.1 of Rhizobium sp. Q54. Lineage (GTDB taxonomy): Bacteria > Pseudomonadota > Alphaproteobacteria > SMXQ01 > SMXQ01 > CAMAVH01. The sequence continues at coordinate 2,809 of CAMAVH010000046.1, read as the reverse complement.
CGCGGCGAGCGCTTCGCGCACCTCGGTCTCGTCGATGTCCTTGTCGAAGCGCCCTTGCGCCAATTGCTCGGTGAGCCGGACGGCGGTCGCCGGGCCGAGATCGGCGGCGATCAACAGCTCTTCCAATTCGTCCAGCGCCGCGCGGTCGAGCTTGCGCTTGGTGAAGATCGCGCCGATGCCCTCGCCGATCTTGGAGGATGAGCGGGTGAGCCCCTCCTTCAGGCGGGCGAGCCAGCCTTTCTTGGGCTTATCGGTTTCGCTCATATGGGCGCCGCGATCAGCTTGCCGTCGGCCAGGGCCGAGACCTTTGCCGTGAGGATGGCGCCGATGGCCTGCGGCGCGGCGAACTGCACCGGCGCGAATTCCTCGCTGCGGCCCAGCGTCGCGGTTTCCATGATGACGGACAAGCTACGGCCGACGAAGCGCGCGAGATAGGCGTCGCGCGCGGCATCGCCCCGTGCGCGCAGCTTCGCGGCGCGGTCCTTGCGCACCGGCATCGGCAGTTGCGGCATGCGCGCCGCCGGCGTGCTGGCGCGCGCCGAGAAGGGAAAGACATGCAGATAGGCCAGGCCGCAATCCTCGACCAGCTTGAGGCTGTTCTCGAACATCTCGTCGGTCTCGGTCGGGAAGCCGGCGATCAGGTCGGCGCCGAACGCCATGTCGGGCCTTAAGCTGCGCACCTTCTGGCAGAATTCGACGGCCTGGGCGCGCGAGTGGCGGCGCTTCATGCGCTTGAGGATCATGTCGTCGCCGGCCTGCAAACTCAAATGCAGATGCGGCATCAGGCGTGGCTCATGGGCGATCAATTCCATCAGGTCGTCGTCGGCCTCGATCTCGGCGACGTCGATCGAGGAGAGCCGCAGGCGCGGCAGCTCGGGCAGGTTGGCGAGCAGCCTTCGCACCATCTGGCCGAGCTTGGGCTGGCCCGGCAGGTCGGGGCCGTAGGATGTGATATCGACGCCCGACAGCACGATCTCGTTATAGCCGTTGGCGACCAGGCGTTTGGTCTGATTGACGATGTCGCCCATCGGCAGCGAGCGCGAATTGCCGCGCCCGTAGGGGATGATGCAGAAGGTGCAGCGATGGTCGCAGCCCTGCTGCACCTCGATGAAGGCTCTGGCACGGCCTTCGAAATTCTCGATCAGATGGCCGGCGGCTTCGCGCAGCTCCATGATGTCGGTGATCTGCAGGCGCGGCGGTGCGTCGGCGATCAACGCGGCATAGCTGTCGGCCTTCATCTTCTCGGCATTGCCGAGCACATGATCGACCTCGGCCATGGCGGAATATTTCGCCGGATCGATCTGCGCGGCGCAGCCGGTGACGATGATCTTCGCGTTCGGATTCTCGCGGCGCTTCTTGCGGATGGTCTGGCGCGCCTGGCGCTCGGCCTCGGCGGTGACAGCGCAGGTGTTGATGATGATGGCGCCCTCAAGCCCGGCTTTGAGCGCCTCGGCGCGCATCACTTCCGATTCATAGGCGTTCAAGCGGCAGCCGAAGGTGACGACGTCCGGCTCGACAAGAGCAGGGGGCTTGAAGACCGTCGCCATCTCAGGCGACTTGAACGCGGGCGGGTTCGGCGAGCAGGGACGGATCGATGACGCCGCGAAAGCTGATCGCCACCGCGCCGGTCATCAGCACATGGTCGTCCGCTTCGCGCCGCTCGATGGTCAGCGTGCCGCCGTCGAGTTCGACCTGCGCCTTGCGGCCGGTCAGGCCGCGCCGGTTGGCGTTGACCAGTGATGCGCAAGCGCCGGTGCCGCAGGCCTGGGTGATGCCGGCGCCGCGCTCCCACACGCGCAAGCGGATGCGGTCGGGCGCGAGAACCTGGGCGAAGCCGATATTGGCGCGCTCGGGAAACAGCGGATCGAATTCCAGCTTGGGGCCGAGCGTGGCGAGATCGATGGCGCTTACATCGGGCACGAAGAAGGTGGCGTGCGGATTGCCCATCGAGCAGCCCGCCGGATCGCTCACCGGGCCAAGCGCCAGTTCGAGATGCAGCGTGTCCATCTCGCGCGCCAGCGGCACCTCGCGCCAGCCGAGCCGGGCGGGGCCGAAATCGATGGTGACGTCTCCTCTAGAGGCGCGGTCGGCGAACAGGTCGCCGGCTTCGCTGCCGATGGTCACGCGGCTCTTGCCGGTCTCGTCCATCAGGAAGCCGCCGATGCAGCGCGTCGCGTTGCCGCAGGCGGCGGAGGCGCTGCCGTCGGCGTTGCGGATGCGCATGAAGGCGTCTTCGCCGCCGGCCTGGCCGGCTTCGAGCACGATGATCTGGTCGCAGCCGATGCCGCGCCGCCGGTCGGCGATGGCGGCGGCCTGCGCTGCGGACAGGCTGAAGGGCCGCTTGCGCGCGTCGATGACGACGAAGTCGTTGCCCAGCCCGTGCATCTTGAGGAAGTTCACCGAGTCCATGGGCCTTATATGGCCTCGCCGGCGCGCCCGGTCAAACGGAGTCCGGCGGGCCGGTTGCGTTGCCGGCCGGGCGGCGGCATCATGGGCGAAACCATTGCAAACGCAGGGATAGCACCATGGCAGCGGGAACCGCGACGGCCGAACCTCTCATCGACCTGTCCCTGGAGCAGGCCAAAGCGGTCATCGTCCTGGCCGACGCCTATAGGGCCGACTTGACCGCCCGCCTCGGCGCCGCCCCGCCGGCGGACGCGGTGGAGCAGGATGTCCTCGCCGGCGGCTCGACCGCCTTTCAGGCCCTGGCCGCCAAGATCGCCGGCTTCAGCCGCGCCGAGCGCGCCGAACTGGTCGGCTTGGTCTGGCACGGCATGGACGAATACGACAGCTTCGCCGCCTCGCGCAC
>CAMAVH010000045.1 GCA_945861615.1 Rhizobium sp. Q54 | reverse complement strand
GCTTGGCCGCTGTCGAGCAGATCGCCAGCCGGCGTGCCGGGCGGCGTATAGCCAGTGAAGACGACACGGACGTCGGGAGCGCTTATCAAGCGTTGCGCCAATTCGCTCTTCGCCGTCGCCGGAGCGACGAGGATGACCTTGGCTGCGTCGGGCGAGGTCACGCTCTCGGTCAGCAGGCGGGCGAGATCGCTGCGCGCGTCAGGGCGGATGAGTTCGGGCTCTTCGCGCAATAGCGCGGCGACGACCTTGCGGTTCTCATCATCGAGATAAACGGCCACGCCGCGGCGGAGCAGACGGAGCGCGATCTCCGGTCCGCGTCCTTGGGCAGGCAAAGGCAGCAGCACGCGGCCGGGGTGGGCGATTAGCGCGTCGAGCGCGGCTTCGCAAACGGACAATGGCTTGTCGTAGGCGCCATAGGACGCATCGAGAATCACCGTCGCGGCAGGAATCGGCGCATCCTCGGCATAGAGCGGCGATTCGTTGCAGTTGTCGCCCATGTAGAGCAGGCCGTCGCCGATCTCGAAATGAAGCCAGACGCCGCCGGGCGCATGGCCGGAGCGTCCCGTGGTGACGGTGATCCCCTCGACCATGCTGCGGCCGTTGAGCGGTAGGGTCTGGGCGGGCGGGGAAAGGTGGCGGCCGACATAGGCGCTGGCGAAAACCGCCGGGTCGCCAATGCGAGAACGAAACCGCAGGGCGCCGAGATGGTCGGCGTGCTGGTGCGAGAGGATCAGCGCATCGGTGCGCCCAATGCTGTCGATGTCGGGCAATAGGCCCGGTTGCGGGCCCTCGCCGAAATCGAGAAGCAGTCGGCGGCCCGCGCTTTCGACGAGAAAGCAGGCGGGGCCCTTGCCGCCGAGTCCGGAAATTGCCGTCAAGCGGTGCATCGGACGGCGCCTAGTATGGCATGGCGGTTAGGAGAGCGCGGCGCGCAGATCGGCGAGGCTGATCGGCTTGGTGAGGGTTTCGACGCTCGGCAGATCGCCGGCGGAGACCAGGCGCTTGGCAGCATCGGCGTAGTGCGGGTTATAGCCGGTGACGATGAGAATCTTGGCGCGGCATTTTTCCTGCGCCAGCCACTGCACCAGTTCGATGCCGTCCACTTCCGGCATAACCACGTCCATGACGATCACGGTGGGCGCGAACTGCTCGTAGATTTCGGCAAACTCGTCGGCGCGCACGGTGACGCGCACGTCGTAACCGAGACGTTCGGCCACTTCACGGACGAATTCGCCGAAGGCCGGTTCGTCGTCAATCACCAAAAGTCGCTTGTCAGCCATTTCCTACCTCCCCCTCCAGCACTTGGCGCAGTTTACGCGCCAAATCGTTTTTCCGGTAGGGCTTGGAGATCAGGCGACTCTCCGTCCCACTCTCGTGAATGTTCGCGTTTTCGGTATAGCCTGAAGTGAATAGTATCTTCAACCCTGGGTAGTGTTCGTTGGCAATATGCGCAAGATCGGCGCCGTTCATGCCGCCAGGCAGAACGATATCTGTGAACAGCAGGTCGATGTCCGGCTGGTTGGCCAGAACATTGAGAGCGGTGCCGGCGTCCTCGGCGAGTAACGTGCGATAGCCCAGACTTTTCAGCATCGAATTGGCAAGACTGCGGACATCGGGATCGTCTTCGACGATCAGGACCAATTCGCCAGTCCCATTATTGGCTTGCGCTATCTGTGGCGCAGGCGTCTGCACTGTAGCACCCATTTCTTCGCGGGGGAGATAAAGCGTGATGGTGGTTCCTCGGCCCGGGGCGCTGTCGATGGCGATGTGGCCATGCGATTGTTTAACGAAACCATAGACCATCGCCAAGCCGAGACCGCTGCCGCGTCCGACCTCCTTGGTGGTGAAGAAGGGGTCGAAAATTCGTTCTCTCACCTCGGGAGACATGCCGATGCCGTTGTCGCTGACCGACAGCTGGACATATTGCCCTGGCTTCACGTCAGGCAGGCGGGCGGTATAGGCCTCGTTGAGCAGGGTGTTTGCAGTCGAGATGGCGAGTTTGCCCCCGTCCGGCATAGCGTCGCGAGCGTTGAGCACGAGATTGAGCAAAGCGCTTTCGAGCCCGTTTGGATCGATCGAAGTGAGCCACAGGTCTTCCGCGAGCATCGTCTGGACCGCAACTGTCGCGGGTAGCGAACGGCGCATCAGATCTTCCATGTCGACGATCAGGCTATTGAGGTGGGTGGTTTGCGGTGCGAGCGGCTGTTTGCGTGCGAAGGCCAGCAGGCGCTGCGTCAGGGCCGTGCCGCGATCGGCGGCGGACAGGGCCGTTTGAATGCGTTGATGCAGTTTGGCATCTTGCGCAAGGTCCTCGCCGAGCAGTTCGAGATTGCCGCGCATAATGGCAAGAAGATTGTTGAAATCATGAGCGATGCCGCCGGTCAATTGGCCGATGGCGAGCATTTTGTCCGACTGGCGCAGCGACTCGGCGGCGGACTTTTGGAGAGTGATGTCGGCGATGAAGCCGACGACGCGCTTGGGCTTGCCTGCCCGTCCGGCGAGATAGACGCCGCTGTCGGAGACGCTGATGTAATGCCCCTTCTTATGACGCAAGCGATATTCCAGATTGAAGGAGACGCCGGTGTCTTCCTCGCGCCGCGTTTCGTTCTCGATGTGGGCCAAATCATCGGGATGGATATGATGCATGAAACGTTCGAGCCCGCCCAATTCTTCCGGCGCATAGCCGAGTAGCGCGGCGGTTTCTCCCGACCAACGGATGCTGTTATCGCCGAGATCCCATTCGTAAAGAATCTGCCGGCTGGCCAGGATCGCCGCCTCGAAGCTGGATTTCATCTCCTGGAGTTCAGCCGCCGCCAGCCGCAAGGCGGCTTCGGTTTGCATCCGCTCGGTGATGTCGGAAAACGTGCTGACGAATCCGCCCCCCGGCATCGGCCGGCGGTCGGCGGCGATAATGGTGCCGTCGAGGCGGCGATGGAGAGTCCGTCTGGCGAAGCGCTCGCGGGCCTCGGCGCTATGTTGAGCGACAAATTCGGCGATGCCGCTTTCGCTGAGACCCAGCGCGTGGCGGGCGAAATTCGCGGCGTTCTCCGCATAGCTGCTGCCGATATGAAGCATGTCGGGCGGCAAGCCGAGCATGGCGACAAATTTCCTGTTGAAGCCGACCAGCTTGAGATTTTCGTCATAGACGCAGAGACCTTGCGCCATGTTATCGAGGGTGGCTTGCAAGAGGGACGATTTTGAGGCCAGTTCCGATTGCACGCGCTTGCGGTTGGTCGTGTCGTTGACGATCAGCGTGTAAATCGGCGAAAGGCCGGACACGTCGAAGCGCTGGAGATGCACCTCAACGTCGTAGAGCGAGCCATCTTTGCGCTGATAACTCGTTTCGATGATGAGGCTTTGCTGGCGCCTGGCATCAAGATCGGCGTAATTGCGCAGCAGGTCGTCCTTGCTCAGCGAAGGGCAGAGATCGAGCATGGTCATGCCGCGTAGCGCGTTCATGTCGTGCCCGAGGTTGTCGCGCGCCCGCCGGTTGGCGAAGATGAAACGCTGAGTCTCGACATCGACGATATAGATTTCATTCAATGCCTCGTCGACGACGCGACCGAGCCGCGTGGCGAGCAACTCGGTCTCCATATTGTCGGTGATGTCGGTCGAGGTGCCTCGATAACCGAGGAATTTTCCGCCCTCGTCGTAGATCGGCTTGCCGCTGATCGAACGGAAGCGTCGGCGGCCCTCGGCGTCGCGCAGGCTATAGCGGAAGTCCCGGAACGGCCGGTGGGCGTTCAAATCATCGAGATGTTTCTGCCATAGGGGGTCCTTCGTCGGATCGACTTCGGCTAGGTCGAATCTGGTTTTGCCGATGATGGCGGGCCAGAGCCGCAGCCTCTCGCTGGGTTCGAGACGCCAGGTGAAGCGATGATTCTCGTCGGTTTCCCAGAAGCGGTCGGAAATCGAATCGGCGAAATCGCGAAAACGCTGTTCGCTGGTGCGCAATGCGCGCTCGACCTCCTCGCGCCGCTGCAGGGCGATGGCGACGCACAGCGAGGTGAGCGTGACGACGGCCAAAAATGTTTGTAGCAGCCGCAGTTTGAAGTCGAGCGCAAGGTCGAGCCCGGCGAGCGGGCCGTAGCCGAACGAGGTGAGCGGTACGGCGACAACGGCGAGGACGAGACATACCGCTGCGGTCACAAGCAAGCCGAGCCGCAGAGCGGCCCAGATCAGCAGGGGAAAAATGGCATAGAGCAGCGAGATGGTTTGCTGGCTGAAGAGCAGGGCGGCTCCGCCAGCGGCGCAGAGAACGGCCAAGGCGCTTTCTGTCGGTCGCTCGATGGGCGACGGTGCGCCGTCGCGCAAGGCCGGGCGCCAGGCCAGGATGAGGGGAACGATCAGCAGGATGCCTGTGCCGACGCCGGTCCACCAATTGAACCAACTGCGCCAGAAGTTGTCGCTTTGCATGCCGTCGATGAGGACCGCGCCGATGGTGGCGCCGCAAGCGGCCGCCGCCAGCATGGCGATCACGATCACCGCTGCGAGCTGGCGGATTTCGCGCAAATCGACGCCCTGTGGGAAACAGCGGCGTAGGAACACGGCGGCGACGAGGGTTTCGACGACATTGCCGATCGGCAGGCCGGCGGCGAGCAGCAGGTTGTCGCCATAGACGAGGTTCGCCGCGCAACCGGCGATATAGCCGGCCAGGAGATAGCCGGGCCAACGACTCGGTGTACTGCGCAACAGGACGGCGAGCAGGATAGCGGTCGCGGGCCAGATCGCGGCGACCGAGCCGCTGGTGCGGGTGAGACTGACGGCAGCCCAACTGAGGACGAAGCAAATGCCGCCGACCATCGCCATGCGAGCCAGTAGGTCGAGCGTGCCATTGAGACGCTCGCCGCTCTTCTCGGTTGCGAGTGATATGCGTTCGGCGCCTTCCAAAGCCTTCCCCCTGCACTGGCCTGCGGCCGACAGACGACCGCGCGGCTATTTGACAGCCATTTCGTCCGGACCGCCAGGGGGCCGCTTGGGAAGCCTCAGTCCCGCCGATTGCAGCTTTATGGCTGGATCAGCAGCCCCTTTAGGCCGGCGATCCGCGTCTCGGCTTCGGCGCCGGAGTAGGGCGTGGCGCTGCCGAAACCCCAGACCACACCAGGCCATGCCGGATCGGTCCTTTGGCGGGCGACGATATGGACATGCAGCTGCTCGACGATATTGCCGATGGCGCCGATGTTGAGCTTATCGGTGGGGCAAAGTGTACGTAGGGAACGGGCGGCGAGGTCGGTCTCCTCGGCCAGCAGCAGCCGGTCGGCCCGGGGAAGATCGACGATCTCGCGCGCACCGGCCAACCGGGGGACTAAAACAAGCCAGGGGAAACGGCTGTCGTTCATCAATAGAACGCGGCATAACGCCAAGTCGGTCACGGCGAGGCTGTCAGCGGCGAGGCGCGGGTGCAGGGCGAAATCGGTCATGGTTGCCAAGTGTAGGCGCACCGCATCGCCCTGGAAAGACCCCGGCTTGCGAGGTGATGCGGTTTGGCGATAGCGTCGAGTCAATGACAGGGAGACTAAGCATGGAACATCGGCGTTTTGGCGCAACCGACCTAAAGGTTTCGCCGCTCGGATTGGGCTGCATGGGCATGTCGGGCGCCTATGGCGTCGGCGACGACGCCGAATCGCTCGCCACTATCGATCGCGCGCTCGAGCTTGGCGTGAATTTTCTCGACACTTCGGCGAGCTACGGCAATGGCCATAACCAGCAGTTGATCGCCCAGGCGATCAAGGGCCGGCGCGATAAGTTCGTCATCCATTCCAAGTCCGGCAGCCCGCGCGAGAAGGACATGGGCGCCACGCGCGGTGGCGGGCGCGCCGATTACCTGATCGGCATGTGCGAAGATAGCTTGAAGCGCCTCGCTATCGACTGCCTGGATGTCTGGTGCATGTCGCGCATCGATCCTAACGTGCCGGTGGAAGAGAGCGTCGGCGCCATGGCCAAATTGGTCGAGCAGGGCAAGGCGCGCTACATCGGCCTGTCGGAGGCTTCGGCCGACTCGGTGCGCCGGGCGCGCAAAATTCATCCCATCGCCTCGCTGCAGATGGAATATTCGCTGTTCTCGCGCGACGCCGAGGCCGGCAACATCGCCGCCTGCCGCGAATTCGGCATGGCCTTCATGGCCTACGCGCCGCTCGGCCGCGGCCTGCTCAGCGGCCAGTTCCGCAAGCCGGCCGATCTACCGTCGGACGACCGCCGCCACGACATGCCGCGCTTTCAAGCCGGCAATCTCGAGCGCAACATGGAGTTGCTCGCCGTCGTCGAAGACATCGCCAAGTCGAAAGGGGCGACGGTGCCGCAGATCGCGCTCGCCTGGCTGCTGTCGCGCGGCGCGGATGTTTTCCCCATTCCCGGCGCCAAGACGCGCCGGCATCTCGAGGAGAATCTCAAGGCTGTACAGATCGTTTTCGCAGCCGACGAATTGGCCCGTATCGCGGCGGCCATTCCGCCGGGCGCCGCCGCCGGCACGCGCTATCCGCCGGGGCAGATGAAGCGCGTGAACGTCTAGCGCATGGCAAGTCGCGAACCACAGACCAATGCGGCGCTAGACGGCCCCGCCGCCACGCGCTGGACCATCGTCTTCGTCCTGTTCGCCGCCGGGATCGTCGCCGCCGGCCATATCGGCATGCTGCCCGCCGCGCTGCCGGCGATTCGCGCCGAAATGGCCATCGATCTGGTGACGGCCGGCTGGGTGCTGTCGATCTTCAGCGTCACCGCCGTGGGGTTCGGCATGTTGGCCGGCGGTTTCGCCGACCGGCTCGGACACAGCCGGGTGATTTTCGGCAGTCTCATCCTGCTGGCCATCGGCGCCGCCTGCGGTGCGTCGGTCGCATCCGAACCTTGGATGCTGGCGGCGCGGGCGCTCGAAGGCCTGGGGTTCGTCGGCGTCGTGGTCAGCGCGCCGTCGCTCATCGCCCAAGCGACGCGGCGCGCCGATCGCCGCCTGGCGCTCGGCCTGTGGGGCGCCTATATGCCGGGCGGTCTCGGCCTGTTGCTGTTGATCGCGCCGTCCTTGCTCGATCCGCTCGGCTGGCGCGGCTTCTGGTGGGTGGTCGCCGCGATGACGCTGCTTTGCGCGCTCGTCGTTTGGCTGGCGCTGCGCCGCTTCGCGTCGCCGGGGGCCGCGAGGCAACGCGATCTTCGCGCTTGGCTCGGCGATCTTCGCCAGACGCTGGCGCGGCCCGGCCTGTGGTGCCTGGCCCTGTGCTTCAGCGTTTACAGCCTGCCGTGGATGGCGCTGATGGCCTGGCTGCCATCCTATCTGGTCGAACAGCGCGGCCTCGGCGTGGCGCTCGCGGCGCATCTCACCGTGCTGGTCGTCGCCGTCAACGTCCCCGGCAACATCTTCGGCGGCTGGCTGCTGCAACGCGGCGTGCCGCGCTGGTGCTTGCTGCTCGCGACCGGCGCTTTGAGCCTGTTCTGCGGCCTCGGCATCTTCAGCGACGCCACGCCGGATGCCGTGCGTTACGGCCTCTGCCTGATGTTCTCCGGCCTCGGCGGCGTCTTGCCGGCGGCGGCCCTGGCCGGCGCGCCGCTCTTCGCGCCCTCGCCGCGCCACATCGGCGGCGCCAACGGCATGCTCGTGCAGGGTTCGGCGGTCGGCCAATTGGCCGGCCCGCCGATCATCGCCATGGCGGTCTCGGCGGCGGGCGGCTGGCAGGGCGGCGCTTGGATCTTCGCCGGCTGCGGGCTGCTCGGCCTCGCCTTCGCGCTGGCCTTGCGGGCGCTGGAACGCCGCCTTTAGAAACGACGCCTTTAAGAGACGCGCGCCGCGATATAAGCGCAGACCGCCACGGCGGCGAAGACGGCGGCGACGTCGGCGATGATGCCGACGACGACCGCATGGCGCATGCGCCGCACGCCAATCGCGCCGCAATAGACTGCGAGCACGTAGAAGGTCGTTTCGCTCGATCCCTGGATCGTGCTGATCAGCAAGCCGGCATAGCTGTCCGGGCCGATGGCGGGATCCTTCAGGGCGTCGGCCATGATGCCGTAGGCGCCCGAGCCGGACAGCGAGCGCATCAGCGCCATGGGCAGCACTTCGGCGGGCAGGCCCAGCGGGCCGGTCAGCGGCGCGATAACCCCGATGATCGCATCGAGCGCGCCGGACGCGCGCAGCATGGCGATGGCGACCAGGATGGCGACGAGATAGGGAATGATGCGCACGGCCACCGTGAAGCCGTCCCGCGCGCCTTCGACGAAGGCCTCATAGACGCGCACGCGCTTGACCGCGCCGTAGATCAAGATGCCTGCCATGATGCCGGGAATGATCCAGGGCGATATGGCGCGGCCGTAGAACAGCGTCAACGGCACCAGGGCGACGATGAAGGCGAGAAAGAGATAGGAGACCCAGGCGGCGTAGCCGCCGGCGTCCTCGGGACGGATCGCCGCCGCGGTGGCGGCGGAGGAGACGTCGGCTTCGGGGAAGCTCTCGCCTTCGATAGATGCCACGGGGCCGGCGGTCAGCGACGCATCCGCCTTCGCCGGCCAGTATCGGCCGAGCCATTTGGTGCAGAGGATGGCGACGCCGGTGGCGACGATGGTGGCGAATAGGGTCGTCGGCACTACCGCCGCCGGATCGGCCGAGCCGACGGCGGCGCGCAACGCGATGACGCTCGTCGGCAGGATCGTGACGTTCGCCGTATTGATGACGAGGAACATCACCATGGCGTCGGTCGCCGTGCCCTTGTGCGGGTTGAGCTTGTCGAGCTCCTGCATGGCGCGGATGCCGAAGGGCGTCGCCGCATTGCCGAGCCCGAGCGCGTTGGCCGACATGTTCAGCGTCATCGCGCCCATGGCGGGATGATCGGCCGGCACGCCGGGAAACAGCTTGACCATCAGCGGGCGGATCAGCCGGGCGATAACGACCAGCAGGCCGCCGGCCTCGGCCACCTTCATCAGGCCGAGGAACAGCGCCATGACGCCGATCAGGCCCAAGGCCAGGGTGACCGAACTGGCCGCCGTATTGATCATGCCCGTGCCGAGCGCCTCCATGGGCGAGGGCGTGCCGGCGACGGGCGTGGAAAAAATCTGGCGCCAGGCTGTCACGCCGAAGGCGAGCAGGACGATACCGAAGAAAAGCCCGTTCACTCTATCGTCCCCCGATACTGCGCTTACGCTTGCGTCACGAATGCCTTGATCAGCGCATTTAACTTTGCCGCCTCAGCGGCATCGACGAATTGGCCGTCGGGCGTGAAGGCTGCCGCCGCGCCGGACAGGCCGTAGCTCTCGGCATAGACCTTCGCCATTTGAAATTCCAGCGTGATCCGCAAAGCCGCGAACCCATTGATGCAGCCGACCTTGCCGCTGGTGGCGCCGATCATCAGCAGCGGCTTGCCCGCCAGCCTGTAAGGCTTGGCGCGCGAGACCCAATCGAGGGCGTTCTTCAGCGGCCCCGGGATCGAGCGGTTATATTCCGGCGAGGCGATGAGAATGCCGTCCGCCACCCCGATCTTGGCGAGCAGAGCTTGCGTCTCCGGCGGCAGGCCGCTTGCCGCTTCGACATCGCCGTCGTAATGCGGCGGGCAGTAATCGCGGAAATCGCCGATCTCGACCTCGGCGCCGGCGGCCCGCGCATCGGCGGCGGCCAGCTTGAGCAGCATGCGGTTGAACGAGCCGGCGCGCAGCGCGCCGGCGAAGGCGAAAATCTTCATGGGACGATCCGAATGAAAGCGCCAACAGCGAAGGCGCCATTCTAAGGGCGGGTGGCCAAGCGCGCCACGCCGCGAATGTTTCGGCCTGCGAGATCAGGCCGTCGCCGGCGCGGTTCTCGTCTCCAGTCGCTGCGCCTCGTCGGGTTTTTCGTGGATGGCGAACGCCATGACGGCGGCGAGCAGGGCCAAGGTGATCGAGGCGGCCCACACCCAGGTATATTGCTGGAACATGTCGTAGAGGACGCCGCCGAGGAAAGCGCCGGCGGCGGCGCCGGCCGAATGGAACATGCCGAGCATTCCCAGCGCGAGACCCATGACGCGCAGGCCGACATGGCTGGCGATCAGCGAGGTGGTCGCGGGGATGGTCGAATAGTCGAAGATGCCGAACATCACGGCGAACAGGAACAGCGCCGGCACGTCGTAGGCCGGCACCAGCATCAATAGAATGAACGAGAGCCCGCGCATGGCGTAGATCGTGCCGAGCAGCAGGGGGCGATGCATCTTGTCGGCGAGATAGCCGGCGACGGCCATGCCGAGCATGTTGAATCCGGCGAGCACGCCATAGGCGGTCGCGCCGGTGACGATGGGAATTCCGCAGCTTTGCACATAGGGGATTAGATGCGTCTCGATGACGCCGGCGGTGGTGAAGCCGCAGATCGTATAGCTGCCGAGCAGCAGCACGAAGGTGCGGTTGCGGAATAGGAAGCCGATGCGCTGGGCGAGGCCCAATGTCGGCAGGGCCGACTTGTCCTTGATCGGCGGCTGTTTTTTGGCATCGCCGATGAGGAACCAGACGAAGGGGATGAAGACGAAACAGCTGATGCCGAGGAAGACGTAGCCGTAGCGCCAGCCCATCGCCGTCAGCACGAAGGCGAGGGTGGGCAGCAAGGCGAGCTGGCCGGCGGTCGAGCCGGCGGAGGCGAAGCCTGTGGCGAGGCCGCGATTCTTCTCGAAGTAGAGGACGATGGTCGCCGAGACTATGCTCTTCGCCACCGTGCCGTAGCCGATGCCGGCGAGCAGGGCGAAGCTGAGCAGGAATTGCCACTGGCTGACGATGACCGCCGACGAGCAGAGGCCAAGTCCCGCGATGAAAAGCCCGACGCTGAGGATGACGCGAGCGCCGTAACGATCGAGTAGATTGCCGACGATCGGCGCGGTGATCGCCATCGTTACTAGCGCCCAGGCGGCGACCGAGGAAATAAATCCGCGGCTCCAGCCGAAGTCGGCTTCGAGCGAGGGCATCACCAGTCCGATACTGGCGCGCGTCGCAGAGACGACGCTCAGCGCGAAGAAGCAGACCGTGACGACAACCCAGCCGTGCGGATTGGATCGAATGGCTTGCAGCAGCAAAGGAGATGCACCCGGAAAGAGAAAGCTTTTTGTTTCCACGAGCATAGCCGCTTTTACGCACAGCCATGCAAAACTTTCCGCGCGAGACGATTGCCCGACCCGGCGATAGGGGCCTAGACTTCCCGGCAAGGACGAGAACGGCGGCCTAAAGAAACGGCCGATCGCCATAAGGGGAACCGCCATGGCAAGTACAGTCCCGCCTGAGTCCGCGTCTCAGCCTGCCGTCGATCCCGTGCCGCGCTTGACGCCGGCGCGCATGCCGCGCCTCTCGGCGGAGCGTGCGGCGGGGCCGTCGCGCGCCAGCCTCGCGCGCTTGTACAGTGAGGCGGAAAACCTGGTGCAGCCGTTCGCGCTCGGCGGCGGCAAGGGGCGGGTCGATCTCGGCCGCACCAACTTGATCCGCGGCCTGGTGCAGACGTTCAAGCGGGGCGGCGGCGAACGCAGCCTGCATTACCACAGCAATACGGACAGCCTCTGGCTGGTGCTGAAAGGGCGTGTGCGCTTTCACGGTCCGAACGACGAAACCATCGGCGACTTCGGACCGCAGGAGGGCACGATCATGCCGGCCTATGCGCGCTATTGGTTCGAGAATGCCGGCGAGGACGATCTGGAGATGCTCCAGGTCATGGCGTTTCACGACCGCGACCGCAAGGACGCCGGCCGCACCGACCTCTGAACCGGGCCTCTCGCTATTCCAGCCGTTTGGCGGCGCGCCGGGCAATGTAGATGTTGCTGGCCGCCACCACGGCGGCGCCGAGCAGCACCCAAATGTCGGCGCTCTCGCCGAAAATCAGCACGCCGGCCAGCAAGGCCCAAACGATGCGCGAATAGTCGAACGGCTCGACCAGCGAGGCGTCTCCGACGCGCAAGGAATAGACGACGAGCGTCTGTGCCGAGCCGGAGAGAAAACCGACGACCATCAGCAGGGCGAACTCCTCCAGCGTCGGCGTTACCCAGACGAACAACATCGGCACGAAGGTGACGATGGAGGACACCACCCAGTACCAGGCCATGACTTTCATCGGGTGGTCGACCTTGGTGATCTTCTTGATGTAGACGTGGCCAAGGCTGAAGAACAGCGAGGCGAGAAGCGCGGCGAGGGCGGCGAAGCTCACGACTTCGATGCCGGGGCGCAGCATGATAAGCACGCCGGCGAAGCCGACGGCGGTCGCGGTCCAGCGCCGCCAACCGACCACCTCATGCAGGAACAGCACGGCAAGCAGGATCATGAACAGCGGGCGGGCGAAGCCGATGGCCGTGGCGTCCGCCAGCGGCATATTCACCACCGAATAGACCATGCAGAAGATGGCGGCAGCGCCGGCGACGCCGCGACCGATATGCATCCATGGCATGGTCGTGTGGAAGCCTGAGGGGCCGTTCTTGATCAAAAAGGGCAAGACGGTCAGGCCGCCGAACAGGCAACGGAAGAAGGTGATCTCCGCGCTGTCGATGCGAGTGCCGACGAGCTTGGTCGCCGTTTGTACGCCGGTGAAGGTGAGAGCTGCCAACATCATCCAAATGATGCCGCGCAGATTGCCTGGCAACGCGCTCCAATAACGGTCGATGAGCGGCTGCACGCGCTCCTGCAGTATCATGGGCTGTCCGATGCGGAACGCGACTGGGAAGGGCTTGGTCGTTACGGATGACAGCCTATAATGCCCTTTCGGTAATGGCGACGTCAAAAACAGCCAGTGGTGAGTACAACGATGCCGGGTCGGGACGAGGATGAGCTTTTATTGGCCAATGAGGCTTTCTATGCGGCTTTTGCCCGCGGCGACGCTGCGGCGATGGAAGAGCTATGGGCACGGGAGCATCCGGTTGCCTGCCTCCATCCCGGCTGGCCGCCGCTGAAATCGCGCGACCAGATCGTCCAGAGCTGGCGCGGTATTCTCGCCAATCCGCCGCGCCCCGCCATCGTCGTGATCGAGCCGCGCACCTTTCTGCTCGACGGCGCCGGCGTCGTCGTCTGCTGGGAGGCGATCGGCGAGGTTCATCTCGTCGCCAGCAATATGTTCGTGCGCGAAGGCGGCATCTGGCGCATCGCGCTCCATCAATCCGGTCAGACCGAGCATGCGCCGAAACTCGACGCGGCGCCGTCCGCGCCGTCGTCGACGCGGCTGCATTAACAGGTAGAGTGCTATGACGCGTATCAGTGGCAAGATCGAAACGGGGCAGGGCGTCGGCGCCGGCTTCACGCGCACCGATTGGGCGCTCGGCGTCTTTCGCGATGCCTATGGCATCGATCCTTTTCCCGGCACGCTGAACGTGCGGGCGGATCCTGCGTCGGTCGCCGCTTGGCAGAGCGCGGCGGCGCAGGGGCAGTTGTTCAAGGCGCCCGATCCCTCCTGGTGCGATGCCCGTTGCCTGCGCGCGAAGATATTGCATCAGACTCACTTCGCGGCGGTGGTGATCGTCGTGCCCATGGTCGAAAGCTATCCGCAGGACCAGATCGAACTGGTCGCCGGGATGAATTTGCGCGAATGGCTTGAAGCGCTGGACGGCGACAGCGTCACGCTCGATTTGGAATTTTGAAACGCATGGCGTTGCTGCGGCTCTTTCCATGGCCCCGCCGGATCGGTTATCCTGAGGAAAATTAGCAATCGAAGCATTGTCCAAGCGCTTCGAGCGAGGCCGACAGGAGCCGCCCTATGCCCAACGACAGTTTGACCCTCACCGTGCGGCCGCTCGCCTCAGCGCTCGGCGCGGAGATTTCCGGCGTCGATCTGTCCCGCTCGCTCGACGATGCGGCGTTCAAGGCCATTCACGATGTTTGGCTCAAGCATCAGGTCATTCTGTTTCGCGATCAGTCGCTCAGCGAGGACCAGCAGATCGCCTTTGCCGAGCGCTTCGGCGAATTGCAGCCGGTGCGAACGACGCCGGGCCTCTACAAGAAGAACCCTTATGTGCTGATGGTCACCAACGTGGTGATCGACGGTCAGAAGGGGGCGTTGCCGGATGGCGAGATGCAATTCCATTCGGACCAGTGCTATTACGAGAATCCGGCCATGGCGACGATGCTGTTCGGCATCGAGGTGCCGCCGTCGGGCGGCGACACGCTGTTCTCCAGCGCCACTGCGGTTTACGAGTCCTTGCCGGCGGCGACCAAGGCGCGGCTCGAAGGATTGCAGGCGCTCAACGTCTACGACTATGGCAACGGCGCGACGATCAAGAGCGACAAGATCGACGAGAACGCGCCGAAATTCGTCCATCCGGTCGTGCGCACCCATCCGGAAACCGGCCGCAAGGGGCTCTATGTCAATCGCCTGATGACTCACCATATCCTCGGCCTCCCGCCCGCCGAGAGCGAGGCGCTGCTCGAAGACCTGTTCCTGCAGATCGAGCAGCCTCAGTTTGTCTACGGCCATAAATGGCGTGTCGGCGATCTGGTGATGTGGGACAATCGCTGCACCTTGCATGCGCGCACCGACTTCGATCCCGGCACGCGGCGCATGATGCGGCGTGTCACCGTCAAGGGCGACCGGCCTAGTTGAATTTTTTTAAGAAACGCTGAGGGAGATACGCCTTGATCGATCTTTACACCTGGACCACGACCAACAGCCGCCGCGGCATCATCATGTGCGAAGAATCGGGGCTGCCCTACAAGATCAACTGGGTGAATATCCAGAAGGGCGACCAGAAAGCCGAGGGCTACGAGAAGATCAATCCCTACCGTAAGGTGCCGGCGCTGATCGACAGCGACGGACCGGGCGGCAAGCCGGCGAACGTCTTCGAGTCGGTCGCCATCTGCTTCTACCTCGCCGAGAAGACCAAGAAATTCCTCGGCACGGCGGAGACCCATCCCGACGTGCTGAAATGGTCGATGTTCCACGCGACCAACGTGCTGTCGTTGCTCGGCAACCTCGGCCGTATCGAAGATCCGTCGATCCTGTCGGGCTCGCAGAAGCTGTTCGACGTGATGGAGAAGCATCTCGCCGGCAAGGACTGGTTCGCCGGCGACTATTCGATCGCCGACATTATTCCCTACACGCGCATCGCCGGCGTGAAGCATGACGTCCTGAAGGTCGCCGACTATCCGAACGTCGCGGCCTGGCTGGCGCGCGTCGGCGCGCGACCTGCGGTGAAAAAGGCGATGGACGTCAAACCGGCCTGACAGTTGCGCGCGAGGGGCGGTATCGAGGCCGCCTCTTCGTTCTGCGATAGCTCATGACGATAAATGCTCTAGCGCATCGTCGCGCGAGATGCATCGGGGCCTATATGAACTATTGAGCCAAAGGATGTGGAGGTCCACTATATCTCCGCATGCCGCGCCCGCGGCCTTTTCCCCTTGGCTCATCGCATCCCAGTGTTTGATTCTGCGCGCCGCTATCGAGTGTCCCTGATCGTCGCCAGCGCTCTCTTCATGGAGAACCTGGACTCGACGATCATTCTCACCGCCTTGCCGGAAATCGCCCGGTCGCTGAACGCCGAAATTCTGCATCTCAATCTTGCGGTCACGGCCTATCTGCTCAGCCTGGCGGTGTTCATTCCTTTGAGCGGTTGGGTCGCCGACCGCTACGGGTCGCGCAACGTCTTCCGCCTCGCCATCGGCGTCTTCACGCTCGCTTCCGTGCTTTGCGCCGCCGCCGATTCTGCGGCGATGCTGGTCGCTGCCCGCGTGCTGCAAGGCATGGGCGGCGCGATGATGTCGCCCGTCGGACGCCTGATCATCCTGCGCTCGGTGCCGAAGTCGGAGCTGGTGCCGGCACTGGCCTATCTGACCATTCCGGCCTTGATCGGCCCGGTGCTCGGCCCGCCGCTCGGCGGCTTCATCAGCACCTATTTCAGCTGGCACTGGATCTTCCTGATCAATGTGCCGATCGGTGCGATCAGCCTGTGGCTGGCGACCCGCTACATGGAGGACGTGCGCGAGACGAACGTCGCGCCGCTGGATCTGCGCGGCAGCCTGCTGGCCGGCCTCGGCCTGGCCGGGCTGGTCTTCGGCTTCGAGACCATCGACCGCGGCATCGTCTCTCATGCCGTGACTATCGGTTTGCTCGCGCTGGGCGCGACCTGCATGGCGTTGTATGTGCTGCATGCCCGCGTGACGCCGCATCCCATCGTGCAGCTCCGGCTTTTGACGATCCGCACCTTCCGTTGGACGATCATCGGCGGCTTCATCTACCGCATCGCCTCCGGCTCCGTGCAGGTCATGATGCCGCTGATGCTGCAGGTCGGCTTCGGCATGACGGCATTCGCCTCCGGCATGCTGGTGTTCGCCGTCGCCGTCGGGGCCATGCCGATGAAGGCCTGGGCGCCCTATATCTTGCGCAGCTTCGGCTTTCGCCGGGTGATGACCGGCGTGTCTTTGCTCACGGCGGCCTTCGTCGTCGGTTTCGGCGCCTTCAGCGCGGCGACTCCGGCGGCGGTGATCTTCGTCGTTTTGCTGCTCTACGGTTTCGTCCGCTCGATCCAGTACACCAGCATGAATTCGCTCGCCTATGCCGACGTGACCCCGCCCGACATGAGCAAGGCGACCAGCTTCGTCAGCATGAATCAGCAATTGTCCATGAGCGTCGGCGCGGCGGTCGCGGGCTTCGTGTTGCAGCAGATGATCGTCTGGCGCGGCGGGACCGGGCTCGCCGCCGCCGATTTTCCGCCGGCCTTCGCCCTCATGGCGGTCAGCGCCTTGCTGGCGGCGGCCTGTTTCCTATGCCTCGGGCGCGGCGCCGGCGCCGAGATCAGCGGCCGGCGGCGCCAGCCGGCCAAGGACGATGCCGAGCAAGGCTAGCGCCGGCCGACGTCGATCTTCCATTGCTCGGCGCGGTCCATCGCCAGCTTGATCTCGCTGGCGCTCATGTCGGAGGCGAGCCGGGCGCGGGCCCTGATCGCTTCAGGCAGGCCTGCTTCTGCGGCCAACTGCATCCATTTGTAAGACTCGACGTAATCCTGCGGCGCGCCGGTGCCGTTGGCGTACATCAGGCCAAGGTTGAAGCAGGCGCCGCGATTGCCGGCTTGGCAGAGGCCGAGCCAGTCGTAGAACGCCTTGTCGTAGTTCTTGGCGTCGTAGGCCTCGCGGGCGCCCTTGAGTTTTTCCATCTCGTTGAGCTGCGCCAGGGCCGGCACCAATGGCAGGCCGGTGAAGAGGCAGAGCAGGCTGAGGGTCGCGGCGGCGCGGCGGAAGGCGGGGAAGGGCATGTTTGAACCTGATTGACGCTGACGGACGCGGGCGCCGCGCGCGGACAACGCAGCGAATTGATCTTGCTGAATGATCCTAGACCGAGCGCCGGAACCGCATGAAGTTTATTAAAATTTGTGTGGTATTTTATGTATTTAGTTCACGCAGTTGACTTGACTCTTTAACCGCGCGGGCGCATCTCGAAAGGATAGGTGATCAGCAAAGAAGACAGATCATGGCGGGCATCTCGCTCTTGAGGTCCCAGTATAGCAATCTCGGCAACGTCGCAGCGCGCTTCGCGCCCGCCGCGCGCCAAGTGGCGCATGAAGCCGATCAGAACGTCGTCGCCGGCCTCAGCGAGAGCCGCGCCAATGGCGGCCAGGAGGAGGCGGCGCCGCAGGAGCCGCGTCCCCAGTCGTTCGATCCGCGCTCGCCCCGTGATGACAGCCAATCACAGCAGCAGGATCGCCCGTCGCCACCGTCCGGCAGCGTTGCGGCGCGCGAACCGGCCAACGCATTCCAAATCGATCCGCATCTGCCGCCGCCCGAACGCATGATCGCCACCGGACTTTTGGTGGCGCAGCCGCTACCGTTTTACGAGCGGCTGCGCGCCGCCGAGCAGGCCTATGGCGCCAGCCGTGACATCCTGCAGGACGCGCAGGTCAAGCCGGGCCATGGCTTTGATGCCGCCTCGTAAGCCTGCCGCAGGGCTTTAACCGGCCGTTAGGCAATTCGGCCTAAAACCGCAGCATGGCCGATCTTTCCGAAAAAGCGCCGAGCGTGGCGACAAACGCCCTCGGCGCGCCCGCGGCGCGGACCGCGTTCGACATCGCCGTCTGGCTGCTCGACCGCGCCCGTGCCGACGATATGCATCTGCCGTTGCAGAAGCTTCATCGCCTGCTGTTCATCGCCCAGGCCGCCTATGCCGGCCGCGCGGACGACAGGGGCGGGCTGCTGATGCCGGCGGTGTTCGTCGCCGACGAACTGGGGCCCATCGAGCCCAACCTGGAACGTTTGATGGTCGATGGCCGGCCGGAAGAACTGCCGGCCGAAGCCCTCAGCCGCGGCGCCGCCGACTTCATGGAAGACATCTGGCGCCGTTTCGCCCATATGCCTGCCGAGCGCCTCAATGGCTTGGTCGGCAAGAATGCGGCCTATGCGGCGGCGCTCGCCGCCGGACGCGGCACAATCATCGCGCAGAGCAGCATGGCCGGCTCCTTCGCGCCGGCGCCGGCGAAGATTGCCGAGGACGTGCGCATGTTGCGTAGCCAGAACGGCGCGCCGGTCGCCGTGCGCGCCTGGCGTCCCGGCCCGGCTCTCAGCGCGGCCAAGACCGGACAGGACCGCTAGTCGGCCGACGGCCTATTGCCGCGCCGCTGCGCGGAAGGCGGCGCAAGGGTCCTCGCGCGGCATCGGCGCGCTCAGCCAGACCAGATCGAACGGCGCCGTTTCGGGCGGCGCATCGCCCTCGAGCAATCCCATCGACAGAACCTTGAGGCCCGGCCGCAGCCGCGCCAGATGCAGCGGCACGCCGACATCGCGGCGCGCATGGCCATTGCCGGCGATGAGCAGCACCAGGGCCCCGGGGGCGTCGCGGCTCGCCGCGGCGATGCTCTCCGCCATCACCCTGTCGCGCGCATATTGCGCGAGGGCGAAGGGGGCGAGAGCGCTCTCCGGCAACATGCCGCAGTGCGAGGCGCGGATGTCTGCGCCATGGGCCGCAAGCACCGCCGGATCGCGCGCCGCCGCCTGTCGCAGCGTCTCGGCGAGCGCGGCATCGAGGCTCTTGGCGGCGAGGCCATTGCGGGCGATGTCGCGCGCCGTCGCGATCGGCAGATTGGCCGGTCGGATCGGTTTTGCCGGCGGGTTCGGCTGTGCCAAGGCCGCGTCGGCGATCGGTTCATAATGCGCCCAATCGGGCCAGCCGCTCTGCTCCCAGCCGAGCAGATCGCCGAGCGCGGCGGCGTCGCGCGGGCGGGCCGCGAGAAACTGGTCGAGTAGCGTCTGCTGGCCGTTATCGATCATTTCGAAAGCGACGACGAGACGGCGGCCACGCGCCGCCAGTTCGCGCGCGATTCGCGACTGCATGCGATGATGATCGGGATTGTCGTGCTGTTCGCCGAGCAGCAGCGCATCGGCCTTTGCCAGCTTGTCGAGAAATTCGGGGAAGGTCAGATCTTGGCCGCTCGCCCCGTCGCGAATGAAGGCATCGACGAAGGCCGGCGGCGACTCGGTAGCCCGTGGGCCGCAAGCGGCAATCAGCGCGCCGCCGAGCAGCAGGACCGCCCATCGACGAACGCCGGGCCGCTTTCGGTTGGCCGTGACGGTGCCCTGGGCCATACTGCCGCTACGATCCGTTGTCGCGCAGGAGCGCATGTTCCGCATTGTCTCCATCCTCGGGCTTTCGGCCCTTCTGCTGCCCTTGGCCTCGGCGGCCGGCGCCGCGACGGACGCGGCGCCCCACGCCGACGGCGCCGCGCTCGGTCTCGTCTGGGTCGTGCCTTTCGCCGGCATCCTGCTCTCCATCGCGCTCATGCCGCTGTTCGCGCCGCATGTCTGGCATCGCCACTATGGCAAGATCGCGCTGTTTTGGGCGCTCGCCTTTCTCTTGCCGTTCACGGCTGTCTTCGGCCCGGGGGCGGCGCTCTACGAGACGCTGCACACCGTCCTGCTCGAATATGTCCCCTTCATCATTCTTTTGCTCGCGCTTTTCACCGTCGCGGGCGGCATCCGCATCGTCGGCCATCCGCACGGCACACCGCTGGTCAACACCGCCTTCCTCGCCATCGGCACCGGAATCGCCAGCCTAATGGGCACGACCGGCGCGGCGATGCTGTTGATCCGCCCGCTGATCGAAGCCAATGCCTGGCGTAAGCGCAAGGTGCATGTCGTCGTTTTTTTCATTTTCCTCGTCGCCAATATCGGCGGCTCCTTGACGCCGCTCGGCGATCCACCGCTGTTCCTCGGCTTTCTCAAGGGCGTGCCGTTCTTCTGGCCGACGACGCATTTGTTTCTGCCGATGGCGCTGGTGGCCGGTCTGCTGCTCGTCATTTTTTTCGCGCTCGACAGTTACATGAGCCGCCAGGAGGAGGGGAGCGCGCCCCGGCGCGACAAGGCGGAGGGCGGCATTCGCATCGAGGGCAAGATCAATCTGCTGCTGTTGCTCGGCGTGATCGGTGCGGTGCTGCTCAGCGGCGTTTGGCAATCGGGCGTCGCCGTCAGCCTCTATCATGTGTCGGTGACGCTGGAGGCGCTGGTGCGCGACGGCCTGCTGCTCGTGATCGTCGGCTTGTCGCTCGCTCTGACCAGCGACGAAAGCCGCCAGGCCAATCATTTCAGTTGGGAGCCGATGCTGGAAGTCGCCAAGCTCTTCATCGGCATCTTCCTGACCATCGTGCCGGCCATCGCGATTCTGCGGGCCGGCGAGCAGGGCGCGCTCGGCGCCGTCGTCGGCGCGGTGACGGACGAGGCGGGCCGGCCGATCGACGCGGCCTACTTCTGGCTCACCGGCCTGCTGTCGAGCTTCCTCGACAATGCCCCGACCTATCTCGTCTTCTTCAACACGGCGGGCGGCGATGCCGCCACGTTGACCGGGCCGCTGGCCTCGACGCTGATCGCGATTTCGGCGGGCGCGGTGTTCATGGGCGCCAACACTTATATCGGCAACGCGCCCAACTTCATGGTGCGCGCCATCGCCGAGCATCGCGGCGTCGCCATGCCCAGTTTCTTCGGCTACATGGCCTGGTCGGGCGCGATTTTGTTGCCGCTGTTCCTGCTGATGACCTGGGTCTTCTTCCTCTGAGCGCGCAGAGCCGCCGCGCGGCCCACAAGGAATAGATGGTTGGCGGCGAAGCCCGTCTATTCCGGGTGGTTTTTTGCAATTGCGTCGTCATTCTACCGGCATTTTACGCTGGTTCCGGCGCCACACGCCGAGCGCTTGGCGGGTCAAGCTGAAAAGTGTTACGATTCCGTGTAATAAGAAAAGGCTTCCATGGGGTGCGGGGGAAGACTTGCAGATGATTGAATACAGTTCTGCGGACCTGGCAGGACCGACCTTCGAGCTTCGAGGGACGGTGAAGTGGTTCAATGCAGTAAAGGGTTTCGGGTTCGTTACGCCGTCCGATGGGTCGAGCGACGCGTTCTTGCATTTGTCCGTGTTGCGTGACGCCGGCTTTCAAGAGTTGCAACCCGGCGCGACGGTGGTGTGCGAAGCCGTCAAGCGGTCGAAGGGTTTGCAGGTGACGCGCATCGTCGATGTCGATGCGTCGACCGCCAAGCCTGCGGAAAAGGCACCGCGCGCCAACGGCGCGGCTGCGGCTCCGGTCGATCGAGCCGGCGCCAACTTCACCGGCGCCACGGTGAAATGGTTCAACGCCGAAAAGGGCTTCGGATTCGTCACGCCGGCGGAGAGCCAGCGCGACGTGTTCGTCCATGTCGTGACCTTGCGCCGCGCCGGCATCCAGCAGCTCGAGCCTGGCCAGGCGGTCGAGGTGCTGATCACCGAAGGGCCCAAGGGCCCGCAGGCCGCCGACATTCGCCTCGGCTAATCCTCTCATGCCGGACGTGAGCCCTTCGCCGCGATGAGATCGCGGCGCGCTGTCTTGTCGCGCGCGCGGCGCGGCGCTATGGTCGCGCGGTGATGACGCGATCTTCCCATCTCCTGGCCCGCCTTTTGGTTCTGCCGCTGTGCGCCTGGCTCGCCTTCGGTGCGCTCCTGCCCGGCTTGGCGCAGGCGCAGCAGCCCGCCGGCCTCGTGCAATTCAAGACCGACAAGCTCGTCATCCGCACTGCGGGCGGCAAGACCCATGCCTTCAAGATCGAACTGGCGACGACGCCGGCCGAGCGCGCTCAAGGGCTGATGTTCCGCCGCAGCCTGGCGCCCGATGCCGGCATGCTGTTCGACTTCGGCCGCAGCGAGCCGGTCGCCATGTGGATGGAGAACACGCTCATCCCGCTCGACATGCTGTTCATCGCCGCCGACGGCCGCGTTGTGAACATCGCCCAGCGCGCCGTGCCGATGGACCGCACGCCGATTCCGTCCAAGGGGTCGGTGAAAGGGGTGCTGGAACTGCCCGGCGGCACCGCCGCGCGCCTCGGCCTCAAGCCGGGCGATGTCGTCCAGCATGCGATGTTCGCGCCGGCGCGCTAGGCGCGTGCGTCAGGGCAGGGCGGCGATAAGGGGAATGGTCGGGGCGAGAGGATTCGAACCTCCGGCATCCAGCTCCCAAAGCTGGCGCTCTACCAGGCTGAGCTACACCCCGTCTGTGGCGGCCAGAACCTAAAGCCGAGCCGGCTTGAGGGCAAGGATAAGCCGTTTCCCCCCGATTTTGACGCCCCCCTTGACCTTGGGGGGCGGGCGGGATACCGAATTGGCCATCTTCTTACCCAGGCAGCCCAGCCGAGAGAGCGTCCGTGAGCCAGACCGAATATCCCGCCGACACCAGCGAAGCCGTTCAGGGCGGCCCGCTCGGGCGCATCTACCGTCCGGCCCGCAATGCCATGCAGCAAGGCAAGGCGCAGACCCGCCAATGGCTGTTCGAGTTCGAGGCCGCGGCGCCCAAGACGCATGATCCGCTGATGGGCTGGATCTCGTCGGCCGACACCCGCGGCCAGGTCAAGCTGCGCTTCGATAGCAAGGACGAGGCGGTGGACTACGCCAAGCGTCACGGCATCCCCTACCGTCTCGACGAGCCGAAGCAGGCGACGCTCAAGCTTAAAAGCTACGCCGCCAATTTCGCCTTCAATAGAATTCGCTGAATTCGACCGCCGCGCAGACGGGCCGACTGGCGCGCGCTGCGCGCCGGACTGCCGAGCCTTTGTTTTTCTCGGTGAGCGCCCGTAGCTCAGCTGGATAGAGCACCTGCCTTCTAAGCCGGTGGTCGCAGGTTCGAATCCTGCCGGGCGCGCCAAGAATTTAATCACTTAATTTTTTTTCGTATGTGTGAGCGTGGCGTCAAATCGGAATGACG
>CAMAVH010000044.1 GCA_945861615.1 Rhizobium sp. Q54 | reverse complement strand
TCCATGCCGGTGACGAGCGCCACCTGGCTCTGGAATTCGAACAGCATCTGCAGGGTGCCCTGCGAGATTTCCGGCTGATAGGGCGTATAGGCCGTCAGGAACTCGCCGCGCTGGATCAGATGATCGACGGCGGCCGGCACATGATGGCGATAGGCCCCGGCGCCGATGAAGCTGGCTTTCGCCTGGCCCGCCGCGAGGTTCTTGCCGGCGAGCGCCGACAATTCGCGCTCGACTTCCAGCTCGCCGGCATGGGGCGGCAGATCGAGCGGCTTGGTCAGGCGGGCGGAGACTGGCACGTCGACGAACAGGTCGTCGATTGTCTTCACGCCAGGCAGGGTCGCGCCGATGGCGCCGAGCATGGCGCGGCGGTCGTCGGTGGTGAGCGGCAGATAGCGCATGGCGGTTTCCTTAGCCGAGGTCGGCGACAAACTTCTTGTAGGCGGCTTCGTCCATCAGCGCATCGAGCTGGGCCTTGTCGCCGAGCTTGATCTTGACGAACCAGCCCTTGCCGCCGGCGTCGGCGTTCACCGTTTCCGGCGCGCCGGTCAGCTCGTCGTTCACCGCGACGACTTCGCCGGACACCGGGGCATAGACCTCGCTCGCCGCCTTGACCGATTCGACGACGGCCATGTCGCCGCCCTGCTTGACCGCCTTGCCGACGGCCGGCAGCTCGACATAGACCACGTCGCCGAGCTGGCCCTGGGCGTAGTCAGTGATGCCGACGGTGCCGACATCGCCCTCGACGCGGATCCATTCGTGCTCTTGCGTGTATTTCGTCTCGCTCATGGGAAGGGCTCTCGCGCTTAGGGTTTGTAGTAATTGGTCGGATTGAACGGCATGGCGACGACCTGAGCGGGGCGGGCGACGCCGCGCACGATCAGGTTCACCATCGTGCCGGGCTTGGCATAGGCGGATTCGACATAGCCCATGGCGATCGGGCCGCCGACCGTCGGGCCGAAGCCGCCAGAGGTGATCTCGCCGAGCCGGCGCTCGCCGTCGTCATGGATTTCGGTATGGTCGCGCGCCGGGGCGCGGCCCTCGGGCTTGAGGCCGACTCGGCGGCGCGGCGCGCCGCCCTTGAGATGGGCGAGGATCATGTCGGCGCCGGGAAAGCCGCCCTCTTCACGGCGGCGCTTGCCGATGGCCCAGGCGAGGCCCGCTTCGATCGGCGTGGTCGTCTCGTCGATGTCATGGCCGTAGAGGCAGAGGCCGGCCTCCAAACGCAGCGTGTCGCGCGCGCCGAGGCCGATGGGCTTGACCTCGGGTTCGGCGAGCAAGGCCTTCGCCAAGGCTTCCGCCTTGTCGTTCGGCACGGAAATCTCGAAGCCGTCCTCGCCGGTATAGCCCGACCGGGTGACGAAGCAGGCGACGCCCTGAATGGTCATCGCCGCCGCCGTCATGAAGCGCAGCTTCACCGCGTCCGGCGCGAAACGCGCCATGACGGTCGCCGCCGCCGGACCTTGCAGCGCGAGCAGCGCGCGGTCGGTCAATTCCTCGACTTTGATCGAGGGCGGCAGCTTGGCCTTCATATGGGCGACGTCCTGCACTTTGCAGGCGGCGTTGACCACGACGAACAAGTGATCGCCGGCGTTCGTCACCATAAGATCGTCGAGAATGCCGCCGCGCTCGTTGGTGAACAGCGTGTAGCGGATTTCGCCGACTTTCAGCGCCTGCAGGTCGCCGGGCACCAGGGCCTCCAGCGCTTTCGCGGCATCCGGCCCGCTGAGCCTGACCTGGCCCATGTGCGAGACGTCGAACAGGCCGGCGTGGGCGCGGCAATGCTGATGCTCGCCGAGAATGCCTTGGGGATATTGCACCGGCATGTCGTAGCCGGCGAAGGGCACCATCTTGGCGCCGAGCGAGACATGCAGGGCGTGCAGCGAGGTGCGGAGGAGGGTGTCGGGTGCGGCGTCAGACAAACGGGCGTTCCTTCGGGTCCGATTCAGAGTCGTGGCTGCCCAGCGAGTCGTGCCGGCAGCCCCCTCTGTCCTAGGACCTGAAAGATTCGTCCGCCTCCGACCTATGAAATCAGGCCATGGGAGACGGCGTTACCTCGTCGGTGGAATCACGCGACGCAAGCTGCGCGATTCGCTTTCCAGAGCATCATCCCTCTACGGTTCTTTTGCCTGAGAGTTTCCGGGGCGGTTGCTCCTTCGGCTCCGCCCGCGCTTCTTTTGGAAGCCGGCGGTCTCTCCCGCAGAGATCGTCTGATCGCTGCGACCATTCTAGACCAGCCCTGGGGGCGGTCAATCTCCGCCATAGCTAGGACTAGTTTCATCCACAGGATTCTGACGGAGAATTCCGACGGAAATAGAAAAAGGCCCGGAAATCCGGGCCTTTTTAACCATTTCGAGGCGCTCAGCGCTTCAACTGCGCCTGGCGGTTGTACTCCAGCTCGGCTTCGGTCAACTGCAGGCCGACGAGGATCTGATAGGCCGAGGCGGAGCGATTGACCGGCAGCGGAATGCGCTGGTCCAAGACATCCTTCTTCTCGACGTAGCCGACATTGGCCGGGAAGGCGAGCGTCACCGGGAAGACCTCCTTGGCCATCACGTTGCTGTCGGCGTCGGCGATGGCGACGAAATATTGGAAGGTGGCATTGCGGTCCGGATTGGCCGGCCCGAGCTCGAGCGCGAAGCCCACCGACATCTCGATAGCGACGCCGTTTTTGTCGTATTGGCATTTACGCTGCACGCTGTCCAAGCGGACCATATACATCACGTCGGTCAAATCCTTGCCGTCGCCGGGGCGGAACTTGACCTGCTGGGTCGCCGTTTCCAGGCCGCCGAAGCGCGGGCAGGCATATTGCGTCACGCCGCGCGTCGAATCGCAGGCGGCGAGCGCGGCGCCGACCAGCGCCAAGGGCAGGATCAGGCGAAGAAAACGGGGGGCAAAACGCATGAGGAGATATCCGGAACCGGTTAAATGAGCGCGTGCATGCCGTCGCAATAGGGCGGGTCCTGCGTGCGCTTGCAGCCGCAAAGATACAACGTCATGGCCTCGCCGACCTTCACCATCTTCGGCTGGAATTCAGTGCCCTGGTGCGAGCCGTCGCAAAACGGCTGGCTCTTGCTATGGCCGCAGGCGCACCAGAGATATTCCTTATCGGGGTCGAGATCGACGGCGTAGTAATTGTCGCGCGGCATCGCCGGTTCGGCCATCGGGGCACCTTCGGAAAGCGCGGGCGGGGCTCCAAAACGGCTGGAGCGCCCGGGCGCGCGCGGAAATTGCTTGTTTGCGTCCGCTGGGTTACTACCTTGTCGGGTAAGAACGCGCAAGCTGCCTGTTTTTCTTAGGATTTCCGCGTTTTTTGCGGCCCCAAGCCCCTCTTTCGCAACCGCCCCATTTTTGCAAGCAAGGCGCAATGTCCGACAAGCCGGCCCTTTCCGTCCTCCTCGCCAGCCCGCGCGGCTTCTGCGCCGGCGTGGACCGGGCGATCCAGATCGTCGAGCAGGCCCTCGCCCGCTACGGCGCGCCGGTCTATGTCCGCCACGAGATCGTCCATAACAAGCATGTGGTCGAGAGCCTGAAGGCCAAGGGCGCCGTTTTCGTCGACGAGCTCGCGGAAATTCCCGATGACGCCCATGTCATTTTCTCGGCCCATGGCGTCGCCAAATCGGTGGTCGCCGAGGCCAAGGAGCGCGGTTTGGCCGCGTTGGATGCCACCTGCCCGCTGGTCAGCAAGGTCCATTCGGAAGCGGCGCGCCATCACTTCCAAGGCCGCCATGTGCTGCTGATCGGCCATGCCGGCCATCCCGAGGTCGAAGGCACCCTCGGCCAGCTGCCGCCCGGCGCCATGACGCTGATCCAAGATCTGCAGGACGCCGAGACGGTGCAGCCCGCCGATCCGGCCAATCTCGCCTATGCGACCCAGACCACCCTGTCGGTCGGCGACACCGCCGAGATCGTCGCGGCGCTGGTCCGCCGCTTCCCGGGCATCAAGGGCCCCAGCAAGGCCGACATTTGCTACGCCACGACCAACCGGCAGGATGCGGTGAAGGCGATCGCGCCGCGCGTCGATGCCATCCTCGTCGTCGGCGCGCCCAACTCGTCGAACTCGCAACGTCTCGTCGAACTGGCCG
The DNA here is from genome assembly GCA_945861615.1 of Rhizobium sp. Q54. Lineage (GTDB taxonomy): Bacteria > Pseudomonadota > Alphaproteobacteria > SMXQ01 > SMXQ01 > CAMAVH01. Next base: position 19,223 of record CAMAVH010000044.1, on the reverse strand, counting down.
CGCAGCTCGGCTGCAAGGTCAGCGTGCTGGTACAAACGGCCGCGGAAATTCCCTGGGACAAGCTGCAGGGCGTGCGCGCGCTCGGCGTCACCGCCGGCGCCTCGGCGCCGGAAATTCTCGTGCAGGATGTCATCCGCGCTTTGCAGACCCGCTTCGACGTCTCGCTCGAGGAAGCCGTGGTGACGCGCGAAGACGTCATCTTCAGCCTGCCCAAAGCGCTCGCCGGCTAAATAGAACCGCACCATGGCCGTTTACACCGAAGTCAGCGACGAAGAGTTGGGCACATTCCTCAGCGCCTATGACGTCGGCAGCCTGCGGTCTTACAAGGGCATTGCCGAAGGCGTCGAGAATTCCAACTTCCTGCTGCAGACCGACAAGGGCAGCTACATCCTGACGCTCTATGAAAAGCGCGTCGCGCCGCAGGACCTGCCCTTCTTCCTCGGCTTGATGGATCATCTCGCGGCGAAAGGCATCGCCTGCCCGACGCCGATCCACGGCCGCGACGGCCAGGCGCTGCGCAGCCTCGCCGGCAGGCCCGCCGCCATGGTCAGCTTTCTCAATGGCATGTCGCCGCGCCGCATCCTGCCGGCCCATTGCGCCGGACTCGGGCGCGGCATGGCGCAGATGCATCTCGCGGCTGAAGGCTTCAAGCTCACGCGCGCCAATTCCCTGTCGCTCGACGGCTGGCAACGGCTCTATGGCGAGACCAAGACGCTCGCGAACGATGTCGCCCCCGGCCTCGAAGGCCTGATCGAAGCCGAAGTCGCCTGGCTGACGGCGAACTGGCCGGCGGCGGAGAGCCTGCCGCGCGGCATCATCCATGCCGATCTCTTCCCCGACAATGTCTTCTTCCTGAACGACAAACTGTCGGGCGTCATCGATTTCTACTTCGCTTGCCACGACCGGCTCGCCTACGACCTGGCGATCTGCCTGAACGCCTGGTGCTTCGAGCCCGACGGCATGTTCAATATTTCCAAGGCGCGCTCGATGCTGTCGGCCTATCGCGACGTGCGGCCGATCACAGATGCCGAACTGACCGCCTTGCCGATGCTGGCGCGCGGCGCGGCGCTGCGCTTTTTGCTGACGCGGCTCTACGACTGGCTGAATCGGCCCGAGGGCGCCTGGGTTAAGCCGAAGAACCCGATGGAATATGTGCAGAAGCTGCGCTTCCACCAGAGCGTGTCCGGACCCGGAGCTTACGGCCTTGACTGACGAGACGATGGAAGGTTCGGGCGATCTCGAAACCAAAGTGCAGGCCTTCACCGATGGCGCCTGCAGCGGCAATCCCGGCCCGGGCGGCTGGGGCGCGGTGCTGCGCTGGCGCGGCACGGAGAAAGAGTTGAAGGGCGGCGAGGCGCAGACCACCAACAACCGCATGGAATTGATGGCGGCGATCGCCGCGCTCGAAAGCCTGAAGCGGCCGCTGCCCGTCGATCTCTACACCGACAGCCAATATCTCCGCCTCGGCATCACCGGCTGGATCCACGGCTGGAAGAAGAACGGCTGGAAGACATCGGACAAGAAGCCGGTCAAGAACGTCGATCTTTGGCAACGCCTGGAGACGGCCGCCAATCTGCACAAAGTGAATTGGCATTGGGTGAAAGGCCACGCCGGCCATCCCGAGAACGAGCGCGCCGACGCCCTGGCCCGCGCCGCCATCGCCGAACTGCGCGCGGGCGCGGCAAGCTGAGGCCGCGCGATGACGGCCGCGCGCTTCCTCCCGCTGCTATTCGTTCTCACGCTCGCAGCCTGCGGCACGCCGCGCGAGGAGGGCCAGGACAGCGCGAGCCCCCCGCTCTGCGCCCTGCCCAATGTCGAAGCCTCGGGCAGCTTCGACAAGACGCCGCCGCAAGTCGCGACGGATCTGCTCAGCCGCTTTCCCGACGTGCCGACGCTCGACAGCGCCGGCCGCAGCGAACTGGCCCTGGCGCCGCGGGGCGGCTTCTTCAACGCCAGCACGACGCGCTCCAGCCTGCTGCCCAACCGCCGCTTCGTCGCCACGCTGCGCCATGCCGGCGACGTGATCGTCGTCTATGAGCATGGCGGCGGCCCGCATCTGCATGTCGTGCTCTATCGCCAGGGAGACGGCGGCGCTTACCACGCCTTCGCCAATGTCGTCAGCGACGCCAAAGTCTATTGCGAGACGGCGACGCGCCTGTTCGCCAATCCGCGCGATCCGGCGCTGTGGTTCAGCCGCATCGATTGGTGACGCGCAAAGAAAAACGGGGGCCCCTTTTATTTTTAAGGGCAGCCCCCGTTTCTTTAGCTATGCGAGACAGCTTAGAGCTGGCTCATCACATATTCGGCCGACGAGACTTCGTACTTGCCGGGCGCTTCGACGAACAGCTTTTCCACCGTACCGTCCTTGACGACCATGGCGTAGCGCTGCGAGCGCATGCCGAGGCCCTTGTCCATCAGGTCGAGGTCGAGGCCGAGAGCCTTGGCGAAATGGGCCGAGCCGTCGGCCAGCATCGCCACCTTGCCGTCGGCGCTCTGGGCTTTGCCCCAGGCGTCCATGACGAAGGCGTCATTGACCGAGACGCAGGCGATGCTGTCGACGCCCTTGCCCTTGAGGTCGGCGGCATGCTGCACGAAGCTCGGCAGATGCTTGGCCGAGCAGGTCGGCGTGAAGGCGCCGGGCACGGCGAACAGCACGACGCGCTTGCCCTTGAACAGCTCATCGGTGGTCACCGGGCTGACGCCATCGGCGGTCTTCTGCTGCAAGGTGACGGACGGAATCTTGTCGCCCACTTTAATGGTCATGGGGGGTCTCTCCTGGTTTGCTGGGGTGATGCGATGATGGCCTATTGTGCGGGAGGCCGGAGAGCCGGTCAAACCCGGGAATCTCACGCCCCCATGAGCGATACCCCTAAAAGCATAGGGTGATTGGGGGTTTATTGCGCCGCGAGAGCCTCGCCACCGGCCTTTGCGAAGGCCGCCAGCACCTCGCGCTCGGTGAGCAGTTCCGACAGCACCAGGCCGCCCGGCGCGGCGGGGCCATAGACGACGTTGAAGGGAATGCCGTAGCGCCCGAAGCCGGCGAGATAGCCGCTGATCGCCGCGTCGGGGCGCGTCCAGTCGGCGCGCATGGCGATCACCTCGCCGCTCGCGATGGCGCCGCGCACCTCGCCCCGGTCCAGCACCAGCTTCTTATTGACCTGGCAGGTGGCGCACCAGTCGGCGGTGACATCGATCAGCACCGTCTTGCCGGTGGCGACCGCATTGATGATCTGCACGCGATCGAAGGTCTGCCAAGCCAGATCGCTGACGGCGGCGCGGCCGGTTTCCGGTTTGGCCGAGAGCGAAACGACGGCGAGCCCGACAGCGAGCAGGCCGACCGTCGGCCAGGCGGCGCGGCGCAGTACGGAATGCTCGCGCAGGACGGCGCCGAGGCTGAGCACGGCCGACACGCCGACCAGCAGCAAGCCGCAGAGGATGGCGGCGACGCTGCCGGCCTGGGCCGCCAGCACGGTCAGCAACCAGAAGGCGGTGGCGGCGAGCGCCAGCGCCAGGACGCGGCAGAACCAAACCATCCAGCGCCCCGGCCTCGGCAAGAGCCGCGCCAGCTTCGGCACGGCGGCGACCAGCAGATAGGGCGCGGCGAGGCCGAGGCCGAGCGCGGCGAAGATGGCGAGAATCTCGCCGGGCCCGCGCGTCAGCGCGAAGCCGACCGCCGTGCCGAGGAAGGGCGCCGAGCAGGGCGTCGCCAGCAGCGTAGCGAAGACGCCGGTGAAGAAGGCGCCGGCCAGCGCCTTGCCGTCGCAGGCGCTATTGGCCGCAGTGAGGAGGCCGCCCGGCAGGCGGATGGCGAAGACGCCCCACAGGCTGCAGGCGAACAGCGTCAGCACCAGCGCCATCGCGGCGAGGAAGATCGGCTGCTGGAACTGGATGCCCCAGCCGACCACCAGGCCCGCCGATTTCAATGCGATGGCGGCCCCGGCCAACCCCAGGAAGGCGACGAGGATGCCGCCCGCGGTGGCGAGGAAGCTGAGCCGCAACTCGCGCGGCGCGTAGCCGGCAGCGCGCACGGCGCCCATCAACTTCAGCGACAGCACCGGCAGGACGCAGGGCATCAGGTTCAAGAGCAGGCCGCCGAGCAAGGCGACGGCCAGCATGGCGAGAAACCGCGCCGGCGCATGGCCGTCCGACAGCGGCGCCGAGATGTCCTGTTCGATCGCCCGCTCGCCGTCGAGCAAGGTCACGGTCAAGGTCGGCGCGTCGGGCAAGGCGCCCGTCGCGTCGGTTTTCCCGGCGACGCCGACCGGCAGGCGCAATAGCGCGAGCCGTCCGCCGTCCGACAGGCTGATTTCTTGGGGCGCGCCGAAGCTGAGCGTCGCCGGCCCCTCGACGATGGCATCGGGCGTGCCGAACGGCCGGTCGGCCCGCGCCAAGATCTCGAGCATGACGCCGCCGTTTTCCGGCGTCAGCGCCGCATGCTCGACGACGAGGCGCGTCTCCGCTCCGGCATCGCCGATCACGCGCGGCACCTTCGCGGCGAAGCCGGCGATGGATTTGGCGTGATCGGTCGGCTCGGCCGCGCCCGCCGGCAGATCGAGCGCGAGAGCGCCCTCGTAGGGAATGCAGATTTTGTCGCACAGCAGATATTCGAGCTTGCCGCGCAGCAGCACCGGCTCGCCCGGCATCGCGGGCGTGATGGCGAGCGGGAGAATGACCGCGTCCTGATAGACGTATGTGGTGAGTCCGAAGATCGTGTAGCGCTGCGGCACCGGCCAGGCGAATTCGGCGCGGCCGAGATTGGTCGAGCCCGACCAATCGATGCGCGGCGGATAGCCGGCATCGCCCGGCGTGCGCCAATAGAGCTTCCAGTCTTTCGCCAGCTTGAATTCGAGGCCGAGCGGAATGGCCTGCGCGTCGCCCGCCAGGCCGGCCGTGGTGACGCCCGAGAGCAGACGCGCCTGGGCATGGTCGTTGCGTGCCCAGTCCGACTCGGCGATCGACACGGCCTGGACCGGCGCGCGCCGCTGCGCTTCCAGCGCCGGGCCCGGGGTGATGGTGAAATTCGGCCCGGCCTGCCCTGCTTGAGAGGGGCCGGGTTCCCCGGCGGTCGAACGGGCGCGCGACTGGGCAAAAGCGCCGTCCGGCCCATAGGCCAGGGCAGCCAGCGCCAGGGCGCAGGCCAGGAGCGAGCGCGACAAGCGGCGCGGCGTGAGCAGACAACCCCGGATCATGGCCGCAATCTAGTCCTTCGCTTTGCGGCCCGCGCGTCAATTGGCTTCACGTCTTTGTCAGTCCTCAGACACTTGCCTTTAGATCGGTTCCGTTCCACCTTTGGGGTATGACCAAGATGAGTGCAAAGCTCGAAGAAGGATATTTGACGGGGCAATTGCTCATTGCCATGCCCCAAATGAGCGACCCGCGCTTCACCCACGCGGTGATCTATGTCTGCGCCCACAACGCCGACGGCGCCATGGGCCTGGTGCTCAACAAAGGCGTCGAAAAACCGAGTTTTCCCGACCTTTTGAAGCAGCTCAAGATCGAGCCGGCGGAAAACGCCGACTCGATTCACGTCATGTTCGGCGGCCCGGTCGAGACCGGACGCGGCTTCGTGCTCCATAGCGCCGACTATCTGCAGGACGCCACCCTGCTGGTCGATCATCAGGTCGGCCTGACCGCGACCCTCGACATTCTCAAGGACATCGCCGTCGGCGGCGGCCCGCGTCACAAACTGCTCATGCTCGGCTATGCCGGCTGGGGGCCCGGACAGCTCGACGCCGAGATCCAGGCCAACGGCTGGCTCAACGCCCCGGCCGACGAGGCGCTGATCTTCGATCACGACCTCGACACCAAATGGGAGAGGGCATTGGCCAAGCTCGGCGTCGATGGCGCCATGTTGTCGGGCGACGCTGGCCACGCCTGAGGCGTGGAACTCAAGCCCGAATAACTCACGGCCTTTTCCAACGGAGTCAGCTGCGCGAACAGCACATGGTCGCGCCAGGCGCCGTTGATCTTGAGATATTGCGGCGCGTAGCCCTCCTCGCGGAAACCGCAGCGCGCCAGTAGCGCGCGGCTCGCCGCGTTTTGCGGCAGGCAGGCGGCCTCGACGCGATGCAGGCCGAGCTCTTCATAGGCGAAGCGCAGCATCAGACCGACCGCCTCTGTCATCACGCCCTGGCGCGCGAAGGGTTGGCCGACCCAATAGCCGATGGTCCCGGCCTGCGCCACGCCGCGCCGCACGTTGCTCAGCGTGATGCCGCCCATCAGCGCATCGTCGCCGTTGCGGAAAATCATGAAGCTGTAACTCGCGCCGAGCGCCCATTCCTCGGCGTAATGGCGCAGGCGGCGGCGCCAGCAGCCGCGCATCAGCGCATCGCGCGGCCAGGTCGGCTCCCACGGCACGAGAAAATCGCGCGAGCGGCGGCGCAGATCCGCCCAGGCATGATAATCGCCGTCGCGCGGCGGACGCAGCGTCACCTTGCTGCCGGCAAGGCGCAGGTCTGGCATCGGCACGAAACGACGCAAGAAACCGAACACGTCAGCTCTCCTCCGTCTGTCGCCGCCGCCGCGCTTCGTTACGAGAAGCGGGCGGAAATCGGCGCCATACGCTCCAAACGGCCGACCGGGCCGAGCGCGGCAACGGTCGGCTTGCTGCGCATCATGCGCTGCGCCACGCGGATCACCGCGGCTTCGTCCACCGCGTCGATCTTGTCGATGATTTCCTGATAACTGAAGACGCGGCCGTGAATCAGCATGTTCTGGGCCAGCCGCTCGCAGCGCGACGAGGTGCTTTCCAGCGACATCAGCATGCCGGCCTTCATCTGCGCCTTGGTGCGCGCCAGCTCTTCGGCGCTGATCTTCGACGCGACCTTGTTCAACTCGTCGCACAGCACGGGCACCAGCTCGTCGACTTCCTTTTCGCCGGTGCCGGCATAGACGCCGAAATTGCCGCCGTCGCGATAGGGCGAGGTGAAGCTGTAGATGCTGTAGACCAGGCCGCGCTTCTCGCGAATTTCCTGGAACAGCCGCGACGACATGCCGCCGCCGAGCAGATAGGAGAACACGCTGGCGGCGTAATAATCCGGATCGCCGTAGGGCACGCCGTCGAAGCCGAGGGCGAAATGCACCTGTTCGAGATCGCGGTTCTCGAACCGCTCGCCACCGGCATAGCGCGCCGGCGCGGCGGCGGGCGGCGCGCCCTTGCCGATCTCGCTGAAGGCGCCCTCGGCCTGGGCCACCAGGGCGGCATGGTCGATGTTGCCGGCCGCCGCCAGCACCATGCCCGAGGCCATGTAGTTGCGCTTCATGTAGCCGGCGATCTCGGCACGCGGGATGCTTTTGATCAGTTCTTCCGAGCCGAGGATCGGCCGGCCGAGCGGCTGGTCGGGATAGAGCACTTCCTGGAACTGATCGAAGATCAGATCTTCCGGCGTGTCGAAGCTCTGGCCGATCTCCTGGATGATGACGGCGCGCTCGCGGTCGAGTTCGGTCTCGTCGAAGGTCGAATGCTGCAGGATGTCCGACAGGATATCGACGGCGAGCGGCACGTCGGCCTTGAGCACGCGGGCGTAATAGGCGGTGTTCTCGCGCGAGGTATAGGCATTCAGGCTGCCGCCGACCGCCTCGATCTCCTCGGCGATGCGCCGCGCGTCGCGCTTTTCGGTGCCCTTGAAGGCCATATGCTCGAGCATGTGGGCGACGCCGTTGACCTCGGCGGCCTCGTGGCGCGCGCCGACGTCGACCCAGATGCCGACCGCCGCCGATTCCACATGCGGGATGTGATCGGTGACGACGCGCAGGCCACTCGGCAGGGTGGTGATACGCACGCTCATGCGGGACTCCCAATGGAACTCTGGGCGGCGCGCGCATGTTTGCGCACGAACTCTTTCAAGGGGGCGATGTCGTTGGGCAGATCGGTCATGCGTTCGGGCATGGTCATCAGGCTGGCGAGGCGCGGCGGCAGAGCGGGCTTGAGACCGATGGCCTTTTCCACCGCATCGGGGAATTTCGCCGGATGGGCGGTCGCCAGCACCACCGTCGGATTGCGCCCATCGTGCGGCGCCGCGCGGCCGCCGGCCAAGCCGACCGCCGTATGCGGATCGAGCACCTCGCCGGTCGCCTTGAAGACCTCGGCGATGGTCGCGATGGTTTGGCCGTCGTCGACGCGCGCGCCGCTGAACACGCGGCGGGCCTCGTCGAGCAGATTGGGGCCGAGCGCGAGCGCGCCGGTCTTGCGGAAGGCCTCCATGTCGCCGGCGAGCTTCTTGCCGTCGCGGCCGTAAAGGTCGAACAGCAGGCGCTCGAAATTGCTCGCCACCTGAATGTCCATGCTCGGGCTGAGCGACGGACGGACCGTGCCGATGCGCATGTCGCCGCTCGCCAGCGTGCGCGCCAGGATGTCGTTGCTGTTGGTCACCAGCACCAGCTGCTCGATCGGCAGGCCCATGGCCCGCGCCGCGTAGCCGGCGTAAATATTGCCGAAATTGCCGGTCGGTACGGCGAAGCGCAGCTTGCGCTCGGGTGCGCCGAGGGCGACGGCGGCGACGAAATAATAAGCGATCTGTCCGAGGATGCGCGCCCAGTTGATCGAGTTGACGCCGCTGAGGCGCACTTCGTCGCGGAACGGAATGTCGTTGAACAGCCCCTTCAGCAGATCCTGGCAATCGTCGAAGGTGCCCTCCACCGCCACGTTATGCACGTTGCTCTCGAGCACGGTGGTCATCTGGCGGCGCTGCACCTCGGAGGTGCGGCCCTTCGGGTGCAAAATCACGATGTCGATGGCGTCGCGGCCGCGGCAGGCTTCGATGGCGGCTGATCCCGTGTCGCCCGAGGTGGCGCCGACGATGGTGACGCGTTCGCCGCGCTGCGCCAGCACATGGTCGAACAGCCGGCCGAGCAGCTGCATGGCGTAATCCTTGAACGCCAGGGTCGGACCGTGGAACAGCTCGAGCACCCATTCGTTCGGCGACAGCTGCTTCAAGGGCGCGACGGCCGCATGGCCGAAGCCGGCATAGGTTTCGGCGACGATGCGCTGAAACACGGCCTGATCGATGGCGCCTTCGACGAAGGGCGCCATCACGCGATAGGCGATCTCGTGATAGGGCAAGCCGGCCATGGCGCGGATATCCGCCGGCGAAAAGCGCGGCCAGCTTTCCGGCACATAGAGTCCGCCGTCGCGGGCGAGGCCGGCGAGCAAAACGTCGTCGAAGCGGAGCGGCGTCGCCGCTCCTCGGGTGCTGATGTAGCGCAAAGCGCACTCCTGAAAGGGAAAACCGAGACTAAAGGGCCCTGCCCTCAGCGGCAAGGCTCCGGCTTTTCCAGATATACCAATGGGTTAAGAGAGATACCGACGTTCCAAGTGGGCCTTGAAGACGCCCGCGTCAAGCGGCCGGCCGGTCGCCTGGACGAGAATGTCCCGGGCGCTGATCGACGAGGCTTTGCCATGCACGTTGCGGCGCAGCCAGCCGAGCAAAGCGGAAAAATCGCCGCGCGACAGGTCGCCCCGGATCGTCGGCAGTTCGGCTTCCGCCGCCGCGAACAATTGCGCCGCCGTCATGGCGCCGAGCGTATAGGTCGGGAAGTAGCCCCAGGCGCCATCGTACCAATGGATGTCCTGCAGACAGCCGTGGGCGTCGTCGGGCGGACGCACGCCGAGCAGTTTCTCCATGCCGGCGTACCAGGCGCCCGGCAGGTCGATCGGCTCCAGATCGCCGGCGATCATCGCCTTCTCCAGGCGGTAGCGCAGGATGACATGGGCCGGATAGGTCGCCTCGTCGGCATCGACGCGGATGAAACCGCGTTCGACGCGGGCATAGAGGCGGTGGAGATTGTCGGGCTCCCATTCCGGGCCGCTCTTGTGGAAGGCTTCGCGGATCAGCGGCGCGGCGAAGGAGACGAATTCCTTCGAGCGGCAGGCCTGCATCTCCATCAGCAGCGACTGGCTTTCATGGGTGCTCATGCCCCGGGCATAGCCGACCGGCTGGCCGCGCCAGCGCGCCGGCAGGCCCTGCTCGTAGAGCGCGTGGCCGGTCTCGTGCAGCACGCCCATCAAGGAGCGCATGAAATCGGCCTTGTCGTAGCGCGTGGTGATGCGCACGTCGTCGGGTACGCCGCCGCAGAACGGATGGTGGCTGGTATCCAACCGGCCATGGGCGAAATCGAAGCCGACGATGCCCATCAATTTCAGGCCGAGCTGGCGCTGCGCCTCGATCGAGAACGGGCCCTTGGGCTTGAGCGGCGCGTCTTTCGCGGCCTGGTGCTCGAGCGCCTTGCCGACGAATTCGGGCAGGAAGATCGCGAGATCGTCGAACACCACGTCGATCTCGGCAGAGCGGCCGTCCGGCTCGTAGCCGTCGAGCAGCGCATCGTAAGGCGACAGCTTGAGCGCGCCGGACAGGATATTGGCCTGCTCGCGCACCAATTTCAGCTGCTCCTTGAGCGACGGCAGCACCAGGTTGAAATCGCTGTCGGCGCGCGCCTGGCGCCAGATCTGCTCGCAGCGCGAGGCGGCGAGCGACAGCGCCGAGACGAGGTCGGCCGGCACGGCGGTCGCGCGGCGCTGGGCACGGCGCATTTCCGCGAGGTTGGCGCGCTGCCAGGGATCGAGCGCGTCGGCCCAGTCATGCTCGGCGGCGTCGAGCAGATCTCCGGTCAAGGGATCGATCAGCAGCTCATGCGCCATCACCTTGAGCGTGGCGAGCTGGCTGCCGCGGGTTTCCGCGCCGCCCGCCGGCATCATCGCCGCCATGTCCCACTGCAGCATGCCGGCGATGTCGCCGAGCTGGCCGATGCGGCCGAAACGGCTCTCCAGCTCGTTGTAGGGCTGGCTGTGCTGCAACAGTGGGGATTCGGCGCGATCGGCGTCCATCATGGGCGGGGCTTTCGGTTCGGGAAAAGCTGTCGGTCAGGCGTCGGGCCGACGCCGCTGATCGTTATTCACGCGAGGCGCCCGCAGGGCGCCTCTGGCTAAGAATGTAGGTCGCCAACAGCGCCGCCGCCAGGGCGTACCAGGTCAAGGCGTACTGCAAATGGTTGTTCGGCAGGGCGACGATGGTCTGGCCGCCAATCGGCAGGGCGTCCGGGGCGGCCGCATTGCGGCCGATCTCGATCACCGCCGGGGCCATCTGGCCGAGGTCGGCGGCCCGGGCCATCGCCGGCACCTCCGGCCAATACCAGTCGCCGCGCGCCGGATCGTTCTTCGGCGTGAACCAGCCGGGCGCGGCGGGCCAGCGCAGGATGCCGGTGACCACCATCTCGCCTTGCGGCAGGCTGTCGGGGCGCGATTTGGGATCGCGCGCCTCGAGCGGCACCCAGCCGCGATTGACCAGCACGTTTTCGACGACGACGCTTGCGCCGCTGGCGACATCCTCGGCGCTGCGGCTTTCGATCAGTTGCAAGGGCGTCACCACCTGGACGCCGATCAGGCCCTCATGGGTGCGCGCTTGCAGCAGCATCTCCAGATCGTGGCGATAGACGCCGACGGCATAGACCGGGCGATAATTGCCCGCCGGGCCGAGCGGCAACAAGTCGGCCAGCGCCACCGGCGGCAGGGCGAGACGCGCCTGCATGTCGGCAAGCAGGCCTTCCTTCCAGCCGCGGCGCTCCATCTGCCAAGTCCCGAGGCCGAGCAGCGTCAGGAACAGCGGCAAGGCGATCAGCGTCGGGATCAGGCGCGGGCGAAAGGAGGCGCCCGTCATGATCCCAGGCCGGCGAGGCGATGGCGGTATTGAAAGGCGATGAGCGTCGCCTTGAAGGGCCGCAGCAGCGCCACCGCCCCAACGAGAATGACCGGCGGCCACAAGACCATGTGCAGCCACAAGGGCGGCGCGAAGATCAGCTCGACCGCCAGCGCCAGGCCGACGACGAGGGCGCCGAGCACCAGGATGACGAAGACGGCTGGGCCGTCGCCGGAATCCTGCGCCGCGAGATCCAAGCCACAGACCTTGCAGACCGGCGCGACGGTCAAGAGGCCGGCGAACAGCGGGCCTTGGCCGCAGCGCGGGCAGCGGCAGAGCAAGCCTGCACGCCAGGGCGACGTGAGCGCGTCAGAAGGATGCAAATCCGGCACGGAACCTCCAAAACGAAAATGGCCGCTGGTGTCCCCGGCGGCCATGTTCGGTTAAGCGCCTTGCGGCGGCATTAATGTCCGGCGACGTTGGAGCCGGCGCCCCACCAGTAGATGGCGATAAACAGGAACAGCCAGACCACGTCGACGAAATGCCAATACCAGGCGGCCGCTTCCAAGCCGACATGATGGTCCGGCTTGAACTGGCCCTTGATCAGGCGGACGAGGCAGACGACCAGGAAGGTGGTGCCGACGAAGACGTGAAAGCCGTGAAAGCCCGTCGCCATGTAGAAGGTCGAGGAATAGATGCCGTCGGAGAAGCCGAAAGCGGCGTGGCTATATTCGTAGGCCTGCACGCAGGTGAAGATCAGGCCGAGCGCCACGGTGATGGCGAGGCCGCGGATCGCATCCTTGCGGTTGTTGTCGATCAGCGCGTGGTGCGCCCAGGTCAGGGACACGCCCGAGGTCAGCAGGATCAGCGTGTTGAGGAACGGCAGATCCCAAGGATTGAAGGTGGCGATGTCGGCCGGCGGCCAGACGAAGCCGATGGCTTCCTTCGGATAGAGCGCCGTATTGAAATAGGCCCAGAAGAAGGCGACGAAGAACATCACTTCCGAGGCGATGAACAGCGCCATGCCGTAGCGCAGGCCGATCTGCACGACCTTGGTGTGGAAGCCGCCGTACTCGCCCTCGCGGATGACGTCGCGCCACCACATGGCCATGACGAACAGCACGGCGAGGAAGCCGACGATCATCAGCCAGGGGCCTTCCGCATGCATGAACAGCACCGCGCCGACGGCGAGCACGCCGGCGGCGATGGAGCCGAGCAGCGGCCACGGGCTCGGATCGACCAGGTGGTACGGATGCTTGGCCTCGTGGCTATCGTGGGCAGTGCTCATGTCGCGGTCCCTATTTTGCGTTACGCGCTTTGATCAATTGACGCCGGTGCCCGACTTCGACGGCGCGGCCGCGGTGGTGCGGGGCGCCGGCTTGTCGACCGGGAAGAAGGTGTAAGACAAGGCGATATTGGCGACGTCGTCGAGATTGCGGTCCTCGGCGATTCGCGGATCGACGAAGAAGCTGACCGGCATGTCGATCGACTGGCCGGGCTCCAAACGCTGCTCGGTGAAGCAGAAGCAAGCGATCTTATTGAAATACTGGCCGGCCTTGTCGGGCGTGACGTTGAACGTCGCCATGCCGACGATCGGCTTGTCCGAGACGTTGGTCGCCCGGTAGTAGATCAGCGCTTCCTGGCCGACCTTCAGCGTGATGTCGCGCTGCAGCGGCTGAAATTTCCAGCCCAGGCCCTGGCCGACGTCGGCGTTGAACCGCACGGTCACGTCGCGGTCGAGGATGAGGGCGGGCGCCGCGTCGGCGCGCTGCGTCGTGCCGCCGAAGCCGGTGACGGCGCAGAACAGCTTATAGAGCGGCACGGCGGCGTAGCTCATGCCGACCATGCCGGCGACGAGGCTGACGGCGGCGAAGGCGACGAACTTGTTGCGGCGTCCCAGATCGCTCATCCGAGGTTCCCCGCGATCTTGACGATGGTCACGGCGTAGAACAGCGCGACCAGCCCGGCGAGAACGACGAGCAGGGCGATGTTGCGCCGGCGGAGGTTTTTGTTTTGCGGCTTGTCCAACCGGGCCATCACAGATGCAGGCTCCAGGCGGCGGCGGCCGGCGCCAAGCCGAGCAGCGAATCGGCGACGAGCGCGGCGAGCAGCAGGAAGAGATAGAGGATCGAATAGGCGAACAGGCGGCGCGGCGCGCGTTCACTGTGATCGAACTGCACGGCGACGGCGCAGGCCAAAAAGACCGCGCCGAGGGCGGCGGCGGCAATGCCATAGACCGCGCCTGCCAGATCCAAGCCGTAAGGAACGAGCGTCAGCGGCACGAGCAGCAGCGAGTAGAGCAGGATCTGGCGGCGCGTCGCCTTGGGGCCGGCGACCACCGGCAGCATCGGCACGCCGGCGCGCGCGTAGTCGCCCGAGCGGTAGAGCGCCAGGGCCCAGAAATGCGGCGGCGTCCACATGAAGATGATGGCGAACAGCAGCAGCGGCAGCAGCGCCAGCTCGCCGGTCACGGCGGCCCAGCCGATCATCGGCGGGAAGGCGCCGGCGGCGCCGCCGATGACGATGTTCTGCGGCGTGCGGCGCTTGAGCCAGACGGTATAGACGAACACGTAGAACGCCTCGGCCATCGCCAGCAGGATGCCGGCCGTCCAATTGACGATCAGGCCCATCAGCACGACGGCGGCGACCGCGAGAGTGACGCCGAAGGCGATCGCGGTGTCCGGCGCCATGCGGCCGGCAGGCAGCGGCCGGGTCTTGGTGCGGCTCATCAGCGCGTCGATGTCGCGCTCGTACCACATGTTGATGGCGCCCGAGGCGCCCGAGCCGATGGCGATGCAGAAGATGGCAACGGTCGCGATCAGCGGATGAATCTCGCCCGGCGCGACGAGCAGGCCGGCAAGGCCGCTGAAGACGACGAGCGACATGACGCGCGGCTTGAGCAATGCCACGAAGTCGCTGACGCGCGGCGACGCGGCCTGGTTCTCGGCTGCATCGGCATCAACTGCGCTGCGCATCTGCAGGGCGGCGTCGCTCACGTCAATCCTCTCTCAAGCGGTCGGCGGCTCCGCCCTGAGGGAGGAGCCGCCTGTGTCTCATCGTGCCGTCAGTGGTGTTTGGCCGGCTCGATTTTCGGAATTTCATCGAAGGTGTGGAACGCCGGCGGCGACGGGACCGTCCATTCCAGCGTCGTCGCGCCCTCGCCCCACGGATTGGCCGGCACTTTCGCGCCCGCCGTCAACGTGCGGAAGATCAGGAACAGGAACACCAGCACGCTGGCGCCCGAGATATAGGAGCCGATCGAGGCCACATAGTTCCAGCCGTGGAAAGCGTCCGGATAATCCGGGATGCGGCGCGGCATGCCCTGCAGGCCGAGGAAGTGCATCGGGAAGAACGTCAGGTTCACGCCGATGAAGAACAGCCAGAAGTGCAGCTTGCCGAGGAACTCGGGATACTGGCGACCCGACATCTTGCCGAACCAGTAATAGAAGCCGGCGAAGATGGCGAACACGGCGCCGAGCGACAGCACGTAGTGGAAGTGCGCCACCACGTAGTAGGTGTCGTGCAGGGCGATGTCGACGCCGGCATTGGCCAGCACGACGCCGGTGACGCCGCCGACCGTGAACAGGAAGATGAAGCCGACGGCGAACAGCATCGGCGTCTTGAAGGAGATCGAACCGCCCCACATGGTGGCGATCCAGGAGAAGATCTTGATGCCCGTCGGCACGGCGATGACCATCGTCGCGGCGACGAAGTAAGCGCGGGTGTTGACGCTCATGCCGACCGTGAACATGTGGTGCGCCCACACGACGAAGCCGACGACGCCGATCGCCATCATGGCGTAGGCCATGCCGAGATAGCCGAACACCGGCTTCTTGGAGAAGGTGGAGACGATCTGGCTGATGATGCCGAAGCCCGGCAAAATCAGGATGTACACCTCGGGATGGCCGAAGAACCAGAAGAGGTGCTGATAGAGAACCGGGTCGCCGCCCTTCGAGGCATCGAAGAAGCTCGTGCCGAAGTTGCGGTCGGTCAGCAGCATGGTGATCGCGCCGGCGAGCACCGGCAGCGACAGCAACAGCAGGAAGGCGGTGATCAGCACGGCCCAGACGAACAGCGGCATGCGGTGCAGGGTCATGCCCGGGGCGCGCATGTTGAAGATCGTCGTGATGAAATTGATGGCGCCGAGGATCGACGACGCGCCGGCGATATGCAGGCTGAAGATCGCCAGATCGACCGCGGCGCCGGGATGGCCGACGATCGACGAGAGCGGCGGATAGACGGTCCAGCCGGTGCCGGCGCCGCCGGCGACGAAGGCCGAGGCGATGAGCAGCAGGATCGAGGGAACCAGCAGCCAGAAGCTGATGTTGTTCATGCGCGGGAAGGCCATGTCGGGCGCGCCGATCATGATGGGCACGAACCAGTTGCCGAAGCCGCCGATCAAAGCCGGCATGACCATGAAGAAGATCATCAGGAAGGCGTGCGCGGTGACCAGCACGTTGAACAGTTGGTGATCGCCGCCGAGGACCTGGTTGCCCGGATCCTGCAATTCCATGCGCATGACGATCGAGAAGGCGCCGCCGATCAGGCCCGCGCAGATCGCGAAGATGATGTAGAGCGTGCCGATGTCCTTGTGGTTGGTCGAGAACAACCAACGCTTCCAGCCGCCGACGTAGCCGTGACCGCCCTCATCGCCATGGGCGCCATGGCTGTGATCGTGACCGGCGTGCGTGTGATCGTGACTCATGACCTGACCTCTTCTCTCGAACTGTCTATCGTCTCGGCGCGGCGCTTATTGCGCGACGGCGGCAAGACGCGTTTCGCTGGCGCTCTCCAGATGGGCGAGTGCGGGAGCCGTGGAATCCGCAGCGGCGAACTTCTTCCTCGCCTCTTCGGCCCAAACCCGGAATTCTTCCTTGGAGACCGCCTTAACGGCGATCGGCATGAAGCCGTGATTGATGCCGCACAGCTCCGAGCACTGGCCGTAATAGGTGCCCGGACGCTCGATGCGCATCCAGGTTTCGTTCAGGTGGCCCGGCACGGTGTCGATCTTCACGCCGAAGGCCGGCACGGCCCAGGAGTGCAGCACGTCGTCGGAGGTGACGAGCACGCGGATGTTGGTGTCGATGGGCACGACGACCTGGTTGTCGACTTCGAGCAGGCGATGCTGGCCCGGCTTCAACTGGTCTTCCGGAACGATCAGGCTGTCGAAGCTGAAGTCGCCGTTGTCCTGATATTGATAGGACCAGTACCACTGATGGCCGACGACCTTGAGGGTCATCTCCGGCGCCGAGGTGCGGTCCATGAAGTAGAGCAGCTTGAACGACGGCACGGCGATGACGACGAGGATCATCACCGGCAGCACGGTCCACAGCACTTCGATCAGCGTGTTGTGCGCGGTGCGCGACGGCGTCGGGTTGCGCTTGGCGCTGAAGCGGAACATCACGTAGAGCAGCAGCGCGAGGACGAAGAGCGTGATGACCGTGATGATGATCAGCAGCAGATGGTGCAGGTCTTCGATGTCGCGCATCACCGGGGTGGCGGCTTCCTGGAAACCGAAGGTCCAGGGCTGCGGCACGGCGGCGGACGCGAAAGCCGGAAGTAAGAGGGCGGCGACGGCCGAGAGGCCGGCGGTGAATTTGGCGAAAACCTGACTCAACTTCATCCTCGAGATCCTGTCGCGGTGGCCGAAGAACTTCGCGCGGCCTTATAGACCACGGCGCGACGCAGCGCCAGAGCTAAGGGCCCATCCACTATCCTCGTGAAACCTATAGGCTTTTTACGAAGAAACCGGGCCGCCGGATGCGCCGCCGGCACCGTTCGACGCGCGCCGGAACGCCGGCCCGGCGCGTCATGCGATGGACGCGGAATTTACCGATCATATGTAATCTCGCTGCCGCCGCTTGGAAAGGATTTTACATGCTAATCAGAGGCTTCCGCGTCGCATTCGCGCTTGGAATCGCTATCGCGGCTTATCGCGAGTGCCCCGCAGCGGCTGTGCCGATGGATGATTCGGCCGAACGGGCCATGGCGGACGCCGAGCTGGCCGCCGGCACGGCAGAGGCGAAAGCCGGGCGATATGACGCCGCGATCCGGCTTTTGCAGCGCGTTTTGGCCGTCGACGCCAACAATGCCGACGCCCATAACATGCTGGGCTTCGCCCATCGCAAGCGCGGCGATCTATCGATCGCCCGCTACCACTATCAGCAGGCCCTGACCCTCGCCCCCCACCATAAGGGCGCCCTGGAATATTACGGCGAGTGGCACCTCCAGGCCGGCGACCGCCCGGGCGCGGAACGCCTGCGCGCGCGCCTCGCCGCGTTGTGCCCGGCAGGATGCGAAGAATTGGCCGATCTGGACGAGGCTTTGGCCGCAACCGCTGCGAAATGAGCTGACGCGGCTGGATACCGCCCCTGCGAATGCCTATCTTCATCAGGCACAGTTCAGGAGCCGCCCGATGTCCTCGCCCGTTTCAGCCTTAGCCACCGCCGACAGCCTGTTTTTCGACAAGGCCGGCCTGTCGCGCCCCAAGGTCCAGGCCCTCACCGATGCCGCCCTCCAGGGCGCCGATGACGGTGAATTGTTCCTCGAATACCGGGTCTCCGAGAGCTTCGGGTTCGACGACGGCCGGCTGAAAACCGCCAATTTCGACAGTTCTCAGGGCTTCGGCCTGCGCGCCATCGCCGGCGAGGCGACCGGCTATGCCCATGCCAGCGAGCTGTCCGAGGCCGCCATCGCGCGCGCCGGCGAGACGGTCAAAACCGTCGCCAAGGGCCATGGCGGCACCCTCGCCGCCCCGCCCAGCGGCACCAATCGCCTGCTTTACACCGACGCCAACCCGCTTTCGGCCATGGAATTTGCCGCCAAAGTGAAGCTTTTGGCCGATATCGACGCCTATGCCCGGGCCAAAGACCCGCGCGTGCGCCAGGTTTCGGTGTCGCTGACCGGCGAATGGCGCGTTATCGAAATTCTCCGGCCGGGCGGCGAGCGCGCCGCCGACGTGCGCCCGCTGGTGCGGCTCAATGTCTCGGTGGTGGCCGGCGACGGCGACCGCCAGGAATCGGGCAGCGCCGGCGTCGGCGGCCGCGCCCTCTATGACGGCTGGATCGCCCCCGAGCGCTGGCAGGCCCAGGTCGACGAGGCGCTGCGCCAGGCGCTGGTCAATCTCGGCTCGATCCCGGCGCCGGCCGGCGAAATGGATGTCGTGCTCGGCAACGGCTGGCCCGGCATCCTGCTGCACGAGGCGATCGGCCACGGCCTGGAAGGCGATTTCAACCGCAAGAAGACCTCGGCCTTCGCCGGCCTGATGGGCAAGCGCGTCGCCGCCCCCGGCGTCACCGTGGTCGACGACGGCACCCTGCCCGACCGGCGCGGCTCGATCACCATCGACGACGAGGGCACGCCGGGACACCGCACCGTGCTGATCGAGGACGGCATTCTGAAAGGCTACATGCAGGACCGCATGAACGCCCGCCTGATGGGCGTCGCCGCCACCGGCAACGGCCGGCGCGAAAGCTACGCCCATCGGCCGATGCCGCGCATGACCAACACGGTGATGCTCGGCGGAAACGATGACCCGAAAGACATCGTCGCCTCGATCAAGCGAGGCCTCTGGGCGGTCGATTTCGGCGGCGG
>CAMAVH010000043.1 GCA_945861615.1 Rhizobium sp. Q54 | reverse complement strand
GCGCCGGGCCCAAGGGTGGAAATGCAGACGCCGGGCCGGCCGGTGAGCCGGCCGTGGGTCGCGGCCATGAAGGCGGCGGCCTGTTCGTGGCGCGTCAGCACCAGCTCGATCTTGGAGCCCCGCAGGCTTTCGACGACGTCGAGGTTCTCCTCGCCGGGCACGCCGAAGATGCGTTCGACGCCTTCGTTCTCCAATGCGGCGACGAGCAAGTCGGAACCTTTGGGCATGGCGAGGATCCTTGAGAGGCTTGCGGGCCGGTCATCGCCGAACGGCGCTGCGCGGGAATAATATCTTGGTCGCGAAACGATAGATTCAAGTTAGCAGATGACGCCGCGCGGCGGATAAGAAAAGGGCGGTGGATTTCTCCACCGCCCTTTGTTCGTTCGAGCCCTGCGTGTTAGCCGACGGCCTTGCGTTTGGCGCCCGATTCGAGGCGGTGGACCAGGGCCTCGTATTCCTTCCACAGTTCGTCCGGCAAGCGGTCGCCGAAAATCTTGTAGCCGTCGGGAATGAGCGCCGCTTCTTCCTTCCAGACATCGGTATCGACGGTCAGCAACAGGTCGAGCTGCTCGTCGGTGATGTCGAGGCCGGAGACGTCGAGCGACTCCTTGGTGGGGAGCAGGCCGATCGGCGTTTCCACAGCGGCGGCGGTGCCATCGAGGCGTTCGCAGATCCACTTGAGCACGCGGCTATTGTCGCCGAAGCCCGGCCAGACGAACTTGCCGGCCTTGTCCTTGCGGAACCAATTGACGAAGTAGATGCGCGGCAGCTTGTCGGCGCTGGTCTTCTTGCCGGTCTTCAGCCAATGGCCGAAATAGTCGGCCATGTTGTAGCCGCAGAACGGCAACATGGCGAAGGGATCGCGGCGCAATTCGCCGACCTTGTTCTCGGCCGCCGCGGTGCCTTCGGAGGCAACGTTGGAGGCGAGGAACACGCCGTGCTGCCAATCGAAGGCTTCGGTCACGAGCGGCACCGAACTGGCGCGGCGGCCGCCGAACAGGATGGCGGAAATCGGCACGCCCTTGGGATCGTTCCATTCCGGCGCGATGTTCGGGCATTGGCTGGCCGGCACGGTGAAGCGCGCATTCGGATGAGCGGCGGCGGTGCCCTTCTCGGGCGACCAGGGCTGGCCTTTCCAGTCGATCAAACCGGCGGGCGGCTCCTTGGTCAGGCCTTCCCACCACACGTCGTTATCCGGCGTCAGCGCGACGTTGGTATAGACGACGTTAGCATAGAGCGCGTCGATGGCGTTCTTGTTGGTCTTCGGGTTGGTACCCGGCGCTACGCCGAACAGGCCGAACTCGGGATTGATGGCATAGAGGCGACCATCCTCGCCGTAACGCATCCAGCAGATGTCGTCGCCGATCATCTCGGCCTTCCAACCGGGAATGGTCGGCTGCAGCATGGCGAGGTTGGTCTTGCCGCAGGCGCTCGGGAAGGCGGCGGCGATGTAGCGCACATGCTTTTGCGGCGAGGTCAGCTTGAGGATGAGCATATGCTCGGCGAACCAGCCCTCGTCGCGCGCCATCACCGAGGCGATGCGCAGCGCGTAGCACTTCTTGCCGAGCAGGGCGTTGCCGCCGTAGCCCGAGCCGTAGGACCAGATCTCGCGCGTCTCGGGGAACTGGACGATGTATTTCTCTTCGTTGCACGGCCAAGCGACGTCTTTCTCGCCGGGCTTCAACGGCGCACCGACCGTATGGACGGCGGGCACGAAAAAGCCGTCAGTGCCCATCTCGTCGAGCGCGGCCTTGCCCATGCGCGTCATGATGCGCATCGAGGCGGCGACGTAGGCGCTGTCGGTGATCTCGACGCCCAGCGCGCTGATCTTCGAGCCGAGCGGGCCCATGCAGAAGGGCACGACGTACATGGTGCGGCCGCGCATGCAGCCGTCGAACAGCGGCGCCAGCGTCTTGCGCATCTCTGCGGGCGCCATCCAATTGTTGGTCGGACCGGCGTCTTCCTTCTTTTCGGAGCAGATGTAGGTGCGGCTCTCGACGCGCGCGACGTCGCGCGGATCGGAGACGGCGTAATAGGAATTCGGCCGCTTGTCCGGGTTCAATTCGCGAAGGGTGCCGGTGGCGAGCTGGCGGTCGACGAGGAGATTGAACTCGGCATCCGAGCCGTCGCACCAATGCACACTGTGGGGCTTGGTGATGGCGGCGATCTGCGTCACCCACTCCACGAGCTTCTTATGGCTGGTCGGCGCGGGGCTGAGGCCCGGTACGGAGGTCGTCATTAACGCAGGTCTCCTAGACTGAAAAGCAGTGGCCGGGCGGCATAGTATCGGCTCGCCCACCCGGTCCGAGGCTAAAAAGCATGCCGTTACGGCTTGCGTCAACGAACACGAGCGCACGGCAGGCATGATCGAAAATGACGAGACGAGGGGGCTCGTCTATTCGATTCGGTTCTTGCGGAAAGTCGTCGCGCAAGACCATGACATACGGGTAGCAAACAACAGATTCAAGGACACATTCGCAATTGGCATTTTGATAGCAAAAACTAGGCATTAGCTAGGCTCGTGCTGCCATCGAAAGAGCGTTTTTTCTCGGCTTTTCGGCAGATGATGTTTTTTACATGAAGTGATTTTCATCACTGTCTGAGAGTAACGCCAAAAATGGGACATCGTTTCACTGGGGCGAAGGAGATTGCTGCGCTGCAGCATTCGACGCTTGGGTCCCACCTCAGGACGCGACGGCCCCAAGGACGCAGTAGCGAGCTATCAGGCGGCCCGCGATGGTGCTAAACGCAGAACAACGACAATCAGACCAGACGCATGACACACGCCGCTCCTTCCGCCGCCGAGGCAAGCCCCTCGAGCTACGCCGATCTGTTCCGCGACGGGCGCGGGCTTTACAGCGTTCTGATCATCCTCGGGGTGATCGTCCATGCGCTGCAGGTTCTGGTGATGGCCATCATCATGCCGACGGTGATCGCCGATATCGGCGGTGGCGCCTTCTTCACTTGGGCGTCGATGCTTTATGCGGTGGGGGCCATTCTCGGCGCGGCGGCGGTCGGACCGATCTGGCGCAAGCTGGGGCGGCGCAACGGCATGGCGCTCGCCGGTTTTGGCTTCCTGGTCGGCGCGGTCGCCTGCGCGCTGGCGCCCGACATGGGTTCGCTCGTCGCCGCACGCGGCGTTCAGGGCTTCGCCGGCGGTCTCGTGGTCGGCGGCAGCATGGATCTGATCAGCGCCGTCTTCGTCGGCTCGCAGCGCTCGCGCATCCTCTCGATCTATCAGAGCACCTGGATGGTGGCGCAATTGCTCGGTCCGGTGGTCGGCGGCGCTTTCGCCGAGATCGGCTGGTGGCGCGGCTCCTTTTGGGCGATGCTGATCTTCCTGGCGCCGTTCAATCTGCTGGTGTGGCTGCGCATTCCCAAGGTCAGCGCGCTGACCGGCAAGGCGGCGACCGCGACCTTCCCGGTCGCTCGTTTCGCGCTGCTCACCGCCGGCGTCTTCGCCATTGCCGCCGCGGGGCCGGCGGGCGATGCCCTGTTGCGCGCGGGATTCATCGTCGCGGGCGTGCTGCTCGTCTGGCAGACCTTCCGGCTCGACGGCAAATCGGCCAATCGCCTTTATCCGTCGGGGCTTCTGTCGTTGCGCTCGCCGGTCGGCTTGGCGCTGTGGATCGTCTTCGTCGCCGGCCTGACGCAGAGCTCGATCACGCTGTTCCTGCCGTTGCTGCTGCAGGTCGCCTATGGCGTCACGCCGCTGCTCATCAGCTATCTGACGATCCTCATCTCGGCGGGCTGGACGGTGGGCGGCTTCATCGTCGCCGGCTGGACCGGCCGGCGTGAAGACATCACCCTGCAGTCAGGCCCGCTGATGATGCTCGTCGGCGTTGCCGGACTGGTGAGCGGGACGCTGATCCTGTCGCTGCCGCTTTTGACGGGGGCGGCCTGTCTGCTCGGCCTCGGCATCGGCATCCATCATGCGAATTTAAGTTCGCGGACCATCACCTGCGCGCTGCCGGGCGAGGAAGGCATCACCGCTTCGTCGCTCGCTTCGATGCGCTCCCTGGGGACGGCGTTCGGCGCGGCGACATCGGGGCTGATCGCCAATATGGCCGGCTTCGGCGCCGCGCGCGACTCCGCCACCGTCAATCACGCGGCCAGCATGGTCTTTGCCGTCGGATTGTTACCCTTGCTCTGTGCGGTGTTTTTCATGGCGCGGTTTGTGCGTAAGAGCCGTCCCGCCGCTGCGACTCTGCCGACCTGAGGGTCAGTCGTCGGTTTTGGCCGATGCCTTGCGCACGAAACCGTCGAGATTGGCGATGAATTTGCGGATGACGCGGTCGAACACGACCAGATCGTCCTTGTCGATGCCCTGCGTGAAGGTGCGCGCGCCCGATTCCATGCCGGCGAGCAGGTCGCCCGACATCGCCTTAGCCTTTTTCGTCAGATAGATGCGGTAGGTCCGCTTGTCCTCGTCGCCGCGCTTGCGATAGATCAGGTCGTTCTGCTCCATGCGGTCGAGATGCTCGGCCACGGTCGACTGTTCCATGTTCGACTTGGCGACCAGATCCTTCTGGATCATGCCGTCTTCCTCGAGAAGCCAGAGCAGCAGCGGAATTTGGCCCGGCCAAGCGCCCATCTCGCCGAGGCGAACGCGCGCCGCCTTGTTGGTCAGGCGCGCCGCCAAGTTCACGAGCGACGAGATTTGCGCATCATGGACCAGGGCGGGAATCGCCGTGCTGGTTTTGGCAGGGCTTTTCTTGGTCGTGACGGCCACGCGGGACTCCTCGGAACAGTAGGGCAGGCGGGCCAGACTATCGCCGCCCATCTGCTCAGCGGCAAGCGGCATTTGCTCGCCAAACGGGCATGTTCGCCAGGCCTAGCCGGGCCGGTTGACAGATATATCGGTACCTGTATTCTTTCCCCGTGGATCGCCCGCGACGGCATTTTCGCGGCCTTCCCGGAAAATTCGGGTTCAACGATTGATCGATGTCATGACCGGGCTCAGCAAGGCATTTGGCGGCCTCAACTTCAATCCGCAGGATTTCAACGCCGACCCCGTCGAGGCGGCATACCGCCATGCGCTCGGCGACGGCCTAGAACAGACCTTCGAGGCCGGCGCCGACACGCTGGCCGACATGGCGAAGGGCTTGAACGCGCGCAGCGTCGCCGGCCCCGATGGCAAGGCCTGGACAGAAGAACTTCTGGCGAGCGAATTGCGCCGCTTGGCCTGGTAACAAGGAGACCGCCATGAGCCTGCCGTCCGACGCCCAATCGGTGGACGATCTCCTGGAGACCGGCCTGCTCGACAACTGGTACATGGTCGCGCGCGACGAGGATATCGGCACCAAGCCGGTCGGCCTCAAGCGCCTGAGCAAGCTCATCGTGCTGTGGCGTGATGCATCCGGCCAAGTCCGCTGCTTGGAGGACTTCTGCCCCCATCGCGGCGCGCGCCTGTCGCTCGGCGCAGTGTGCCAGGGCGAGATCGCCTGCGCCTATCATGGCGTGCAGATCGACGGCGGCGGCACGGTGACGGCGACGCCCTCGACGCCCGGCAGTCAGATGATCGGCCAGAAGCTGGTCACGTCCTATCCGGTGCGCGAAGCCAACGGCGGCATCTGGGTCTATTTCAGCAATCTGCCGCTCAAGGGCGAGCCGCCGCCGCTGCGCTTTCCCGACGAATTCGAGAACGGCGAATGGTCAGGCTTCCTCGACATCCGGCATTTCGACTGCAACTACCAGCTCGTGCGCGACAATCAGTTCGATCCGGTGCACGGCAGCTTCCTTCATGCCGGCACGCATATCCTGTCAGCCGGCCGCAAGGATGCCGATCTCGGCTATGAGAAGACCGACCAGGGCTTCGTCGTCTGGCGCAAGAATCAGCAGGGCGTGAATCTCGACAAGACCTGGCTGATCCGTCTGCCCAATAGCGGCTTCTGGGCGATCACCGATCTGCCCTATCCGAAAAAGGAGGGCGGCGGCATGGGCCGTCTGTTCCGCTTCCCGACGCCGATCGACCGCGAGAATTGCTTGGTGTGGAATTACCGCATGCAAAAGCTTGACGGCTGGAGGCGCGATGCCTGGCGCTTCCTCTATCGCAACCGCGGCTCCGAGCGCGGCGCGTTCGTGCTCGAGCAGGACCGCGTGGCGCTCGCCGGCATGCCCAAGCATAGCGTGCATGATCGAGAAAATCTTTTGCAATGCGATCTCGGTGTCGCGCGCATCCGCCGCCTCTATCGCGACGAAGCCGAACGCCAGATCGCCGCGCGCCAAGCCATGGCGAGCGCCGCCGAATAATTCAGAGACCGGCTAAGGGGAGAGAGCCCACATGATGGTGCAGACGGCGTTCGAGAACGAGCCGCACTTCGTGATGACGATGAAGGATCACACGGATTTCTGCGCGCAGATGGCGCGGGCCTACGGCAACGATCGCTTCGAGAAGCTCGATCCGCTCGACGAGATGGTGCATCTGGTATCCAAGCACGACTGCGGCTGGGATTTCTACGATGCCGATCCTGGACTCGATCCGGACACCGGCCTACCGTTCACCATGATCCGCACGCCGACGCCCTACGCGATGAAGACCAATTCGGGCTCGCCGGATTACAACGAATCCGTCAGCGCCTACAGCGGCCTGCTCTCCAGCATGCACACCTGGGGGCTCTACAATAAGCGCTACGGCCACAGCCGTTTCGTCGTGCCGACCCGCTCGGGCGTGTCGATCACGCTCAAGCCCGAGTTCGAGCAGATGAAGCAGGACATGCTGCAGGGCGAGTTGAACCGCCAGGCCCGCCTGAAGGAAGTGCTGCTGCAGGACGAGAAGACCGCCGCCCTGGTCGCCGACAAGCATTTGTTCCAGAACTACAAGCAGCTGCAGTTCTTCGACACCATGGCGCTGTACTTCAATATGATCCATGCCGGCGAGCGCGGCGACGAGCTCTACATTCACGTGCCGGTGTCGGCCGAAGAAGACAGCGACGTGATGCTGCGCAAAATCGACGAGGCGACCTACACGCTCGATCCGTTCCCGTTCAACGTCGACAAGCTCAAGCTCGTGGCGCACGGCAAGTATATGAAGCCGCTGCCGGCCGGCACGCAGATCTCCGGCGGCCTCGGCAAGACGCTCAGCCAGATCGCCGACGACCGGCAAGAATATCTTCTGATGCCCGCGTAAAGGATCAGGCCATGGCCGCCATAGCGAAGGGTGCTATGCGCGCCGGCCATCTGCGGGCGAACGGCATCCGCATCCATTACCTCGACTATGCCGGCGACGGTCAGCATAAGTCGCCGATCCTCATCGTTCCCGGCATCACCAGTCCCGCTGTCACCTGGGCCTTTGCCGCCGAGAAACTGGCCGGAAGCCATCGCGTTGTCGTCGTCGATTTGCGCGGCCGCGGCCTGTCGGAGAGCCGGCCGGGTCTCGGCTATGGCCTCGACGATTACGTCGCCGACATCAGCGATGTCATCATCGCCCTCGAATTGCGCAAGCCCATCCTGCTCGGCCACGCCCTCGGCGGACGTATCGGCATCCGTCTCGCCGGCAGCTGGCCCAACGTCTTGTCCAAGCTCATTCTGGTCGATCCGCCGCTCGCGGGACCGGGCCGGCGGCCCTACGAGGGGGCGCTCGACTATTATCTGAATTTGATCGAGCAGGCCTCGCGCGGCGCGACGCTGGCCGATTTCCGCAAGCTTTACCCGAAATGGTCGGACGAGCAGATCGCGCTCCGCCTGCAATGGCTGCCGAGTTGTTCCATCGAAGCCGTGACGGCGAGCCATCACAATTTCCATAGCGAAGATATCTTCGGCGATATTCCCCATATCATGTGCGAGACGCTGCTGCTGCGTGCCGCCAAGGCCAAGGTGGTGACGGCGGAGGATGAGGCGGAAATCCTCGCCCTCAACCCGCGCCTGCGCGCCGCGAGTGTCGATGCCGGCCATATGGTGCCGTGGGAAAACCTGCCGGATTTTCTTGCCGCGGTGCGCGCTTTCATCGAACACGATCACGCTATTCCCGGCATCGCGCGCATCCAATCATAGGACAGATCATGCGTATCGGTTTTATCGGCCTCGGCAAGATGGGCGGCGGCATGGCCCGCAACATCGTCAAGAAGGGTCATCCGCTCGTCGTCTGCGACCTGAATGCCGAGGCGGTGGCCGGTTTGACCGGACTTGGCGCGACTGCGGCGGCGACTCCGGCACAGCTTGCGGCCCAGGTCGATGCGGTGATGCTCAGCCTGCCCACCGAAGCGGCCGACGAGGCGGTGCTGTGGAGCGCCGACGGCCTGTTCGCCCCATCGAGCAAAAGGGGGCCCGGCAAGAGCCTGCTGGTGATCGATATGACGACCCTGTCGGTCGAGCGCAGCAAGGATTATGCGGCGCGGGTCAAGAAGGCGGGGGGCGCCTATGTCGAAGCGCCGATCAGCGGCGGTCCGGTCGGCGCAGCCGCCGGCACGCTGGCGGTCATGGCGGCGGGCGAACCCGGCGCGGTGGAGAAGGCGCGGGGGCTGCTCGATTGCATCGCGACCAGCGTGGTGCATGTCGGTCCGGCCGGCAGCGGCACGGCGATCAAGCTGATCAACCAGATGATCTATGTCAGCTACATGGCGGCCTTCGCCGAAGGGCTGGCGCTCGGCGAGGCGCTCGGCATCCCGCTGGAGACCTTGCTTGGCGTGCTCGGGCCGGCGATGGCCGGCCGGCCAGTGATCGAGAACAAGTTCGACGAAATACGCGGCCTCGCCAAGACCGGTTTTCCGACCAAGAACGCCCTGCATTACCTCGATCTCGCGGCCAAGGATTTCGCCACCGTGCCGTCAATGACGCCTGTGATCGACGCGGCGCGCGCCTCGCTCACCGAGGCGGTGCGGCGCGGCGTGACCATGGAAGACTTGATGGTGGCGCGGAAAAAGTACCTGTCTCCCGAACATTGTTAGGGCGGCTGTCCGCGCGCCGAAACGCCACAGCCGAATGCGATGGCGTCTCCGTCGCGGCCTCCAAATTGCATGTGATTGCGTGGCGCTGCGCTTGACCCTGGTCGCGCCGCGGCCTTAAATATCGGGACCGATGTATTTTATGATCCGGCGGGAGAAATCGATATGGCGAAGCTGAAACTGAGCATGGCGGTGTCGATTTATGACCGCACCGCGGCCATGGTCGATGGGCGCGTCGAGCCGGAAGGCTGCGAATTGATCCCGATCCTGCTGTCGCCGGAAGAGACCTTTCATCGTGCCTTCGGCGATCGCGAGTTCGACATCACGGAAATTTCGCTGAGCAGCCACACGCTGACCACGGCACGCGGCGATACACAATATGTCGGCATCCCGGCTTTCCCGTCGCGCGTGTTCCGCCATAGCGGCATCTATATCCGCACCGATAAAGGCATCAAGACGCCGGCCGATCTCAAGGGCAAGACCATCGGCCTGCCGGAATATCAGCAGACCGCCAATGTCTGGATTCGCGGCATTCTCGAACATGAGTACGGCGTGAAGCCGTCGGACATCCATTGGCGCACAGGCGGCACCGAGCAGCCGGGCCGCAAGGAACGCACGCCGATCAAGGTGACCGAAGGCGTCGATCTGCAGTCCATCCCCAACACGCGCACCCTCAACGAGATGCTGGAATCGGGCGAGATCGATGGCGTGCTGACGCCCAAGGAGCCGCCCTGCTTCACGCAGAAGAAGCCGAATATCGGTCGCCTGTTCCCCGACTACGAGCCGGTCGAGCAGGCATGGTTCAAGAAGACCGGCATTTTCCCGATCATGCATCTCGTCGGCATCCGCCGCTCGCTGGTCGAGCAGCATCCCTGGCTGCCGGTCAGCGTCTATAAGGCTTTTATCGAATCGAAGAAGATCGCCCTCGAAGAGCTGGGCTTGATCGGCCATCTCGCCGTCACGCTGCCCTGGCCCGTGGCGGCGCTGGATCGCGCCCGCAAGCTGATGGGCGAGGACTTCTGGCCTTATGGCATCGAGGAAAATCGCAAGCAGCTTGAGGTTTTCGCGCAATATTCCTATGAACAGGGTCTTTCCAGCCGCATCGTGCCGGTGAACGAATTGTTCGCTCACTCGACTCACGATCTGTCGAAAGTCTAAACTCCCGTCATGGCGATCACCTCTCTCAAGCTGCAGAAGCGGCCTTATCTGTCCGCGACCGAGGATTTCGCGCTCGGCAAGGACAGCCCGCGCGCCTTTCTCGAACGCTGTCTCGAGCTGATGGCGGCGATCGAACCGGAGGTGATGGCCTTCGAGGCGACGGACCTCGACGGCGCGCGCGCCGCAGCGGACGCGGCGACGGGGCGCTGGGAGGCGGGCCACCCGCTGTCGCCGATCGACGGCATGCCGATCGGCGTCAAGGACATCATCGAGACTGGCGACATGCCGACCGGCATGGGCTCGCCGCTGTTCGACGGTTACCAGCCCCGTCACGACGCGGCCTCGGTGCGGGCGTTGCGCGAAGCCGGCGCTGCCGTCGTCGGCAAAACGGTGACGACGGAATTCGCCGCCACCGAGCCGGGCAAGACGCGCAATCCCTTCGACACTACGCGCACGCCGGGCGGATCGAGCAGCGGCTCGGCCGCGGCGGTCGGCTCGGGCATGCTCAGCGCCGCGCTCGGCACGCAGGTCGTCGGTTCCATCGTGCGGCCGTCGAGCTATTGCGGCGTTTACGGCTTCAAGCCCAGCCTCGGCGCGATCAATCGCGGCGGCAGCCTGGATATCCTGAGCCAGAGCGTGCAAGGCGTCTTGGCGGCCAGCTTGGAAGATGCCTGGGGTGTGGCTTACGCGGCAGCGAGCCGCTGCGGCGGCGATCCGGGCTACGACGGGCTGATCGGATCGGCGGCCTTGCCGAGCGCGCGCAAGCCCAAGCGGCTGGCGATGCTGGAAACGCCGGGCTGGGACGTCGCCGAGGACGGCGCCAAGGCGGCGCTGCTCGGCGCGGTCGAAACCCTCGCCAAGGCCGGGATCGAGATCGTCACGCGCAAGCAGGACAAAGACATCGACCAAATGGAGCGGGCGCTAGTCGAGGCGCTCGATCTCACCCGCCGCATCAACGCCTACGAATCGCGCTGGCCGCTCAATGTCTTTCACGACCAGGATTCCAGCAAGCTGAGCAAGGCAATGCGCGATCGCCTGGCCCAGTCGATCATGATCAAGCCGGAGCAGCATCGCGATGCCTTGCGGCGCCGCGGGATGATCCGCGCGCAGCATGCGGCACTGGCTGACCGCTTCGACGCCTGCATTACCTTGTCCGCCACCGGCCCTGCGCCCAAGGGCATGTTGACCGGCGACCCGGTGTTTGCCGTGCCGGGCTCGATGCTCGCCGTGCCGGCGATTTCCTTACCGGTCTTCGATATTGGCGGGATGCCGCTCGGCTTGCAGGTTCTGGGCTTCATGGGCCAGGACGCGGCGGCGGTGGGCATCGCCGGCGGTTTGTTGAATATTTTACACGCGCCGATTTAACGCCGCTGCCTTGCAGCGTGGAGCGTTCTCTGGCCCTATAGCCGCCGTCTTCCATCCTGCCGGAGCTTTCGCGACATGAAACTCGCCGTCCCCGATCTCATCTCCAATTCCTATTTTCCCGCCGTCGCCGCCGTCGAACTCGGCTTCTTCGCCGCGGAAAGCCTCGACGTCGAATTCGAGATGATCTTTCCGGTGGACCGCGCCTATCGCGAACTGCGCGACGGCAACATCCAATTCGTCGGCGGCTCGGCCCATTCGGCGCTCGCCGCCTTCCCCGAATGGCAAGGCGTGAAATTGCTCTGCGCCCAGGCGCAGGGCATGTACTGGTTCCTGGTCATGCGCGCCGATCTCAAGGCCGCGCGGGGCGATCTCTCGGTCGTGAAGGGCAAAAGCATCGGCGCCGCGCCCTGGGTCGAGATGGGCCTGCGCGGATTGTTGAAAGCTGGCGGCATCGACCTGGAGCGCGACAAGGTCACGATCGCCCCGGTGCCGGGCGCGGTCGGAGCCGGTGTGAACTTCGGCGTGACGGCGGCGAAGGCGCTGGCGGAAGGCAAGATCGACGGGTTCTGGGCCAACGGCATGGGCACCGAAGTGGCGGTGCGCAGCGGCGCCGGCACGGTGGTGCTCGACGTGCGGCGCGGCGACGGGCCGAAGGCCTGCTTCAATTACACCATGGCCTCGCTGGCGACGA
This sequence comes from Rhizobium sp. Q54, assembly GCA_945861615.1. GTDB lineage: Bacteria > Pseudomonadota > Alphaproteobacteria > SMXQ01 > SMXQ01 > CAMAVH01. The sequence continues at coordinate 11,770 of CAMAVH010000043.1, read as the reverse complement.
CCGACGCGCTGCTCAAAGAAAATCCGAAGCTCGCCGGCGCGGCAGTGCGCGCCATCCTCAAGACCCATGCGGCGCTGAAGGCCGATCCGGAATTGGCGGCCAAGGTCGGCCGCAAGCATTTCCCGGCCTCCGAAGCCGAATTGATCGCCGAATTGATTCGCCGCGATCTGCCCTTTTACGATCCGACGATTTCCGAAGAGTTCTTCAAAGGCATGAACGCCTTCTCGCGCGATATCGGCATCCTCAAGGGTGACCCGAGCTACGATGAGGTCGTGTCGAAGGACGCGCGCGCGCATTGGTGCGCGTAACTAAGCTGTCGAAAGAGGCGTGGGCTTTCTGGCGCGGCTGATCGTCGCGTGCCAAGAAAAAAGAGCGGCGCTTACGCCGCTCTTTTTATGTTTGCCCCGATCTTATGGCGGTCTTAGGCGTAAGCCGGTATCGGCGGCTGCGAGCCTTTGATCTGGATGCGGAAACCCGAGCGCACGTTCGGGTGATAGTCCCAGATCGCGCGGTGATGGGTGCAGCGGTTGTCCCACACGGCGATCGAATGCGGCGTCCACTTGAAGCGGACGACCCACTCGGGCCGCGCGAAGTGATCGGCGAGGAATTTCAGGATCGCGTCGCTCTCGGCGCGCGGCACTTCGTTGATATGCGTCACTTGGCTGGCATTGACGAACAGCAGCTTCTTGCCGGTCACCGGATGCTTGGCGACCACGGGATGCGACGTGATCGGCGCGTTCGGGCCGAAGGCGCGGCGGCCGTCATGCGTTGCGGTCAGGCCCGCGAGATACTCCTTCATCCTGTCCGACAGCGCGTCGTAGGCGGCGTACATGCTGGAGAACATCGTGTCGCCGCCGCCGTCGGGCGGGACAGTGTGCAGATAGAGAATGCTGGCGAGCGGCGGGATCGGCGCGCAGGACTGATCGGTATGCCAGCGCTCGCCGGACACCTTTTTGGAATTTTCGTCGAAATGCAGCGAGCGGATTTCCGGCTGATCGGGCAACGGCACGCTTTCCGTCGAGGGGCCGACGTGAATATGCAGTTCGCCGAACAGTCGGGCGAGTCGCTTGTGCGCTTCGTGGTCGATCATCTGGTCGCGGAAGAAGATCACCTGATGTTTCGCGAAGGCCTTGTGAATGTCGTCCACTTCGACATTCGACAACGGCTTCATCAAATTGACGTTGCCGATTTCCGCGCCGATATGCGGCGAGATCGGCTTCACGGTGATGCTCTCGTAACTCATGAATGAGATCCTTCGGCGGCTGCAGTGTGAAGCGTCAGGCACGAAGTCGCGGCCGGCAACGTGCTCGTGAACGGCATGACGAAAAGAATACAGGTAGCGATATAGTTGTCAACTCGCCGCCCCGTAAAGCCTGCGCGCTTAGATTCTAGGCAAACGCTGCCAAAGCCGTCAGCGTTTGATCCTATGGAGGCAGCGTCTTCATGAGAGCTGAAATTGCGGCTCAATCGGCTGCGCCAGGCTACGCAAGCTGGGCGATACTTTAGGAAAGTTGCCTTCGGCTCTTCGACAAATCCGCTTTGTCGATCCTCGCCAAGGCGTTGCTCGCTATTCCCGCAATCGCCGCGCGCCATTGGGCAAGTTCGAAAATACCTGGCACATGACTTGCAGATAGATCGCTACCGATATAGTTCGGTCGGCCGGTCTCATCAGGTCCCGACTCGAGCTTCGGCATAGGGGGAGGGATCATGCGCGCGACGAAGGTGGCCGTAAGCATTCTAAGCGTTTTGGCGGTGACGATCGGCTTTCTGGCAGCGACAGGTGACGCCCAAGCGGCCTGCGATCTGAAGGGCGCCTATCCGCAATTCGCCGGCAAGACCCTGAAGATCGGCACCACTGGCGACAGCCCGCCGTACAATTACCGCGACCCGAAGGACCTCGACAAAATCACCGGCATGAACGCCGATTACATGCGCGCCATCGGCGCCTGTCTCGGCATGCCGGTCACCTTCGCGGTCTCCGATTTTTCCGGCCTGATGCCGGGCGTGCAGGCCGGCCACATCGATCTTGGTGTTTCCACGGTGCAATACCGCCCCGAGCGCGCGCTGCAGGTCAACTTCATCGTCTATATGAAGGGCGCGTCCGGCGCGGTGGTCCGCAAGGACAATCCGATCAAGGTGGCGTCTTTCGCCGATTTCTGCGGTCTGAAGGCCGCGGCGACCGTCGGCAGCGCACAGCGCGCCCAACTCGACGACATCAACAATACCATCTGCGCCAAGAATCCGATGGAGATCACCACGACACCCGGCGGCCTCGGCGGCCCGATGCTGGTTCACAACAAGCGCGCCGATTTCTTTTTCGGCGTCTCCTCGGTGCAGTCCTACGACCTCACGATGTTCCGTCTCGCCTACACCCACACATCCGATCTGATGATCGGCCTGGTGATGAGTAAACAGACCGTCGAGTTGTCCAAGGCTGTCACCGCAGCCATGAAGGCGCTGCAGGCCGATGGCACGGAAGCGAAGCTCTACAAGGAATATCTGTTGGATCCGGTGATCAGCCTACCGGCCGAATTCCTCGACCATTGATTATCTCATTCACATAACGCGAGACCCATGATGACCTCTGGCTTCTCTCGTCTATCTGCTGCTTTGGCCTGCCTCTTGCCGTTGGTCGCGGCGCCGGCGAAGGCCGACGCCATCAGCGACTTCTACGGATCGCAACGTCTCAATTTCATCGTGCCGACCAGCGCCGGCGGCGGCTTCGATCTCTATTCGCGCGTGCTGATGGAATTCTTGCCAAACCATCTGCCTGGCAAGCCGACGGCGGTGTTGCAGAACATGCCGGGCGCCGGTGGCGTGCGTGCCGCCAATTATATGTACCGGGTTGCGCCCAAGGACGGCGCGACGTTCGGCATGGCGCTGTCGAGCATTCCCCTGGCCGAGGCGCTGGAAACCGAAGAAATCCAATATAAGTCCAGCGCTTTTGGCTGGATCGGCACCATGACCACCGACACCGAAGTGCTGGCGGTGTGGAAGGCGAGCGGCGTCGGTAGTATCGAGGAAGCACGCAAGACCGTATTGCCGATCGGCGCGACCGGCAAGCTCGGCACTCTTGGCCTGAATACAGGCCTGGCCAATGCGCTGCTCGGTACCAAGTTCAAGATCATCTTCGGTTACCCCGGCAGCAACGAGATCAACCTCGCGATGGAGACGCGCGAGGTTCAGGGCCGCACCAATCAATGGGCGAGTTGGAAGACGCAGACGCCGCAATGGGTGAAGACCGGTCAGCTCGCCTATCTCTTGCAGATCGGTCCGAAGGATCCTGAATTGCCGCAGGTGCCGTCCTTCATCGATCTGGTCACCAGCCCGCGCGACAAGGCGATCGTCAATCTGCTGCAGAGCAATCAGGTTATGGGCCGCTCGATCTATGCGCCACCGGGCGTGCCGCCGGAGCGCCTTGCCGCGTTGCGGGCCGCCTTCGACAAGGCACTGGTCGATCCCGGCTTGCTCGCGCGCATGAAGCAAGCGGGGCTCGATATCGTCAATCCCTGCAACGGCGAAACGCTGGCCGCCAATATCATGGCCACTATGTCGACCTCCTCTGAAGCGGCGGCCGACATAAAGAAGCTACTTAATTTGTAATGCCACCCCATGCGTCCGATATCCGGACGCACTACCGCATCGTGAGGATCGTCATGGCGAAACTTTCTCAAAGTCTTCTCGGCATCGCCGCGCTCGGCCTAGCCTATGTCGCCAGCAGCGGGACAGCGTCTGCGGCCTGCGACTTGAAGGCCAAGTATCCGGAATTCGTCGGCAAGCCCTTGAAGGTCGGCACCACGGCGGACAGCCCGCCGTACAATTACCGCGACGCTAAGGACCTCGACAAGATCACCGGCCTCAATGCCGATTACTTCCGCGCCATCGGCGCTTGCCTCGGCATGCCTGTGACCTTCGCCGTTTCGGATTTTGCAGGGCTGACCTCGGGTGTCCAAGCAGGGCATGTCGATGTCGCCGTCTCGACCATTCAGTATCGTCCGGAACGCGCCGCCGCGATCAATTTCGTCGTCTATATGAAGGGCGCGTCGGGCGTCGTCGTGCGCAAGGACAGCAAGCTGAAAGTCACCAAGATGGAAGATCTCTGCGGCCTCAAGGGCGCTGCGGCGGTCGGCGGCGCGCAGCTCGCGTCGCTCGAGGATTTGAACAAGAAGGGCTGCGCCGCCAAACCGATCGAATTGACGGCGACCCCCGGCGGCCCAGGCGGCCCGATGCTGGTGCAGAACAAGCGCGCGGACTTCTATCTCGGCCCGGCGACGATTCAGTCATTCGACATGGATTTATTCAAGATCACCTACACGCAGACCTCCAATCTGGCGCTCGGCGCGATCTTCGCCAAGACCAGCACCAAGCTCATGGAGGCCTTCGCGGCGGCGATGAAGACGCTGCAAGCCGACGGCACCGAAGCCGCGCTCTACAAGACATATCTGATGGACCCGGCAGTCAGCCTGCCGGCGGAAATCCGCACCAAATAGTCTGGCGGTTGCCACCGGCCTTAACGTGACTCCGTAGCGGCGGGAGTGCCTATGCCTGAATTTCTGCAATGGGCGGTCCACCCCTTTCTTCTGAAAGGGGCTTGGATCGCCATTGAAATCACCGCTGCCGCCATGGTCGGCGCATTGGCGATCGGTCTTTTCCTCGCCGCCATGCGCCTGTCGTCCTCTGCTGCCCTGCGCGGCAGCGCATGGGTCTATATCTGGTTCATGCGCGGCACGCCGCTGCTTCTGCAACTCGTGTTTCTCTATGACGTTCTGCCGATGCTGGAGATCCGGCTGGATAACTTCACGACGGCGATTATCGGTTTTGCGATTCACGAATCTGCCTTCTGCGCCGAATATATTCGTGGCGCCATTCTTTCGGTGAACCGCAACCAGTCCATCGCCGCTGCGGCGCACGGCATGGGGCCGGTTCTGACGTTGCGGCGCATCATTCTGCCGCAGGCCATGCGCGTGATTCTACCGCAGACGGCGAACACCGTGATCAACATGCTGAAAAGCACGTCCGTCGCCTCGGTGATTTTCGTCAACGAGCTGTCATTCCGCGCCCATCAGGTGGCCGCGCAGAACTTCAAATATTTCACCGTTCTGACCGCGGCCGGCCTGATCTATCTCTTCATGACGAGCGTGCTGTCGATCGTGCAGGATTGGCTCGAACGAAAGTACAACACCGATCTCGAACGCGGCATGGGCGGCAACATGCTGTCGGGCTTCTGGACCTGGATCGAAAAGCGCCGCGCGGCCAAGGTCGGCGCGGTTGCGCCACCCGAGCCCGAAACGCCGGTCGTTCCCGCCGTCATCGGCAACCCGCAGCTCGATCCGGCCTTGATCAAAAGTTTCGTCGGAAGCCGCGGCGCCGAAGATGATGCCGCGCCTTTCGTGGTGTGCCGCAATGTGCATAAATCCTATGGCCAGCGCGAAGTGCTGAGCGGTGTGGATTTCAGCATCAAGCGCGGCGAAGTGGTCGCTATTCTCGGCCCGTCCGGCTCGGGCAAGAGTACCTTGCTCCGCCTGATCAACCACCTCGAGCATATGGATTGGGGCGAAATCACCGTCGATGGCAAGCATGTCGGCTACGAAAAGATCAACAACATGCTCAAGCCGCGCCGCAACCTCGCCAAGGCGCGGGCGGAAGCGCGCATCGGTATGGTCTTCCAGTCGTTCAACCTGTTCGATCACCTGACGGCGCTTGAGAACGTCATGGAAGCGCCGACGCAGGTCTATAAGGAAAAACCCCAACACGCCGAAGAGGTGGCGACCAAACTGTTGGCCAGCATCGGTCTCGGCGGCCATCTGCATCATTTGCCTCATCGCCTGTCGGGCGGCCAGCAGCAGCGCGTCGCCATCGCCCGTGCCCTCGCCATATCGCCCAAGCTGATGCTGTTCGACGAGCCGACCAGCGCATTGGATCCGGAGTTGGTGGGTGAGGTGTTGACGGTGATGCGGCGCCTTGCGGAAGCCGGCATGACGATGATCGTCGTGACTCACGAGGTGCGGTTTGCGCGCGACGTCGCGGATCGCGTCGTATTCATGGACGGCGGCGAAATCGTCGAGGACGGACCGGCCAGGCAAGTTATCGACAATCCGCAGCAAGAGCGTACCCGTCGTTTTCTGCGTCAGGTCACGCAGGAGGAAGCGGAGAAAACGCCGGGTCCGGCGTGAGCCTGACCGGCGAGACGATGCTGGCCGTACGCGCGGCGGACTGGGGCGACCCCTCGGTTCTGCGCGCCGAGACTCTTGCGCGCCCGATGCCCGGACCGGGACAGGCGTTGGTCGAGGTCAAGGCGGCCGGCGTCAATTTTTTCGACACCCAGCTGCGTAGCGGACTTTACAAATTCGGCGGCCTGCCGCTCGCCTTCGGCAATGAGGGGGCGGGCATCGTGTTGGCGACAGGCGAGGGGGCCGCCATCCCTGTCGGAACCCGGGTGGCCTGGGTCGGTGTCTCCGGCTCCTATGCCAGCCATGTCGTCGCCCCGGCCGAGAAACTCGTGGTTCTGCCCGAAACGCTCGGGTTCGCGGATGCCGCCGCCGGACTGTTCCAAGGCATGACGGCGCATTATCTAGCCTTCTCGGTCGGGCAGTTGGGCCCTGGCAAAAGCTGTCTGGTCCATTCCGCCTCGGGCGGAGTCGGCCTGCTGCTATGCCAGATGGCGACCATGCGGGGCGCGCGAGTGATCGGCAGTCTGTCCGATCTCGCCAAAGGTGACGTCGCCCAGGCGGCCGGCGCGGGTCCGGTGCTGAGCTATCTCGCCGAGGATTTCGTCGAGCGGGTCAAAGCGGAAAGCGATGGGGCCGGCGTCGATGTCGTCTACGACGCCGTTGGCTTGCAGACGTTCGAGAAAAGCCTAGCCATTCTGAAGCGGCGCGGCCTGCTTGCGCTCTATGGCGAGGCGAGCGGCCTCGTGCCGCCGTTCGATGTCCGCGCCCTGGCCAATCATGGCTCGCTTATGCTGACCCGTACGGGCCTCAAAGATTTCATGGCGACGCCCGAGGAATATCGCATGCGCGCCGGTGACGTGCTGGCCTGGCTTGCCGAAGGGCAGCTCAAGCTCCACGCGGTGGCGAGCTTTCCGCTCAGCCGGGCCGCCGAGGCGCATCGGGCTCTCGAAAGTCGCCGCACGAGCGGAAAAATCCTACTGATTCCGTGAGGCGCTGAGGGCTCTCTAGGCCGCCAGCGGTGAAGGCTTTATAGTCCGATCCGAAGGCGCCCATGTTGCGGCGTCCGAGTCAGTTTTGGGCCAGGCCGTGGAATCCCTGCTTTTTCCGATCGTCGTTCTCTTGATCGCCGCCGTCATCGCGGTGCCCTTCGCCAAGCGCCTCGGCGTCGGCAGCATCATCGGCTATCTGATCGCCGGCATCGTCGTCGGACCAGCCGGCTTGGCGCTGATCGACGATACCGAAAGCGCGCGCCATGTCTCTGAACTGGGCGTGGTGATGCTGCTGTTCCTCATCGGCCTCGAACTGAAGCCCGCGCGTCTCTGGGTGATGCGCCACAGCGTCTTTCTGCTCGGCGGCGCGCAAGTCGCTCTGACAGTCATCCTATTCACCGGCCTCGCCTACGGATTGAATTTCTCCCTGCCGGTCGCGCTGGTCATCGGCCTCGGTCTTTCCATGTCCTCCACGGCTTTGGTTCTGCCGCTGCTGGCGGAGCATGAGCTGCTGGGCTTGCCACCGGGCCGCGACGGGCTTGGCGTCCTGCTCTTCCAAGACTTGATCTTCATCCCCATCGTGGCGCTGATGCCGTTCCTCGCCTCCGGCGAAGACGCCGTGACGCCGAGCTGGCAAAGCATCGCCATCGGCGCAGCCTGCGTGACGGCTATTTTCCTCGGCGGACGCTATCTAGTCCGGCCGCTGTTCTATCTGGCCGATTTGGTCAAGACGCGCGAGCTCTATACAGCCATCGCGCTATTGATGGTGATCGGCACGGCGCTGCTGGCCGACGTCGCCGGCCTCTCGATGTCGCTCGGCGCTTTTCTCGCTGGCGTGATGCTGTCGGACTCGGAATACCGCCACGAGATTCAAGCCGACATCGAGCCCTTCGAGGGCCTGTTGCTCGGACTGTTCTTCGCCTCCATGGGCATGTCGATGGATTTGACCTTGCTGCTCAGCGCGCCGGCACTGATTCTCGCCGGTGTGCTGGTGCTGCTGACGGGCAAGGCGGCGCTGATCTATGGCTTGGCCAAGCTGGCCGGGCAGGACAATCTCTCGGCGAGCCGCACGGCTTTGGCGCTGGCGCAGGGCGGCGAATTCGCCCTGGTGCTCTTCGGCTTCGCCCTCGGCGAGGGTATCCTGCCCGCAGCCTTGTCGTCGCAGCTATCGATGATCGTCATTCTATCGATGGTCGCGACGCCGCTGCTTTTCGCGCTCCATGAAAGCTGGATCACACCGCGTTTCACTCGCCGCGACGCGCCGACATATGACAGCATCGACGACGAAAGCCCGGCCGTGATCATCTGCGGCTTCGGCCGCGTCGGGCAGATCGTTGGCCGCATACTTCGCATGCGCGGCGTACCGTTCACCGCGCTCGATAATAGCGCCGAACAAGTGGACGTCATCCGACGGTTCGGAGGCCAAGTCTATTTCGGCGACGCGGCCCGCACCGATCTTTTGCGCGCGGCCGGTGCCGACAAGGCGAAGATGATCGTCGTCGCCATCTCGAACCTGAGCGCCTCGATTCGCATCGTCGACACCGTGCAGCGGCATTTCCCGCATCTGCATATCTTCGCCCGGGCCCGTAATCGCCGCCACGCTCATCTGCTGATGGACCGCGACGTCGCCGGCCATGTTCGCGAAACGCTCTATTCAAGCCTGTTTCTGTCCGAACAATTGCTGATCGACCTCGGGGTCAACCGCGAAGACGCGCGTACAAGCCTGCGCCGTTTCCTCGCGCATGACGAAAAGACCCTGCAGGAACAGCATGCGGTCTATCAGGACGAGGCACAGATGATCCAGACCTCACGCCAAGCGGCGAAGGAACTGGAAGGCCTGTTGCAGTCCGACACGGACGACAGCGAATCGGTCAAGGGCGAAGGACCGGAAGCGCCGCTGCCTCTCGGCGAAACGCGCTCGCTTTAGGCCTGCGGCGGCACATTCTGCGGCGGCTGTTCCAGCGGCGGCGACTCCTGAGGCGTTTGAGACGGCGGAACTTCCGCAGGCGGTGCTTGCGCGGGTTCCGGGGGGCTCAGTGGCGGCGCGCGTTCGGGCGGCGGGATCGATGGTTCCTGAACGGGATTGATCTCATCGGGCATCGCGTCTCTCCTCTATGTGTTTGATAGGAACGTTTCGCGCGGCAGTCTGTTCTCCTTCTATTTGAGGAAATAGGAGAATGGCCATGGAGACCCGGCAGCGTGAACCGCAGCATCAGGATCACCAGCCCGGCAGGCGGGGAGAGATGACGCCGCCGCCGAGTGACAGTGCGGAAAGCTACAAGGGCAGCGGCAAGCTGACCGGCAAGACGGCGATCATCACCGGCGGCGACAGCGGCATCGGTCGCTCCACGGCGATCGCCTTCGCCAAGGAAGGCGCCGACGTCTGTCTCGTCTATCTCGAGGAAAGCCAGGACGCCAAGGATACCAAGAGCCTCGTCGAGCAGGCGGGCGGTCAGGCGTTGCTCGTCGAGGGCGACATATGCGACGCGAGCTTCTGCCAAAAGGCCGTAGCGAAGGCGGTTAAGGAATTCGGTGGTCTCGATATCATCGTCAACAACGCCGCCGTGCAATATCCGCAAGACGACATAGCGGATATTAAGGCCGACGATATGGAGCGGACATTCCGCACCAATATCTTCGCCATGATCTACATGGTGCAGGCTGGGTTGCCGCATCTCAAAAAGGACGGCTGCATCATCAACACGGCCTCCATCACGGCTTTCGCCGGCCAGCCAGTGCTGATCGACTATTCGGCGACGAAGGGCGCGATCGTGTCCTTCACCCGCTCGCTCGCCAAGTCGCTGGTGAAAAAGGGCATCCGTGTCAACGCCGTCGCCCCGGGCCCCGTTTGGACGCCCCTAATCCCGTCATCGTTCGATGCCGATGCTGTGGCCAAGTTCGGCAGCGACAACCCGATGGGACGTGCTGCCACGGCGGACGAAATCTCGCCGAGTTTCGTCTTTCTCGCCTCGGGCGACGCGCGCTTCATCACCGGGCAGATCATTCATGTGAATGGCGGCGAGCATTTTGGCTAAACGGGCGTTAGGACGGTTGCCATGGCTCTGAAGACCTATCGAACCAAACGCGATTTCACCAAGACGAAGGAACCGGCGGGCGGCAAGCGCGGGGGGAAGGGCAAGGCGCTGCACTTCGTCGTGCATAAGCATGACGCCAGCCATCTGCACTTCGATCTCCGGCTCGAGATGAACGGCGTCTTGAAATCCTGGGCCGTGCCGAAGGGGCCAAGTCTCGACCCAGCCGACAAGCGGCTTGCCGTCGAGGTCGAAGACCATCCGATTGAATATGGCGGCTTCGAGGGGACGATTCCCGAGGGCCAATATGGCGGCGGCACGGTGCAATTGTGGGATCGTGGCCGTCTCGAATATGAAGGCGATGCGGCGCCTTCGACCGCCATGAAGAAGGGCGACATCAAGTTCACCGTCGATGGCGCGCATATGAAGGGCAGCTGGGCCCTGGTGCGCATGAAGCGCCGCGGCAAGGAGTCGCGAAACAACTGGCTGCTGATCAAGCATCGCGACGCCTATGCCAAGACCGGCAAGGCGGCGGATATCGCCGGCATCGACGAATCGGTGAAGACAGGACGCCGTATGAGCGATATCGCCGGCGGCAAAGCGCCGCGCAAAATGAAGGCGGCCGCCGCGCGTTCGGTCGCGAAAAAGGCAAAACCGAAGAAGCCTTCCGCCAAAGCGGCTTTTATCGCGCCGCAGCTCGCCACCCTGGCCACTCATCCGCCAAGCGTAGGCGAGTGGATCCATGAGGTGAAATTCGACGGTTATCGCACGCAAGTCCAAGTGGTGAATGGTGTGGCGACCTGCTATTCGCGCAAGGGTCTCGATTGGACGCATCGATTTCCGGAAATCGCCGAGGCGTGCGCTGGGCTCGACGATTGCATCCTCGACGGCGAGGTGGTCGCGCTCAATGCCCGAGGCGAGACGGATTTTTCCGCTTTGCAGGCGGCGCTCAGCGACGAGAAGACCGAAAAGCTGATTTATTACGTTTTCGATCTGCTGGTGGTAGGCGGCGAGGATCTGCGCGATCTACCGTTGCTGGACCGTAAAGTGAAGCTGCAGGAGTTGCTCGCCGATGCGCCGGACCTTATTCGCTACGTCTCTTATTTCGACAAGGCGGGCGAGGCGGTGTTGAAATCTGCCTGCCGCATGGCTTTTGAAGGGGTCGTCTCTAAAACGGCCGATGCCGCCTATGTCTCGGGCCGCAGCGCGAGTTGGCTCAAGACCAAGTGCCGCGGGCGCGAAGAATTCGTCATCGGCGGCTACTGGCCCGGCAGCACCGGCCGCAGCGTCGGCGCCATTCTCGTTGGCCTGCCGCAAGATCAAGGCAAGAAGGGCTTCGCCTACAAGGGGCGCGTCGGCTCGGGCTACAACCAAACGGCGACCGCTGAACTGCTAAAGCAGTTCAAGCCGCTTAGGATCAAAGACAGTCGGTTCCAGGGCGCGCAGCCCGCGAACCTGAAAGGCCTCATCTGGCTGAAACCGCAACTGGTGGCGGAGGTCGAGTATGCCGGCTGGACGGCGGACGGCATCCTCCGCCAAGCCTCGTTCAAGGGACTGCGTGACGACAAGAGCGCATCCG